>JANOPT010000268.1:0-9061 GCA_031421975.1 Sphingomonadales bacterium | reverse complement strand
ATGGTGATGTGGACATCCGCCAATAACCGCGATTCAGGCGTGGGCATAGACTGGCTGTCGCCGGCCGAGGTTGCGCGGCAAATTACGGCGAAAAATGTGATGCCCCCAACGCAGAAAAGCTGCGCAATCCCGGCCGAAGCCAAGGCAGCAGCAGGCGGCATGATGTTCGGCAGCATGAACGCGTTTGGCACTGAAGAAAATTTCGCCTTCCCGCCGAAGCCCACCGACCCCAAAGCCGTTTGGAATATCGACTGGACTGCCAAAGTCCGCTTCCGCGCGTTTGCCAGCTTCATGACCGGTATGGGCGGCATGGACGGAATGGCTGGTATGGAAGGTGCTGACGACGAGGGTGAAGGCGAGGCACCAAAACCGAAGCCCAAGAAAAAGTGCAAAGGACCGATGGGCATTCCGATCCCCGGCACGAATTGCTAGCGCTCAACCACGTCTTTGCGCATGGTGGCCAGCTTAGCCAGCAAACGGTTTTGTGCCTGAAAGCGTATGCCTTCTGCGTCCATCGCTGATTGCAGATTTTCCACCATCCGGTTCATGTCAGCCTGCTGAATGCCCATATTTTTGTGCGCCGACCGCATATCCATGCCAGTATATGTGCAGCCCGCATTTAGCAGGTAACACATATGTTCGAATAATGTGCGCTGGAACCGCACACGGTCCTCGTTGGCGAATATTTCGCCGATGACCGGGTCGTTGGAATTGAGATCGATCAAGCGGTTAACGACCCGGCGGATACCATCCTGTCCGCCAAATGCCTTTGCCATCGCGTCACCCTCAAACGGCTTTGCCCCTGCATTCTCAGGCTTAATGACATATTCTTCAACCGGCTCTTCGCCCGGCATCGCATGTGGCGGCGGCGATGCGCTTTGCAACAGCAAGGCAATGGCAATCATCGACATATGCAATCCTTCAATATGACGCCTGCAGCGAAAACAGCACGCCGCGTTGTTTGCCAACTGACGCAATCGAGCCCATATCGGCATATGCAACCGCAGCGGTTAAATGCTTGTTAAAGGCGTAAGTGCCGAAGAGATCGAACCAGTCATCTTCGCGTGCGCCACCCAAATTATTGGGTTTGGTTCGGTATTCGCTGCCAATAGCGAAGCGCCGCGACAATTGCCAGGCGAGCGAGCCTTCGGCTTGCAACGAATAGGATGAATTCTGGTCACCACCAAAACCAAGCAGGCCGATCTGATTGGCCTTGGTCGCGCGAAGAGTCGCGCTGGCGAGGATCGAATGCGACAGGAACAACTTGCTGGCGCTCACATAATAATCGACACCCTTGTCGTCTTTGGCACCCATCGCCCGGATGACAGCATCGTTGTTGCTGGTCTTATATTGCGCGCCAATGGCTATCGCAGGCATCATCGGAGCGCCGAAGACAAGGTCGCCTGCCAGCTTAACCTTCGCGCCGAAAACATCCTGCTTGAACGCATAATCCGCGCCAAGCCCTAGCGCCGCGCCGGTCTCGTTGGTGTTGAAATTATGCCGCGAATAGGACAGCTCGACCCGGTCGAAAAACCCAATACTTAACCCGGCGCTTTGGAAATCATAGCTTTTGACTTCGGCGACTGTCGCATGCGCCGACACGCCAATACCGTCTTTGGTTTCGTTGCCCGCGATCACCGCCCACGGTGTCAATCCGCCACCCGATGCGCCTTCAAGCGAGGCAATTCCATTCGTCAGTAGCAGCTTGCCGCCATCACGTAAGTCGTCGGCCCGCGCTCCCTGCGGCATCGCTGCAACGAACGCGGTTACTATCGTAAGCAAGGATTTGATGAATAGAGACACGCTGCAACGGTAAATATACATCATTAACAGCCGGTAAAAACGAGCGCAGAATCCCATGTAAAATGCGAATTTTGTTAAACTCTTGTTGACGGGTGACCGCCTAAATCTGTCAGCATGATGTTCCTTCGTCTCTTCGCCATAGTCGGCTTATGCTTTCCGGTGGCCGCTGTTGCCGGCACACTTGATGTGCGGCTTACCGATGCAAAGGGACAGCCGGTCGAAGATGCGGTGGTAACGGTGCATCCGGCCAGCGGCACGCCGGGTGGACCGATATTGTTTCCCTGGGGCACCATGATGGTGCAGCAAAATATCGCCTTTGCGCCCAATGTTTTGATTGTACCGGTCGGCGCAACCGTCAGATTTCCTAATAAGGACAAGGTGCGTCACCATGTCTATTCATTTTCACGGCCTGCGAAATTCGAAATCAAATTGTTCGGTAAGGACGAAACCCGCAGTTACAAATTCACGACCGAAGGCTCGGTTGCGTTGGGTTGCAATATTCATGACAGCATGAGCGGATTTATTAAAGTCGTCGACACGCCGTTTGCCGCCAAGAGCAATGCGACCGGCGCAGCGCGGTTGACAGGATTGCCAAGCGGGTTTGCGCGGGTCACCATATGGCATCCCAAGTTACGCGGTAAAGACAATGAAATGATGGTCAGCGTGCCATTGACAACCGGCAATGTCGCGCGCGCCATAAAGCTGACGTTGCGCCCGTGACGATAAAGCTGCCTTTTGTCGCGAGGCGATTTTTGCTTCGGATATTGTCGCGCCTTTCGGTCAAGATGACGTTGTTTTTTGCCGCCATGTTTGCGCTGGCAACGCTCATTTCGCTTGCAGGAACGCGCATGGCGGTCGAGCAATATGCGGAAAAATCGGTCAATCGCGAAATGGCTGCCGGCAGCAAAGTCTTCGAACGCATCGCCGAGATGCAGTTCGAACAATTGCATCAAGCCGGAAAGGTGTTGGCCGCCGACTTCGGCTTCCGCGAGGCTGCCGCGACCGGCGATGCGCCAACTATCGATTCGGCGCTTACCACGCTTGAAACCAGGCTTGAGCTTGATGATGCGTTCGTCGTTGGGTTGGACGGGCAGATAACAGGATTGAACAAAGGGCTGTCCGGCACCGATCAGAGCCGGCTGTTCAACGCGCTTGACGCTGGCCGGGAACAGGGCATCGTCAGCCTTGGCGGCCAGAACCGGATATTAACCGCCGCACCGATTGAAGCGCCCGTCTTGCTGGGCTGGGTCGTGTTCACCCGCGACCTGGGCACAGCCGAACTGAGTAGTCTTGCCAAACTGTCCGCCGTGGACCTTCATCCCAAAGTTGCGCCCTTTGCATCGGTCCCTAAAGGCGTTGCAACAGGCAAAGTCGCGACCGAAAAATCGGTAAATGGCGAACGGTGGTTGGTGCGCGCCAGCCCGGTTCGTAGCTTTATCGAAGATGAGCCACAGGCATTGGTGCTTGAATATAGCCTGACCGCAGCGCTCAACGGTTATCAGCCGATATTCCTCGCTTTATTGGCGTTCGGGCTATTGGGCATTGCGCTCGCCATTGCCGGAAGCTTTCTGCTGGCGCGCCGACTGGCGCGGCCAATTGCGGCTTTGGAACAGGCAACGCGATCAGTGGGGTCGGGCGAACATGCACAGGTCGCGGTCGAAACGCATGACGAAATCTCCCGCCTCGCGCGCTCGTTCAACCGCATGGTCCACAATATCGAGGACCGCGAGCGGCAGATTGCACATATGGCGTTCCACGATGGCCTTACCGGGCTTGCCAACCGGTCCTTGCTGCGCGAACATATTACGCAGCAACTCAAGGCCTATGGGAAAACCAAATCCTTTGCGCTGATTTATCTCGATCTCGATAACTTCAAGGCGGTGAATGACACGCTCGGCCATCCGACCGGCGATGCGTTACTGTGTGAAGTCGCCATTCGGTTGCAGCAGCTGGCGGGTCAGGGGTTTGTCGCGCGGCTGGGTGGGGACGAATTCGCGCTTTTTATCGAAGGCGACGTTCGCGTGTCATCGGCATTGTGTCATTCAATACTGGCTGAAACCATCGAACCCATGGTCGTTAATGGTCACCGCATTATCGCAGGCACGAGCATTGGCATCGCCATTGCTCCGCAAGACGGTAATGACCCGACGACCTTGCTAAAAAATGCTGATCTGGCGCTGTACCGGGCAAAGAATGACGGCAAGGGTAGTTTTCGCTTTTTTGAAAATGCCATGGATGCAGAGGCGCAGGAACGCCGCGCCATTGAAGTCGATCTGCACGACGCGATCCGGAATGGCGAACTGGAGCTGTATTTCCAGCCGCTGTTTGCGCTATCGCAAAACCGCGTGACAGCATTTGAAGCACTGCTGCGGTGGAACCATCCGAAACGTGGCATGGTGTCGCCAGTCAACTTCATTCCGCTTGCCGAGGACACTGGCTTGATCGTCCCGATCGGCGAATGGGTATTGCGCGAAGCATGCCGGATCGCGGCGACATGGCCTGAACATATCCGCGTTGCGGTCAATATCTCGCCTGTTCAGTTCCGTTCGAACAGGCTCAATTCGGTAGTGACGCAGGCGCTGACGTCGGTAAACCTTGACCCGCACCGGCTCGAACTGGAAATCACCGAGAGCCTTTTTATCGATAATATCGAAACGACTTTGGCCTCGCTCCACTCGCTTCGCGCGCTGGGTGTCCGGGTTGCGCTTGATGATTTCGGCACCGGCTATTCGTCGCTTAGCTATTTGCGAAGCTTCCCGTTCGACAAGATCAAAATCGACCGCAGTTTCATTGTCGATTTGCTGGCGCATAAGGGCGCGACGGCCATTATCAAATCGATTACGTCGCTGGCCGAGGCGTTGGGGATGGAAACGACGGCAGAAGGCGTCGAGACTATCGACCAACTCGATATATTGCGCGAACAGGGCTGCAACCAGATCCAGGGATACTATTTCAGCAAACCCGTTCCTGCCCATGAGGTCAGCCGGATGTTTGGCGAGCAAACCACCGAAATGCGGGAATCCAGCAATGTCATCGCCGATTTCCCCCGCGCGGATGCATCGACCCGTTATGAATGGTCGGCACCGGCGTTAGAACAAACCGACGAACAGCCCCGGCGAACCGGCACCGCGTAAGGCGCGGTCAAAATACTGGACGCCTTAGGACTGCTCTGGCAGATGAAGCCATGGCTGAATTTACGGAAACGCTGAATGACAAGCATGTCGAGATGATCGGCAAGCAGCCGATTTTCTTTACCGCGACCGCTGCATCTGATGGCCGGATCAACCTCAGCCCGAAAGGCTATGATGCATTTCGCGTGTTGTCGCCGGGCCGTGTCGCCTATCTTGACCTTGGCGGTTCGGGCAATGAAACCCACGCGCATCTGTCAGTCGCCCAAAAAGACCAGGGCCGCATCACCATCATGTTCTGTAACTTTGACCGGCCGGCGTTGATCTTGCGGATATACGGTCGAGGCAGGGCGGTATTGCCTCAGGATGCCGAATGGGAAGCGCTTGCCGCACATTTCACTTTGCTGCCGGGCACAAGACAGATTTTCGTTATTGATATCGACAGTGTCCAGTCGAGTTGCGGCTGGGGCGTGCCATTCATGGCGCTGGAGCGCGAACGCGAGACGCTGCAAAAGGCGCATTCGCAGATGGAGCCGGATGCCTGGCTCGCCAAGGCACGGCAACGCAGCAGCAGCATCGACGGCATTCCGACGCGGCCGACCAATCGCTATTTCGGTCCCGTGCAATAGCTGCATGGCGCTGGTCGAACTCGCCCGCTACCCGTCATCGATGGCCGCTGAAATTGCCCGCGGATTTCTCGAATCGCATGGCATTGGTGCAGTCACTTTTGATGGCGGAATGAATATCGCCGACAGCGCGGCCTTTGCAATTCCGGTACGGTTGATGGTACTTGACGACGATCATGACGAAGCCGACGCCTTGCTGCGAGACGCGGACCTTCGATGACCCTTCCGCTCAAGGTCGCAACCTATAATATCCACAAATGTGTCGGGCTTGACCAGAAGCGCGATCCCGAACGCATATTGTCGGTGTTGAACGAGATCGATGCGGATATCATCACATTGCAAGAGGCCGACCGGCGTTTCGGTTCGCGCGAAAGTTGCCTGCCGGCTTCACTGATCGAATCGGAAACGCCGTGGCAGCATGTGCCGTTCAACATTCGTCCCGGCAGCATCGGCTGGCATGGAAACGCCATATTGTTACGGCGCGGAATTACCGCGCATCACGCCCATCCGCTCGATCTGCCGATGCTGGAACCCCGCGGCGCGGTTGAGGCACACTGCACCATCGACGGGCGGACGGTGCGCGTCATCGGCGTCCATCTCGATCTTTCGGGGCTATGGCGGCGGCGGCAAGTGCGTGCGATACTCAAACATATCGATGTTTCCGCGCGCCATTTGCCGACCATCATCATGGGTGATTTCAACCAATGGTCCGACCGGGGCGCTTTGTCCGAATTTGCATTTCACCACCACCGAATCATCAAAACGCCTAAAAGCTTTCACAGCGCGCGGCCTGTCGCCCATCTGGACCGTATTATCGTCAGTCACGATATTGCTGTGGAGAATCATGGCGCGCATGCATCGGCGTTGGCGCAGCGCGCTTCCGACCATTTGCCCGTCTGGGCGCAGCTACGCCTGACATGACTGCCTAATATTTAGTCACCAATTTTGACGTGACTAATAAATAGGCAGTAATTCCCATCGTAATGGCGGCGGAAGCGGCGACGCCGATATGAATCGTTGCCAAACCGCCATGTCTATAATTCTGGCACAGCGTTTGCATATTGCACTGCACAACCAAATTGGGGGGCGTGCATGAAATATCTAATCGCAGTCATTAAGCCGCACAAGCTTGACCCGGTCCGCGAGGCGCTGACGGCGCTTGGAGTGTCCGGAATGACGGTAACTGAGGTTAAGGGCTTTGGCCGGCAAAAGGGCCAGACCGAAATCTATCGCGGTGCCGAATATGAAACCAACATGGTGCCGAAGGTTAAGATCGAGATTGCATGTTCATCCGATCAAGCACCCGCCATTATTGAAGCCATCCAGCATGCCGCCGAAACCGGCGCGATTGGCGACGGCAAGATTTTTGAATTCGAACTCGCAGGCGCACTTCGCATCCGCACCGGCGACACCAATGAAACCGCGCTTTGACGCGAAAAAACTAAGCTAGGGGAACCATAAAATGTCGAAAACACTGAAATTTTTAGGCGCAGCGGGGGTGACATTGTTTGCGGCTCTTCCCGCCTTCGCGCAGGAGGTTGCCGAGAAGGCAGCCGAGGGCGCTGCCGCAGCTACAGCAGCGGTAACCGAGGCGGCGCCCGCTGCGGCCGCCGCGTTCACGCCAACTGCCGAAATGGTAAACAAGGGCGATACCGCATGGATGCTGGTGTCGTCAGTCCTCGTTTTGATGATGTCGGTGCCTGCTCTTGCCTTGTTTTACGGCGGCCTGGTTCGCACAAAGAACATGCTGAGCGTGTTGATGCAGGTTTTCATGATCGTTAGCATTGCCGCTCTGGTTTGGGTTGGCTGGGGCTACTCGATGGCGTTTACCAGTGGCAGTCCGTATGTCGGCAGCTTCGACAAGATATTGTTGATGGGCGTTGACGCAACCACATTGGCGGCGACATTCTCCAACGGAGTGTATTTGCCCGAATATGTGTTTGTCATATTCCAGATGACATTCGCCTGCATTACGCCTGCACTTATCGTCGGTGCCTTTGCAGAACGTGTGAAGTTCAGTTCGTTGATGGTTTTCACGGTGCTTTGGTTGACGGTCGTCTATTTCCCGATCGCCCACATGGTCTGGTATTGGGCAGGTCCCGACTTTCTTAACGCAGCGCCTGATGACATGGGTCTGCTGTGGGGCTGGGGCGCGCTCGACTTTGCTGGCGGAACCGTTGTCCACATCAACGCCGGTATCGCTGGCCTCGTCGGCTGCCTGATGATCGGGAAGCGGATCGGCTATGGCAAGGAAGCAACGCCTCCGCACAGCCTGACCATGACGATGATCGGCGCTTCGCTTCTCTGGGTTGGCTGGTTCGGTTTTAACGCAGGGTCTAACCTGGAGGCCAATGGAATTACCGCCGTTGCCTTCATCAACACCTTCGTCGCAACTGCCGCCGCAGCGGTCGCATGGGCCATTGTCGAACAAATCAAACATGGTCGGCCATCGTTGCTAGGCGCTGTTTCTGGGGCGGTCGCCGGGCTGGTTGCGATCACGCCGGCATCGGGTTTTGCTCATCCCGGCACGGCAATCATCCTTGGATTTGTGGTCTCGCCGATCTGCTATCTGTTTGTCTCGACGGTGAAGAACAAGTTCAAATATGACGACACGCTCGATGTTTTCGGCATTCACTGCATCGGCGGCATCGTGGGGGCGATTGCAACCGGCATCGTGGCTGACCCGGCACTGGGTGGCCAGGGCTGGATCGATTATACCGCAGCCGTCGCCGTGGCCGGGGAATATGACATGGGCGGCCAGGTCATCACCCAGATCAAGGCGGTGGCGGTAACCCTGTTATGGTCAGGTATCGGTTCGGCGGTCCTGTTCTTCATTATCGACAAGACCCTGGGTCTGCGTCCGAGCGAAGATGCCGAACGCGAAGGCCTTGACCTCTCCAGCCATGGAGAACGCGCGTATAATTATTAAGACACGCCGGGTGCGGCCATGGTCGCACCCGCTACACCAGAATTTCAGCTTGGCGGCGGGGCGTTACCTTCCTCTCCCGGTACGCACCGCCCCCTCCCGATGTTCCTCCCGCGAACATCCAACTCATGGCCCGGACCCCAAAAGGTTCGGGCCGTTTTTGTGGCCGTCGGCATAAGCGGGGACAAAAAAGGCCGCCCGGAAGGACGGCCTTGGTCTGACAAGCGTCAAGGTCGGTGGATTCACGCGACCTTGGATTCGGCCCCCAGTATCAAAGGATCTGCAACTTTGCTGATGTCGACCGTGGTCCGCGCGATGCTTGGGGCACCGCCGGATGATTTGTGCTTGAACTTGCCATCGACCTGACCCCCCGGTGCGATTGTCAGATTGTTATAAATAACATCACCGATAATCCGCGCGCTGGCCTCAATAACAAGGTCATTGGCTTCGATCGAGCCCTCGACCTTGCCGGACAGCTTGGCCGACTCTGCCGTCACCTTGCCTGCAATGACGCTGCCTTCGCCCTGAACGATGCTGCCACAAGTTACATCGCCCTGAACCTTGCCATCGATATGCAA
>JANOPT010000267.1:0-2798 GCA_031421975.1 Sphingomonadales bacterium | reverse complement strand
TGCTATGCAAGGCAGGTGGCGCAAATGGCGGGCATTGACATTCCGGTGACCAATATGGAGCATCATTATGTCGTCACTGATCCCATCCCCGCATTCAAGGAGCGCGATGAGGAAATCCCGGTCATGCGCTGCCCCTATGTTTCAGGCTATTTTCGGCAGGAGCAAAAGAGCGGTCTGATTGGTGTTTATGAAACGGCAGGCTTGGCCGAGGCGTGGGCCCCGCGCGGCGGTCATCCCGAATGGAACTCGACTAGCGAGCTGTTTCCCGAGGATCTGGAGCGGATCGCCCCGTGGCTTGAACGCGCGATTGAACGTATGCCGATTTTCGGCGAAGTCGGATTGCGACGGTTCGTCAATGGCGCGATTCCGCATACGCCCGATGGTGGGCCGTTATTGGGACCAGCGATTGGCCTTAAGAATTTCTGGCATTGTTGCGGCACCAGCTTTGGGATTGCCCAAGGGGGCGGCGCAGGCAAATATATGGCGCAGTGGATGGTGTTCGGTGACGCCGACATCAACATGACCGAGTTCGACCCGCGTCGCTATGGTCCCTATGCCGACGAACAATATAGCCGTGACAAGGTGTTTCTCGACTACCGGATGACCTTCACCACGCGTTTACCCGGCGAAGAAGAGCCGGACGGTCGCCCACAAAAGATGAGCGCGCTTTATGGCCGGTTGCTATCGGCCGGCGCCGTGTACGCCGAAACCTATGGTTGGGAGCGACCAAAATATTTTGCGCTTGATGGAGCCGAAGAAGTGGGCGGCTATCACCGGACCAACAGCTTCGACGCGGTCGCCGCCGAGGTGAAGGCGGTCGCGAGCAGCGTCGGCGTTCTCGATCTGTCGGGCTTTGCCAAATATGATGTGTCCGGGCCGGATGCAGAGGCTTTCCTCAACCGTATTTGCGCCAACCGGATGCCGAAGAAATTGGGCGGCATCGGCCTTGTCCATCCTTTGTCAGTTCAGGGCCGCATTTACGGGGAGATGACCGTCACGCGCTTTGGCGATGAGCACTTCTATTGCCTGTCAGCCGCTGCCGCCGAACAGCGCGATTGGGATTTGCTGATCCAAAGCAAATTGCCGCAAGAGGATGTGACCATCCGCAACCTGACGATGGATCTTGGTGTGTTGGTAATGAACGGGCCGCGTTCGCGCGATGTGCTGACCAAGCTCACCGATGCGGACCTTGGCAACGATGGCTTTCGCTGGCTGAGCGGGCAGGAAATCACGATTGCGGGGATCACTCTGCGCGCGCTGCGTGTGTCTTATGCTGGCGAGCTGGGCTGGGAATTGCATCCGGCAATGGATGAACTGACTGCGCTCTATGACGCGGTTTGGGAGGCAGGGCAGGAGTTCGGCATCGTCAATTACGGCCTCTACGCCGCCAACGCGATGCGCGTTGAGAAGGGCTACAAGGCTTGGGGATCAGAGCTGACGAACGAGTTGACGATGATCGAGGCCGATATGCCGCGCTTCATCAACTTCAACAAAGAGCACTTCGTCGGCAAACAGGCGACGCTCGACGCGGCCGACCGGTTCCGCATTGTCTACGGCGAGGTTGATGCGGCCAATGTTGACGTGCGCGGGGCGGAGCCTTGTCTGGTGGGCAACGAATGCATCGGTCTGACGACATCGGGCGGCTATGGCCACCGCGTTGGCAAAAGCCTGTTTTTTGCCTGTGTGCCGATTGAAAATGCTGCGCCAGGATCGACATTCGACATCATGCTGCAAGGCGAGCGGCGTGTCGGAACGGTGCTGGAGCAGCCGGCCTATGATGCCGATAACGCCAAGATGAAGGTCTGAATTGCGTGGCTGAACTCCCCAAAAAAGCGAAAGTAGTTATCATCGGCGGCGGGGTCATCGGCTGTTCGATCGCCTATCATCTGACCAAGATCGGTTGGGATGATGTTGTCCTGCTCGAACGCAAGCAACTCACCAGCGGCACTACTTGGCATGCGGCAGGGCTGGTCGGGCAGCTGCGCCCGTCGATCAACATGACCAAGCTAGCGAAATATACTGGCGAGCTGTATCGCGGGCTAGAGGCAGAGACTGGTCAGGCCACGGGATACCGACAATGCGGATCAATCTCGATGGCAACCAATATGGAGCGGTTCGAAGAACTGAAACGAAGCGCGTCGATGGCCAAAGTGTTCGATCTGCCCGTCCATGTCGTCACGCCCGAAGAAATCAAGGCGCTCGCCAATATCGTCAATGTCGATGATGTCGTTGGCGGCATCCATATTCTGAGCGATGGCTATGCCAACGCGGTTGATATTACTCAGGCATTGGCAAAGGGCGCACGTACCGGCGGCGCGCGGATTTTTGAAAACACCAAGGTCACCAAAATCCGCCACAACGGTGACCGGGTAACGGGCGTTGATACAGACGTTGGCTCAATCGATGCCGATTATGTCGTTATCTGCGGCGGCATGTGGACCCGCGACTTAGCCGCAAGCGTTGGTGTGGCTGCGCCTTTGCACGCCTGCGAGCATTATTACGTTTTGTTCGAAGGCGTGGAAGGCATCGACAACACGCTGCCCGTGCTGCGGGACTATGACTATTGCGGCTATTATAAATATGACGCAGGCAAGTTGCTCGTCGGCGCGTTCGAACCCAATGCCCGGCCCTGGGGCATGGACGGCATATCCGAAGATTTCTGCTTCGATGAAATCGCGGGCAGCTTTGAACATTTCGAACCGCTTCTGGTGGACGCGATGCGGCGTGTGCCGGCGCTGGAAAAAGCGGGCATCCAGAAATTCTTCTGCGGTCCGGAAAGCTTCACCCCGGACGTACGT
>JANOPT010000266.1:0-6357 GCA_031421975.1 Sphingomonadales bacterium | reverse complement strand
CCGATGCGAGGGAGGCGCTCGACCTCCTGCGTAATAATCTGCACGCATCTGATACGGTTTTGGTCAAGGGCTCAAACTTTATGGGTCTTTCAATGATCGTAAGTGCCTTGGTGGGTGGGGACGGCTAATGCTATATATATTGGCGGAATATCTGGGGTTTCCGGGCGGTTTGAACCTGATCCGCTATCTCAGCTTCCGCTCGGGTGCCGCAGTCGCCACCGCGCTGGTCATCGGCCTGCTTATCGGGCCCAAATTCATCGGGATGCTGCGCGTGCGTCAGGGCAAGGGGCAGCCAATCCGAAGTGACGGCCCGCAGTCGCATCTTGCCAAAGTCGGAACACCCACAATGGGTGGCCTGATGATCCTGATCGCCATTTCGGTTTCGATGCTGGTGTGGATGGACCTGGGCAACATCTATGTCTGGGCCTGTCTGCTGGTCATGGGCGGCTTTGGCTTGGTCGGCTTCATGGATGACTATGACAAAGTCAAAAAGCGCAGCCATAAGGGCGTTTCGGGCAAGGTCCGGTTGCTGATGGAATTCGCAATTGCGGGCGTCGCGGTATCGCTGATCGTATCGCAATCCGGCGGAATGCTTTACCTGCCCTTCGTGAATGGGCCAGTTGCCGATCTTGGCTGGTGGTATGTGCCCTTTGGTGCGTTCGTCATCGTGTCGTTCGGCAATGCAGTTAACCTGACGGACGGGCTTGACGGGCTGGCTACCATGCCGGTGATCATCGCGTCGATCGCGTTCATGTTAATCGTTTACATGGTCGGCAACGCGAAATATGCCGAATATCTGGGCATTCCATTCTACCTGGGTGCAGGTGACCTCGCGATGTTGTGCGGCGCCATAGTTGGTGCCGGGTTGGCATTTTTATGGTTCAACGCGCCACCCGCGGCGGTTTTCATGGGCGACACCGGCAGCCTTGCGCTGGGCGGAACGCTTGGAGCCATTGCCGTTGTGGCGCACCATGAATTTGTGCTGGCGATCATCGGCGGGTTGTTCGTGGTCGAGGCATTGTCGGTTATCATTCAGGTGTTCTGGTTCAAACGGACGGGCAGGCGGATTTTCCGGATGGCGCCGATCCATCATCATTTCGAACAATTGGGTTGGTCGGAACCAACGGTGGTTATCCGGTTCTGGATTGTTGCTTTCGTTTTGGCGCTTGCAGGGCTATCGACCCTCAAGCTCAGATGATTACCAGCCCGGCCTTCAAGAACCGCAAATTTGCCCTTTTGGGCCTGGCACGATCGGGCTTGGCTGCTGCGCGGTCTTTGGCGGCGGGCGGCGCTGAATTGCTGGCATGGGACAATGACGAAGGCGCGCGTGCAAAGGTTGCCGATATCGCGACTATCGCTGATCCGTTACACGCCGACCTTTCCGGCTACGACGGGATAGTCGTTTCTCCCGGCGTGCCCATCAACCGGCATCCTATTGCCGACAAAGCAAAGGCCCACGGCATTCCGCTGATCGGCGACATCGAATTGTTTTCGATGGCCCGGGGCAACCTTGAACCGCACCGCGTCATTGGCATTACCGGAACCAACGGTAAATCCACGACAACCGCGCTGGTTCATCATCTTTTGAAAAGCGCTGCCCTTCCTGCCCGAATGGCCGGCAACATCGGCTTGCCTATTCTTTCGCAAATACCGCTGCCGGCCGGCGGCGTTTACGTCCTTGAACTGTCCAGTTACCAGATCGACATAACCCACACGCTTACATGCGAGGCGGCGGCGTTGATCAATCTGTCGCCCGATCACCTTGACCGCTATGACGGCTATGCTGGGTATGTTGCGTCAAAGGCCAGGCTTTTCGATATGCAGATGCCAAAGCAACATTCGGTGTTCGGCAAGGGCGATGACGATACGGCTCGTATCTATGATGCCGTGCTCGCGCGTCGCGGCGCACGCGTCGTTCATCTTGCTGATCCTGCCCATATCGACGGGCAAAGCGACTGGCCGTCGCTTCAGGGGCCGCACAATATGCAGAATGTTGCAGTGGCGATTGCATTGGTCGAGGCGCTTGGCATCACAGAAGCACAATGGCGTCCGGCGTTACGAACATTCAAGGGACTGGCACACCGGATGGAAATCGTCGCGCAGCGTGGTGGCGTGCTGTTCGTCAACGACAGCAAGGCGACCAATCCAGCCTCTACCGCGCCTGCATTGGCCGCCTATCCGCGCATCCACTGGATTGTCGGGGGGTTGCCGAAGGAAGACAATCTTGACGAATGCGCGCCGAATTTCGGCCATGTTGTCAAAGCCTATACGATTGGCGAAGCCGGGCCATTATTTACCAGATTGCTATCACCGCACATGCCGGTCGAAAGCAGCGAGATGATGGGCGCGGCGGTCTGTTCGGCTGCTTCGCAAGCATTGCCCGGCGATGTCATCATGTTATCGCCTGCATGCGCGTCATTTGATCAGTTCAAGGATTTCGAAGCGCGCGGAGATGCATTTAAGGCGATTGTCGAAGCGTTATGAGCAGCGACCGGAAAGATGTTCCCTGGGTGTTGGCCGCAAAGACCGGAAAGATCGGTCTTGCCAATCGCCTGGGGCGGGGCGACCGTTCGCCGCTTGGCGTGTGGTTTTGGGAACTCGATCGCGTTTTGCTTGCATTGATGCTGGTTCTTGTAGCAATCGGCCTGCTCGCCGTGGCGGCTGGGTCGCCAGCCGGTGCTCAACGGCTATCATCGTCGACCACGCAATTAAATCCGCTCTATTTCTTTTATCGCCAATTGATGTGGGTCATCGTCGGCGTTCCCTTGATGTTGGTGGTGTCGATGTATCCGCGCGAACAGGCACGACGCTTTGCCATTGTCGGTTTCGCAATTTTTTTCGCGATGCTGGCGCTGGTGCCGGTGCTGGGTCGCGAAGTGAACGGGTCGCAAAGGTGGATCGGCGCGGGTGCGGCAGGGCTTCAGCCTTCGGAATTTCTGAAACCCTTTTATGCCGTAACCATGGCCTGGATCATCAGCTGGCGTCTCAAGGACCCCAATCTGCCGGTCAGGATTATCACAAGCGTTGCAACGGGGCTGGTTTGCATGTTCCTGATGGCGCAGCCGGATCTGGGTCAAACGATCCTGATATCGGGCACATGGTTTGCGCTGATGATGGTGTCGGGTGTTCCCGCATCGCGATTGTGGGGCATGGTCATCGCCGGTATCGTCGGAATGGCGCTCGCCTATAATTTTTATCCGGTGGCGACGCAGCGTATCGATGCATGGATCTTTGGCACCGAAGGGCTGACGCATGACAAGATGGCGTTGGCCACACTGACGAGCGGTGGTTTTATCGGCGTTGGGCCAGGACTTGGAACGAAAAAATATTCGCTGCCCGAGGGACATACCGATTATATTTTCTCCGTGATCGGTGAGGAATTCGGGTTGCTGGCATGTATGGTCATCGCCGTCCTGTTTTTTGCGATCCTGGTCCGCATCATCATCCGTTTACTGGATGAAAAGGATCAGTTTGTCGTTCTTGCCGTCACGGGCCTCGGCGCACAATTTTGCGGCCAGGCAATGATAAACATGGCCGTAAATCTGGGCGTGTTTCCGTCAAAAGGTATGACTCTGCCGTTTATCAGCTATGGCGGGTCGTCCATTTTGGCACTGTCGATTACTTGCGGTCTCATCCTGGCACTGACGAAGCGCAACCCGTATCTTGACCGGTCGGCCTATATCGTGAAGGGGAGGACGCCATGAGCATTTCTCGGCATTACGTCCTGGCCGCTGGTGGCACTGGCGGACACCTCATTCCGGCATTTGCACTGGGGCAGGAACTGCTGGATCGCGGGCACCATGTCGCGCTAATTACCGATCAGCGCGGCGCAAAAATTCCAGGTTGTCCTGACAGAATCGTGACCCATATCCTGCCCGCAGGACGCATCACAAAAAACCCGTCGAGCTGGTTGCCGGGCGTAAAAGCGATAGCCGAAGGCCGGTTGATGGCCCGCCGTCTGTACGGCAGCTTCAGCCCGAGCGCTGTTATTGGTTTTGGTGGCTATCCTGCATTTCCCGCATTATTGGCGGCGTTTGCAGAAAACGTCCCAACGATCATTCATGAACAGAACGCGGTTCTTGGCCGCGTCAACCGTTTCACGGCGCGGCAGGTCAGCGCCATCGCCACCGCTTACCCGGACATTTTGCGACTATCGCCCCGCTATGCCGAAAAGGTGCATATTGTGGGTAATCCCGTCCGGGCCGAGGTGTTGTCGCTTCGTGACCAGCCCTATCCGGCGCTTTCCGAAGATGGGGTGTTTCGCGTGCTCGTCACCGGCGGCAGTCAGGGAGCCACCGTTTTGTCCGAGGTGGTGCCCGATGGATTGTCGCGGCTTCCACTTAATCTACGCCGCCGATTGCAGGTGACCCAGCAGTGCCGGGCGGAAGATATCGACACCGTGCGTGCCGCCTATGCCAGCCATGATATTCCGGCGGAACTCGCCACCTATTTGCCTGACCTGCCCGAGCGGCTGGGCTGGTCGCATCTGGTAATCGCACGCGCAGGGGCATCGACCATCGCAGAGCTGAGCTGCGCCGGTAGACCCGCGATACTTGTGCCGCTACCAAGCGCAACCGACGATCACCAAAGCTATAATGTCAAGGAAATGGTTCAAGCCGGCGGTGCGCGGGCGATTGCTCAAAATGGCTTTACGCCAGTGGAACTGGCTAAGCAAATCCAGAAAATCGCGCTGGAGCCGGGCGCGCTTGAAAACGCTGCAAAGGCGGCAAAATCCTGTGGGCGGCCCAATGCCGTCGCCGACCTTGCCGACCTTGTCGAATCCTTCGGAAAAGCCCCGATTATGCATGTTATCAAAACCAAAGCCGACAATGCTGGCGCCTTTAACGGGTCACCTGCTCTGGCCCGGGATGCTTCGCGATGAAGGGCGTTCCCAATGATATCGGAACCATCCATTTTGTCGGAATCGGCGGCATCGGTATGTCGGGAATTGCCGAGGTCATGCACAACCTGGGCTACACCGTGCAAGGGTCGGACATCGCCGATAGCTATGTCATCGACGGTCTGCGTAAACGGGGCATCAACGTGATGATCGGCCATCATGCCGACAACCTGGGCGATGCTGCGGTGGTGGTGACGTCCACTGCGGTGAAAAAGGGCAATCCCGAACGCGATGCGGCGCTTGAACGGCGCATCCCGCTAGTTCGCCGTGCCGAAATGCTTGCTGAGCTGATGCGGCTGAAGAATACCGTTGCTGTGGCCGGGACGCATGGCAAGACCACGACAACCTCGCTGATTGCTGCGATGCTCGATCATGGCGGCATCGATCCTACGGTTATCAACGGCGGAATCATCAATAGCTACGGCTCGAACGCGCGGCTTGGTGCGAGCGACTGGATGGTGGTCGAAGCAGATGAAAGCGACGGCAGTTTTCTGAGGCTCGATGGCACAATTGCGGTTGTCACCAACATCGACCCTGAACATCTTGACCATTACGGTGACTTTGATTCCATCAAAGAAGCCTTTGTCGAGTTTGTCGAAAATGTGCCTTTCTACGGGGCTGCGATCATGTGCCTTGATCATCCCGAGGTGCAGGCGATCTTGCCCAAAATCCGGGATCGGCGAATTATTACATACGGCTTTTCGGCGCAGGCAGACATTCGCGGCGAAAATGTAATGCCGTATCCGGGCGGCAACCGGTTTGACGTCGTGGTCCGGTCACGCGATGGATCGCAGCGGACAATCGAGGGTATCGCGTTGCCGATGCCTGGTCGGCACAATGTCCAAAATGCGCTTGCAGCGATTGCGGTCGGCCTTGAGATGGCCATGGACGACGACGCAGTGGCGCACGGGTTTGATAAGTTCAGCGGCGTCAAACGACGCTTTACCAAAGTTGGCGAAGTCGTACTTGAGAATAACGGGGGCGTTACGATTATCGACGATTACGGCCATCATCCGGTGGAAATCCGCGCGGTGCTTTCTGCGGCGCGTGAAGGCGCGCGGGGGCGGGTAATCGCCGTTGCACAGCCGCATCGCTTCACGCGGCTGCGTGACCATATGGACGATTTCCAGCAGGCTTTTAACGATGCCGACATGGTTTTTATCTCCCCGGTTTATCACGCGGGTGAAGCACCGATCGACGGCATCGATTCCAACGCGCTGGTCAACGGTATCAAGGCGCGGGGCCATCGATCGGCCGCAACCGTCAGCGACGCTGGCGATTTGGCGTACAAGCTGGCAGAATCGGTTCAAGACGGGGATATCGTCGTATGCCTGGGCGCGGGTGACATTACCAAATGGGCGGCTGGCCTTGCCGATGCGATTCAGGTCGCGCGTAAATGACTGTCGCGACAATCCCCCACGTTCAGGGCAGGCTGACGCCGGGCGCGCCACTGGCGC
>JANOPT010000265.1:0-3471 GCA_031421975.1 Sphingomonadales bacterium | reverse complement strand
TGGTCCGGAAACGCCATCTTGCCGGGTTACCCGTCCGCTCCAGTCGCCTTCAAACACTTTACCTTGCGGATCGACATAGTCGCCATCCCATTCGCCGTCATAGCGATAGCTGGACCCGTCGGGTGCGGCAAATGCGACGTCACCGTCGTCATTCCAGTTATAGGCGCTGGCGTCGGGGCGCATCGATGGGCCATATTCCGGCTCGCGATAGTCGCCGGTCCGGTCCGCCCCTCCGTTCCACTGAACATCGTTGCGATAATCCTGAACATAACCGCGATTGTCGGTCAGCACGGCATCATCGTAATAGCGGCTCCAATAATAGCCGTTTGATGGCGCACGTAGCCCGTAATTGCCGAAGTTGGCGACATAGAATGTCGGTTGTACCCAATAGCGCGGCAGCACGAAGCCACGGTGAGGACGGCGATAGATATCCGTACGCGGAATGCCGTGATAGCCGGGGCGGGGATGGAAGCCCATGTGGTGACCGCCGGGTTTCATGCCGCCGCCATGATGCATTCCGCCTGGCTTTGGCATCGCCATTCCGGGCGCACCCATCGTACCGGCACCCTTACGACCATGAGCAGTCTGGTGCAGAATGTTGGCGTCCGCCGCGCCGGCAACAATCCGCGTCGAGTCGGCTGCACGGGCATCAGGCATAGCGACAAGCATCGCTGAAGCGGCGATACCCGAAAAAACGAGGGTTCTCATGGTTAATTACTCCCTAAGCATTGCCTCGCCCGTAAATGGCCACGGCAAGTAGTTAAAAAAGTATTAACATTTTTTGTATGGGTTAGCCAACCATGCACATGTAAATTGCTCGTGCGATCGGCGTCTTGTTCCAAAATGAGGCAGATATCTTAAAGACGTGTTGAAAGAATATCCGCTAATGCTTCGACACCGGCGGCATCGTGATGGTCGAAACGCATCAGTGAAGGGCTGTCGAGATCGATGACTGCGATGACTTTGCCATCGCGCTTTACCGGCACGACCAGCTCCGATGCGCTGTTGGCATCACACGCAATATGCCCTGGAAACGCCTGCACATCCGTCACCAGTTGAGTCTCGCCGGTTTGTGCCGCCGTGCCGCAAACTCCATTACCCAGCGCAATCCGGATGCACGCTGCCTTGCCCTGGAATGGACCGAGCACCAGCTCATTTGCCGCGCCTGTCGAAGGGTCGCCATCCACCATCCGGTAAAAGCCGGTCCAGTTTACATCGGGCAGATATTCCCAAAGCAACGCCGCGACATTCGCCATATTGGCGACGGCATCGGTTTCCCCCGATGTCAGCGCATCGGCTGCGCTGATCAGATTGCGGTAAAGTTCGGCTTTCGGGGCGGCGGTATCGATCGCGAATTCATACATAATATACGCCTTATCAGTCGAGGCTGACCTTACCACGGTTTTTCTTGACCGTGGACCGGCCCTTTTTGGTATCAACGCGGCGGGCCTTGGCCGCCTTGCTGGGCTTGGTCGCGACCCGCCGTGCCTGACGGATATGGGCGCGATCGATCAGCTCAACGACGCGTTGGCGGGCTTCGGCACGATTGGCCTCGCGCGTCCGGTGGTTGCGCGCGGTGACGATCAACTCGCCGCCGATCGTCATTTTGCTCCCCGCCAGCACCTTCAACTGCCGGAACGCATAAGGCGCCAGCCCAAGCGCAAAAACATCGACGCGCAACTGGCACGCGGTTGCGACCTTGTTTACATTCTGCCCGCCAGGTCCGGTGGAGGCGAGAAATGTCTCTTCGAGCAGGTCTTCGGGCAAGTCATAGGCCATGGCCGCGCCTTTATCAGACGCAGCCTGCCATTGCCACACTCAGGACGACAGCTTCGCTGCGGTTTCGGCGACTTTTTTGCCCAAATAGCGCGCACCGTCGAGTTCGGTTTCGCTTGGGCTTCGGCTGCCATCGCCATTGGCAATCGTGGTGGCACCATAAGGTGCGCCGCCGGTGACTTCGTCGTTCCGCATTTGGCCGGCAAAACCATAATCAAGGCCAACGATGGTCATGCCGAAGTGCATCAGGTTGGTGATGATCGAGAATAAAGTGGTTTCCTGACCACCATGTTGTGACGCGGTAGAGGTAAATGCCGCGCCAACTTTGCCATTCAACTCACCGCGCATCCACACGCCGCCCGCCTGATCCCAGAAGCTTGCCATCTGGCTCGACATCCGGCCAAAGCGCGTGCCGGTGCCGACGACAATCGCGTCGTACCCCTTGAGTTCGTCAATCGTCGCAATCTCGGCTTTCTGGTCAAGCTTGAAATGTGCGGCCTTTGCAACTTCGAGCGGTGCGGTTTCAGGAACGCGGCGGATGGTGACATCGGCACCAGCGCCGCGTGCGCCTTCGGCGATGGCTTCTGCCATGGTCTCGATATGGCCGTAGCTAGAATAATAAAGAACAAGGACTTTGGTCATGGGAATTTCCTTAGTGTGGGAGAAGGGGTGCCCCTTCCGTTTTCCAGAAGGGGGCTGGGGGAGGGGTTATTCGCTATCGACGAGGACGATTTCGGCGTCCTCAATGGCGGTGATCGTAATCGGGCCTTCACTGATCGCCACGCCGTCGCGGGCATTGGCACGCTGGCCGTCGATCTCGACCGCACCCGTCGCAGGGACCATATAGGCGTGGCGTGTGGTCCCGACTTCGTAGGTCAGGCTTTCACCCGCCTTGATTGTCGCACCAAGGACGCGGGCTTCTGTGCGGATCGGCAGCGCGTCAGCGTCATCGGCAAAGCCACTCGCCAATATCTGCCACGTGCCCGAACGGTCGCCTTTGGGAAAGGGCTTTGCGCCCCAACTTGGCGATCCGCCTTTGCGGTTGGGCGTGATCCATATTTGGAACAAAGTCGTCGGATCATTCTCCAGATTATACTCGGCGTGACGAATACCCGAACCTGCGCTCATCACCTGAACATCGCCCGCTTCGGTTCGGCCTTCATTGCCAAGGCTATCTTTGTGGGTAATCGCGCCGGTGCGGACATAAGTTATGATTTCCATGTCAGCATGCGGGTGCGGCGGAAAGCCCGATTGGGGGGCAATCAGGTCATCGTTCCAGACGCGGATCGCGCCCCAGCTCATCCGGGCCGGGTCATAATAATCGGCGAACGAAAAATGGTGATGGGCATCGAGCCAGCCATGATTGGCAGCGCCCAGCGACGCGAGCGGGCGGATTTCAACTTTGGTTTTGGTATCGGTCATGTCGGTCACTCCTTTTTGGGGTGGATTTCATGGTCACAAGATAGGTCCAAAGATTGCGATTGAAATAGAAACGTTAGAAACATATTGTTTCCAAATATGAGACTTCCTGATTTCGAAGCCTGGAGCATTTTCGCCTGCGTGGTTGAGCATAAGAGCTTCACCGGCGCAGCCAGCACGCTGGGCTTATCCAAGGCCACAATTTCAAAGGCCGTCACGCGGCTGGAAACGCAGGTCGGCGCGCCGTTGTTCCACCGTACCTCGCGGCGACTTTCG
>JANOPT010000264.1:0-1591 GCA_031421975.1 Sphingomonadales bacterium | reverse complement strand
CAAGCCACACCCTCATCGGATGGCGCGTCAGCCATTTCGGCTTCAACGACTATTTCGGCCTGTTCGGTGATGCAACAGGTACGCTGACACTTGATCCAGCGAGCCCGAATGCCGCCAAGGTCGACATCACTATCCCGATCGGCAAAGTCACAACCGCGAGCGCGGGCCTGACCGAACATTTGCTGCGGGCAGGAAAAGACGGTGGCAAGCCTGACTTTTTCGGTCCGGCCCCTGCCGACGCCAAATTCGTCTCAACTAAAGTTGAGACCAGCGGCACCACTGCGAAAATCTCCGGCGACCTGACACTCAATGGCGTAACCAAGCCAGTCGTCCTGGACGCCAAATTTTCCGGAGCAGGTAACAATCCCTACAGCAAAAAGGCCACGGTCGGCTTTCACGCCACCGCCAATATCAAACGCAGCGATTTCGGTGTGGATATAGCCATTCCGTTTGTTTCCGACGACGTCATGCTGGACATCAGTGTTGCCTTTGAAAAGGCGGGATAAGCGCGCGCAGCGAGCTTTGAATTGTCTCACACAAAGGCACGAAGACGCAAAAAAGGAAAAAGTTCTTTTTTCTCTTCTTCTTCGCGCTTTTGCGTCTTTGTGTGATAAAAAATAAACCGCACCGTTTGCGTATCAGATGGTTAATCGAGGTTTACCCACGGTAAGCCAAATCCAGCGCCGCTTTTGCTGCGCGATATTCGGCCTCCAGCTGATCGACATACTCGGCCACGGTTTTCACCGCCTTGACCGCGCCGATGCCCTGGCCTGAGCCCCAGATATCCTTCCACGCCTTGGCCTCGCTATTGCCGCCAGAACCGAAGTTCATCGTTGAAATATCACCCTTGGGCAGATTCGCCGGGTCCATACCGGCACGCTCGATCGACTGACGCAGATAATTGCCGCTGACGCCAGTGAACAGGTCCGAATAGACAATATCTGACGCCTTAGCCTCGACAATATTGTCCTTGTAACCCTCGACGGCGTTCGCCTCTTTGGTCGCAATAAAGGCGCTGCCGATATAGGCGAGGTCCGCGCCCATCGCCTGCGCCGACAAGACTGAAGCGCCATGGGCGATCGACCCCGAAAGCGCCACCGGACCGTCAAACCATTCGCGTATTTCGCGCATCAACGCGAACGGCGAGGTAACGCCTGCATGGCCGCCGGCACCCGCAGCGACAGGAATAAGGCCATCGGCCCCCTTCTCGATTGCCTTGTGCGCGAACCGGTCGTTGATGACGTCATGTAATACGATCCCGCCCCATGAATGCACCGCCTTGTTCAATTCTTCCTGCGCGCCTAGCGAGGTAATCGTAATTGGCACCTGCCATTTGGCACAGGTCGCGATATCTTCCTGCAGGCGATTGTTCGATTTATGCACGATCTGGTTGACCGCATAAGGCGCGGCTGGACGGTCGCGATGCTCGCGGTTATGCGCGGCCAGTTCCTCGGTAATCTGGTGCAGCCACTCATCAAGCTGCGCCTGCGGCCGCGCATTCAGCGCCGGGAACGATCCGACGACACCCGCCTTGCATTGCGCGATGACAAGTTCCGGTCCTGACACGATAAATAAAGGCGAGCCGATCACC
>JANOPT010000263.1:0-12612 GCA_031421975.1 Sphingomonadales bacterium | reverse complement strand
CCCCAATAAAGGCAGCAGGCGGTAGCTGCCGAACGTCAGCGCAATGATCCCGACCAGCCCGCGCACAGCATCTGCATCGACCACCGCCGCAAGCCACCACCCCGACAATATCCCAACCGCAGCGCCCGGTATTGCAAGCTTCAGCGCCTTCACATCGAAGTTTTTGCGAAAAGCCCAGACGCTCACGATATCCTGCACCATCAAAATCGGCAGCAACATCCCGGCTGCCGCCACGGGATCCATCACCAGCGCGAGCAACGGTATCGCGGCAGCGCCCAAGCCTGCAAAACCACCCTTCGCCAGCCCGACGAGAATAACGGCCATTCCCGCTACTCCATAAAATATCATGTCCGGTGGCAGGCTCAATCCGCTTGCGTACGTTTGCGAACGGCCAACATGTAAATGATTGACGCTGCCGCTGCAAAAATGAACCACTGGATGGCGTACAGCAGATGGTTATTCGGAATCTGCTCCGGTGAGGGCTTTGCCAGCAGTTGCAACCCCTCGACCTTGTCGGTCGAAATCAGCTTTATGAGTTGCCGGTTATCCGGGGCAATGATGCCATCGACCTTACCACCGCGCCACGTCGGCGATTGGGGCCGTTCGGACCAGCCAATCGCGACCGTTGCACCAGGTCCTTCGCCACCACCTGTCTGGCACGATGCGACATGGGCGAAGCCTGCTTTCCCGGCAAAATTGGTTCCGGATACGGATTGCATCGCAACGACCCTGACGCACATGACCGATGACTTGCGGAACAAGGGCAACGACTCTCGATCCGGAACGGACGGCCACGCGACCGCGTTCAGCCCCGATGCTGATTCATAACGGGCGAGCAGCGCTTCTTTCTGGCCCTTGCGCTGTAGTTGCCAGATACCAAGCCCGATCATCGTTGCTACCGCAAGGCCGACCAGAATTGTCGGGATGACCGGCCACTTCATACGACGTCGTCACGACCGGCTTCGCGCGCGGTGTTGCGGTGCTCTGCTGCCAGCAGTGCCGCCTTGGAAATGCGAAGCGCATACACCGTCATGGCTGCGGTCACGGGAACCCAGATAAGCACATGGACCCAGAATGGCGGACGGATCGCCGTGTCGAGCATTAATGCCAGAACGATGACCAGCGCACCGATAAACAATGTCAACAATGCCGCCGGTCCATCGCCGACGTTGAAACTGGCGAAATCTAATCCACAACTCGCGCATTTATCGGCAAAACGGGCTGGTCCAGCAAACAATGTTTTTGCCCCGCACTGCGGACACAAACCAAAAAGAGCAGCCCTGGCAATGCCTGGCTGCCCCTCATGGATTTTCGCGTCGGGCATTATATGCCTACGCGTGGATCGGCGCGCCCCAGCCGCCCCAGACATAGATGACGATGAACAGAAACAGCCACACCACATCGACGAAATGCCAGTACCATGCAGCCGCTTCAAATCCAAAATGCTGCTGCGGGGTAAAGTGGCCCTTGTACGTGCGGACGAGGCAGACAATCAGAAAAATGGTTCCGACAATGACGTGAAAGCCGTGAAAGCCGGTCGCCATGAAAAATGTTGTGCCGTAGTTGAGGCCTGCGAACGGAAACGGCGCCTCCAGATACTCATAAGCCTGGATCGAGCTAAACAACAGGCCAAGCAGGATGGTGAGCCAAAGGCCCTTTTTTAGACCTTCGCGGTCGCCGTGAATAAGCGCATGGTGCGCCCAGGTCACCGTCGTGCCAGAGCAAAGTAGAATAAGCGTGTTAAGCAAAGGCAGCTTCATCGCGTCGAGAACTTCAAGGCCCTTGGGCGGCCATTGCATCAGCGCAGCAGCCCCGTCCTGGCCGATCAGATTACTGACGGTAAATGCATGTGTTTCGGCGTCTTTCACAATTTCCAGCGGCGAAGGAAACAACGAAAAATCGAACCACGCCCAGAACCACCCGACGAAAAACATTACTTCGGATGCGATGAACAGGATCATCCCGTAGCGAAGATGAAGCTGTACAACGGGCGTGTGATCGCCTGCGTGCGCCTCGGCTACAACATCGCTCCACCAGGCGTAGAAGGTATACAGGACTCCGATGAGACCAAGGCCAAAAACAAGGCTGCCGTAACCGAACTGTTCGGGGTGCATCCACATCACCAGTCCGAAGAACATCGTGAGTGCGGAGAACGACCCCATCAACGGCGTGATGCTGGGCGGTAGAATATGATAATCGTGGTTCTTGGCACCGGCCATGGTTTATTCCCTGTGGTCTTAACGCGTTAAAACGGCTCTTAGCTTCCCTTTTCCGCCGGGTCCACCGTCTTTGGGTTGTCTACCGGATAGAATGTGTAGCTAAGGGTGATTTCCTCGATATCCTTGGTATCGGGATCGGTCATGATCTTGGGATCGACATAATATAGGACGGGCATGCGGACTTGCTGACCGGGTTGCAATGTCTGTTCGGTAAAGCAAAAACACTGAATCTTGTTGAAATATTTTCCAGCCAGTTCGGGCGTGACGTTGAATGTCGCCGTTCCAGTAACCGGCTTGTCCGACAGATTCTTTGCCAGAAAAATAGACATGTCCTTGGCGCCGATGCTCACCGTATCGGTTGGACGCTCAGGCTTGAACTCCCACGGTAAATCGCTGCGATGATTTGCATCGAACCGGATGACAATCGGTTTTTGCGTAGCCAATACCGTCGCCGCTTGCGCTGCATCGACGCGCATCGTCGTGCCGCCAAAGCCCGTTACCTGACAAAATATCCGGTACAGCGGGACGGCCGCAAATCCGACACCAACCATGGAAACCGCCAGGCCAGCGGCCAGAAATGCCGTTTTGCCATTCGACCGCGCCATCAGCTCCAAACTCCGATTTTCACAACGGTGATGAGGAAAAACAATACGCACATCGCAATCAGCACGATACCCATAATCCGGGACCGCGCTGCTTGCCGTTGGCGGATCAGTTGCGTTTCTTCCTTCGTAAACGTGCGATGGTCTGGATCGGTCACAGGATTATCATCCGGTCTGCTGCCAGCACCGCGAACAACAGAAAGAGATAGAGGATCGAAAACGCAAACAGGCGTTTTTCTGGTTTCATCGCTGATGCTTCAGTCGCCTCATTGCGCCACACATTGTAGCCAAGCACGAGAAAAACCAGATTGAGCGCGATGGCCGACATGGCATACAGCCATCCCGACTGGCCCAGCGCAACGGGCGCGAGCGCGGCAGCCGCCATGAGAAAACTATATCCGAAAATCTGGTTTCGCGTAACCCGCCGCCCTGCGACATTGGGCAGCATCGGAATTCCCGCAGCACCATAATCCGCTTTCATAAACAGCGCGAGCGCCCAGAAATGCGGCGGCGTCCACAAAAAGATAATCGCGAACAGAATGACTGGCAGCAAGGTGACATCGCCCGTGACCGCCGTCCAGCCAATAACCGGAGGAAACGCTCCCGCAGCCCCGCCGATCACGATGTTTTGCGGCGTATGAGGCTTAAGCCAGATCGTATACACCACAGAGTAGAAAAAGATCGAGAATGCCAGGATGCCGGCGGACAGCCAGTTAACCGCAATGCCCATGATGCCGACAGAAAAGGCGGCAAGTCCAATTCCGAAATGTAATGCGGCGTCCCGGTCCATTCGCCCGGCAGGTAGCGGCCGCCGCGACGTCCGCGCCATTTTACGATCGACGTCCACTTCATAATATTGGTTGAGCGCGCCGCACGCGCCCGCACCAAGGGCAAGACACAATATCGCGGTAAAGCCGATGATCGGATGGATGTCACCCGGTGCGGCCAGCAGTCCGCACAGAGCTGTAAAAACGACAAGGCTCATCACCCGCGGCTTGGTCAAAGCCCAAAAGTCACGCCATTCGGCGGGCATCATCATGTCGCGTGTCGCGGTCGTCATAATTTTATCCTCCCCTCCCGCTTGCGGGAGGGGCTGGGGGTGGGGGTGGGCAGCCGGTTACTTGATTTCCGGCAGCGTTTCGAACTGGTGATAAGGCGGCGGGCTAGACAGCGTCCATTCGAGCGTTGTCGCGCCTTCACCCCAATAATTACCCTCTGCACGACGTCCGGCGACGAGCGACCAAACGACATTGATGAAGAAGATAATGACCCCCACAAGCATTATGGCATAGCCCATCGATGCAACGCCATTCCAATAAGCAAAGGCTTCGGGATAATCGGGATAACGACGCGGCATCCCTGAATTTCCAAGGAAGTGCATCGGGAAGAACAATACGTTCACGCCAATGAAGAATATCCAGAAATGCAGATGGCCAAGGAACTCGTTCAGGTGACGGCCGGACATCTTGCCGAACCAGTAATAGAAACCGGCAAACAGCGAGAACACGGCGCCCAGCGACAACACATAATGGAAATGGGCAACCACATAATATGTGTCGTGGAGGTTATCGTCGAGGCCGCCATTGGCCAGCACAACACCGGTAACGCCGCCGACGGTGAACATAAAGATGAAGCCCATCGCCCATACCATCGGCGTCTTGAAGCTGACCGAACCGCCCCACATCGTTGCGATCCAGCTGAAAATCTTGATACCGGTCGGTACCGCGATCACCATCGTTGCCGCAGTGAAGTACATTTTCATGTCAACGCTCATGCCAGTCGTGAACATATGGTGCGCCCAGACGACGAAGCCGACGACACCGATTGCGACCATCGCATAGGCCATGCCGAGATAGCCGAACACCGGTTTGCGGCTGAACGTCGCGACGATCTGGCTGATAATGCCGAATCCGGGCAGGATCATGATGTACACTTCGGGATGGCCGAAGAACCAGAAAAGGTGCTGATACAGGACGGGGTCGCCGCCAGCCGACGCATCGAAGAACGCGCCGCCGAAATTACGATCAACCAACAGCATGGTGATGGCCGCCGCCAGTACCGGAAGCGCCAGCAACAACAGAAATGCCGTAACCAGCACCGACCATACGAACAACGGCATCTTGTGAATCGTCATGCCCGGTGCGCGCATGTTGAAAATCGTTGTAATGAAATTGATTGCCCCCAATATCGAGGCTGCGCCGGCCAGATGGAGCGAGAAAATCGCCATGTCTACCGCTGGCCCGACCGACCCTGACGTCGATAGCGGCGCATAAACCGTCCATCCGGTACCAGCCCCAAGGCCGGTACCACCGGGCACAAAGCTCGATCCCAACAGCATGATGAAGGCCACGACAGTCAACCAGAAGCTGATGTTGTTCATGCGCGGAAACGCCATGTCTGGCGCGCCGATCATCAGCGGCACAAACCAGTTGCCGAAGCCGCCGATGATGGCGGGCATTACCATGAAGAAAACCATGATAAGTCCGTGCGCTGTGATCAGCACGTTCCACATATGGTAGGCCTCGTCCATAGAGGCGTCCTTGCCGGCCATCATTGATGCCCAGCCCTGAAGATACTGAATGCCCGGTTCGGCAAGCTCAAGCCGCATCAGGCCGGAAATCGCGCCGCCGACGACCCCTGCGAAAATTGCAAAGATCAAATAGAGTGTGCCGATGTCTTTATGATTGGTCGACATGAACCAGCGGGCAAAAAAGCCAGGCTTGTGGTCCGCATCATGGGCGTGGTCGTGGCCGTGAAGATCGGCGGGAGTGGCAGCGATGGTGGTCATGACTGTCGGCCTTTTTACTTGGTTGGAACTGCGGCAGGCGCAGTATTATCGATATTGGTCGCTGTTCCCGCCGCCGCAGTTGGCTCGGCAACGGTTTCCCCTTTGGGTGCGATGGCGGCTGGCAGCGGTTTTGTTTCACCTGGCATGCTGCCACCCTGAGCCTTCACCCAGGCGGCAAACTGTGCCGGTGGAAGCGCCTCGACCGAAATCGGCATAAAACCGTGCCGCGCTCCGCAAAGCTCGGAGCATTGCCCGAAATATACGCCGGGCTTGGTAATCGTCAGCGATTTTTCGTTCAGGCGGCCCGGTACGGCGTCAAGTTTGAACCATAATGAAGGAACGGCAAAAGCATGGATGACGTCCGATGCGGTCGTCTGGATCCGAATGGGCACGCCTGCTGGAACGACCATGCGGTTATCGACGGCAAGCTGGGCGGGGCCGTCATTGTCCGTCCGGAACCGCTCGCCTGCCGCAACATCGTCCTTATCCTTGAGCATGTTGGAGACAACTTCAAAGCCGCCATGATCGGGATAGGTGTAACCCCAATACCACTGGTATCCGGTTACCTTGACCGTAACAGCATTGGCCGGCGCAGGCTTGAACTGTTTGGCGAGCAAGTCGAGTGAAGGATAAGCGATGCCCAGCAGGATCAGTACCGGAACGAGCGTCCACACTACCTCGATAAAGGTGTTATGCGTTGTTTTCGATGGCACGGGGTTCGCGCGGCGATTGAACCGAACGACGACCCACAACAGCAGCCCCAGAACAAAAAGCGAGATGACGATGATGATCGGCAGCAGAATGGCGTTGTTTATCCATTTGGCATATTGGCCATTGTCGCTGAACTGTTCCTGGAAGTCGATTTCACGCGCCTTTGGCATACCGACGCTGTTTTTGTAGTCGGGGCGCATCGGCGTGTAACCGGGAAGCGACCCATCCATCGATTTTGGCGCAGCCACGGCCGCATCAGCGGCGGGCGCAGCGGTATCGGCAGGGGCTGCTGCCGCCGGCGTGGCTACAACCGGCGCGGAAACTTCCTTTGCAACCGGTGCTGGTGCGGGATTCGCACTCTGCGCGATCGCCAGCGACGGAAGGGTCATCGCTGCACAAAAAACCAGAAACTTCTTCAACATATTCATTTACTTGGCCCCGTATTCTTGGTGCGGCGCAGGAACTTTGCGCTGGTCTGGTCGGCTGGTGGCTTACCGGACTCGCGCGACCTATAGGCGCGCTTGTCGTAAGCCTCAAGCAGTCCATGAGTGATTTTTTGCATTTATTTGATGCACTTTTCCACCTATTTGCGGTGCAATCCGCTACAACGGACATGCAAAAAATAACAACGCTCAGCGAGGAACCCTCTCCCCATCATGACTGAAGATGACATTCTTTCCGAATTCCGTAACGTCGAAGCATTGCTCGAAGGGCACTTTCTGCTGTCGTCGGGCCGCCACAGCGCGTATTATCTGCAATGTGCACGGCTGCTGATGAACCCTGAACGGGCGGGGCGTATTGCGCTGGCCATCGCCCAGAAAATCCCGCGCGAAATCCGCAGCGACATTCAGGTCGTGATATCCCCTGCCATGGGCGGCCTGATTATCGGCCATGAAATGGGCCGGGCGCTCGGCGTCGACGCTATGTTTGTCGAGCGCCCCGACGGGGTGTTCGGGCTCCGTCGTGGATTCACGCTAACGAAGGGCACCAGGGTGCTGATGATGGAAGACGTCGTCACCACAGGATTATCATCGCGCGAAGCGATCCGGGCGATCGAGGAGGCCGGCGGCGTTGTCGTTGCAGCGGGCGCCGTAGTGGATCGCTCCGCCGGGACTGCCGAACTCGGCATTCCGTTTTTCCCGCTGATCCAGCTGAATTTTCCGACATATGCAGCTGACGAATTGCCTGCCGAGCTGGCAGCGACAGAGGCGGTTAAACCCGGAAGCCGGAAGGAATAATGTGACTCAGCCACTTCGCCTTGGCGTCAATATCGACCATGTCGCCACCATCCGCAACGCACGCGGCGGGGAACATCCCGACCCGATGCGTGCCGCCCATGTCGTCGAGGCTGCTGGCGGCGACGGCATCACGGTCCACTTGCGCGAAGATCGCCGCCATATCCGCGACACCGATCTCGATTCGATCATGCGCGAAATCCGGTTGCCGGTTAATCTGGAAATGGCGGCCACCGACGAAATGCTGGAGATTGCGCTGCGCCACAAACCGCACGCCGCGTGCATCGTGCCGGAACGGCGAGAGGAGCGTACCACCGAGGGCGGGCTCGATGCCGCCGGACAGCATAATCACCTCGCGCCTATAGTCACGCGGCTTGCCGATGCGGGCATAAGGGTTAGTCTGTTCATCGAACCCGATCCGCGCCAGATTGATGCTGCCATACGGCTCCGCGCACCTGTTGTCGAATTCCACACGGGCAAATATGCCCATGCCGAAGGCGACGAGCGCGAAGCCGAGCTGCGTCGTATCACCGATGCGGTGGCACTTGCCGCCAAGAACGGCATCGAATCGCATGCCGGACACGGACTGACGTTCGAAAATGTCCAGCCCATCGCCGCCATTCCGCAAATCGCAGAACTCAATATCGGCCATTATCTGATCGGCGAGGCAATTTTCATCGGGCTCGAGGAGAGCGTGCGTAAAATGCGGACCTTGATGGACTTGGCCCGTTGAGCGGGGAAAATAAGCCGGTGATCGGCCCCGGAACGGTCGCTGGGTTCCTACTGCTAAATTCAATTACCGTTTTGATGGCGTTAACTTGGCTGGGCATGTTCCTGTTGACGGCGGGCCTAGCGAAAAGCGGGCCATCGGCGATACAATATCTTGAAAACCTCTGGCCGGCACTCCTTGGACTGGCTTTGGCAGTCATATCGCTTGTCTTAGCATTCAAATGGAGCCGGCTGTTGGGCTTTTTAGTCGCAATTGCTGGCATCGCGGTCATTCCCATAGCTTTCTTAGTAATGATGCCATGATCATCGGCCTCGGCTCCGACTTGTGTAATATCGAGCGGATCGCCAATTCGCTCGAACGGTTTGGTGAACGTTTCGAACGCCGCGTTTTTACCGATGTAGAGCGCGCCAAGGCAGCCCGCCGCCCTTTCACGCGAGCCGGTACTTTTGCGAAACGATTTGCCGCCAAGGAGGCTTTTTCCAAAGCCGTTGGAACCGGCTTCAAGCGCGGCGTGTTCATGAAGGATATCGGCGTGGTCAACGCCCCTTCCGGAGCGCCTACCCTTGCACTGACCGGCGGGGCAAAAGCGCGGCTCGACGCGATGATTCCTGTCGGCTATGACGCCTGTATTCATCTGACGCTCACGGACGACCACCCATGGGCGCAGGCATTTGTAATCATTGAGGCGTTACCCACGCAAAAGGTATGACCAGTTTGACCACCGATAACGACAACCATACCGCTCCGTCTGCTTCGATCCCTGAAAAGCGCGAGCCGGAAAGCCGCAGCTGGGCTACGGCCGCCTGGGCTGAGATCAAGGGCATGTTCTGGCTGTTGATTGCGGTGCTCGCGTTCCACAGCTTCATTGCCAAACCGTTTTACATTCCTTCGATTTCGATGATGCCGACGTTGTTGGTCGGCGACCGGCTGTTTGTCAGCAAATATCCCTATGGGTGGAGCCATGTTTCACCGACGATACCCAATCCGGTTGCTATTTTCCGCTGGCTGGTGCTGCGCGAAGAGGTTGAGGCACTCGCCGTGCCGCTGCCCGAAAGCCAGACTCGCGTATGGGGCAAATTGCCCGCCCGCGGCGATATCGTCATCCTGACGCCACGCGGCAAATATCAGGACTGGATCAAGCGCGTGATCGGCCTGCCCGGGGACACCATCGAACTGCGTGAGGGCCAGATATTCCTGAACGGCAAGCCAGTGAAACAGGAAACCCAGCCCAATCTTGTTCTGCCCGTGGACGCCAATAATCCCTGCAATGATTATGATTTTCCCGGTGCACTGGCGCGCAGCAAAGACGGCAGGCTGACATGCAATCTGCCGATCATCCGCGAAACATTACCCAATGGCGTGCAATATGACACGATCGATGCCCGCCGTCGCGATACCGACGATATGGCGCCTATTAAAATCCCCGCTGGACGTGTTTTCCTGATGGGCGACAATCGTGATAACAGCTCTGACAGCCGCGTCGCGGAAGAGTTGGGCGGCCTTGGCGGACCGGTTTCCTGGGACCGGTTGGGCGGACGGGCCGAAATTATTACTTTCTCGGTCGATGGTAGTACGGGTCTGAATCCTGCCACATGGGTCAGTTCTTTACGCGGTGACCGGGCGGGAATCAGCCTGCGGCCACAGAAGGTGACGCCTGATGAATGATGCTGTTGCCGCCAAGCCGCGCAAACCGCGCGTCACTAAGCTCAAGGCCAAAGCGGTAGAAGAACCTTTCCGCGAGGAAATGGGTCCGACCGAACTCACCGATCCGTTGATCCGGTCTGAACTGAAAAAGGCTTCAGTATGGATCGGTCTGGCTACTCTGGTTGTCGCTTTGGTCTGGCTCGCACAGCCTATTCTGCTAATTGTCGGCGGGCTGGTGCTCGCCGCGATGTTCGATGGCGGCGCACGGCTGTTGGGCCGGGTGTTGCCGATACCGCGCGGGTTCAGACTGACCATCGTTGTGCTCGGCGTATTCGGTTTTATTTACTGGACCTTTGTTTTCACCGGTTCCGAACTTGCGGCCCAAGCAGCGACTTTGCAAGCGGTGATAGAGGCGCAGATCGAAACTATCGGCAACCAGATTGCGGCTGCAGGTTTCAATATTTCGGCCGAAGATGTCAAAGGTTTCGGCACACAAATCCTCAATTCGGTCGGCCGGGTAACCGCCGCCGTCACATCAGTGGTAGGCACGCTGACCAATATGGCGATGATGCTGGTGTTGGCCATTTTCATCGCCGCCGAACCGCGCATGTACGAGCGCGGCGTTGCGTGGATGCTACCGTTGGCCGAACGCGAGCATTTTTACGGCACTGCGGAAAAAATCGGGCGCGTGCTGCGCCGGTTGATGGCGGGACGATTGCTGGGGATGGCCGTGGAGGGTTTCGGTACCTGGATTTTGCTGAGCCTGGGTGGCGTGCCGATGGCGGCTTTGCTTGGTATTTTGACTGGCCTGCTCGCCTTTCTTCCCAATATCGGGGCGATCGTGTCGGGTGCGCTCATCATCCTGGTCGGCTTTTCGGCGGGGGTCGATGTCGGGATCTATGCGGTATTCGTCTATCTCGTCGTGCAGATGGTCGACGGCTATCTGATCGTCCCGATGGTCGCCAAACGAGCCGTCGATCTGGCGCCTGCACTAGTGCTCGGCGCGCAGATATTGTTGGGCGCATTGTTCGGTATCCTCGGGCTGGCACTGGCCGATCCGATCATCGCGATGATCAAGGTCGCGCTTGAGCGGCAATCCGAACGCAACGAAGCGCGGGCCATCCGTAAAGGGCCATAGGCGGCGATCATGCTCGTCGTTTTCTGCTTCTTCATGGGCATCGCAAATTTCGCGATGCACAAGGCAGTGGCGGAATCCGGACATCCCTTTGTCGAGGACACCAAGCGCTATTTCGGGCGGCATTTCAGCCCTTATGGCAGCTATGCCATCGAACTTGCGTTGCTCATCGGTGCCATGGTGTTGGCACAGGAGGGGTCGATCTGGGTCACTCTGTTCTATTGGGTCTATTCCGGCATGAACGGCATCGCGACATGGTTGTTGTTGTCGGGGCGCGCCTGAAGGCCTTTGTGAATTTCGGCAACATGCCTATATGCGCCCCGTGCCGCCTGTAACGTCCGAAACCCAAAGCAACGCCGATTTCGCCGTCATGGCGAGGTTCCTGCCCTATTTGTGGCCGAAGCACCAAATCGGCCTTCGCGTCCGCATTGTCGTTGCGCTGCTGCTTGTCGTCATTTCAAAGCTGATCATACTCAGCATGGCCTGGCTTTACGGCAAGGCCATCGACCGGATGGTGCCCGGAATGGAAGACGGCGTCGCAATCGCGGTTGCACTTGTCGCGGCCTATGCCGGCGCGCGCTTTGGCGGGGTCGTTTTCGATAATATGCGGAATGTCGTGTTCGAACGTGTTGGGCAGGATGCCACACGGCGGCTGGCGGAAAACGTCTTTGGCCATTTGCACAATCTGTCGATGCGGTTTCACATGAACCGGCGAACGGGCGCGGTCACCAAGGTTATCGAACGCGGCACCAAAAGCATCGACATCATGCTTTATTTCCTGTTGTTCAACATCGCGCCGACTGTGCTCGAACTGCTGCTGGTATCGACCTATTTCCAGATCGAATTCGGCTGGGGCATCGTCATTGCGACCTGGATAATGGTGGTTCTGTATATCGCCTACACCGCACTCGTCACCAATTGGCGCAACAAGCTGCGCGAGGAAATGAACGAGCTCGATACCCAAACCGTTGCCAAATCGGTCGATAGCTTGCTCAATTACGAAACCGTCAAATATTTCAACGCCGAAAAGCGTGAATCCGCGCGGTACAATAACGTCGTCAGCCAGTGGGCCGACGCTGCAGTCAAAAGCGAAAACAGCCTGGCCGCGCTCAATATCGGCCAGTCGCTGATCACCAACCTGATGATGGCGGGCGCCATGGGCTATGTCGTCTGGGGCTGGTCTAGGGGGCAGTTTACCACCGGCGATGTGGTTACGGTAAATACGCTGCTGGCTCAGCTTTTCCGGCCGCTAGACATGCTCGGCATGGTCTACAGGACGATCCGCCAGGGACTGACCGATATGGCGGCCATGTTCGACCTGATCGACACCGCGCCCGAAATCGTCGACCGGCCCGGGGCCGCGGCGCTTGCTGTCAACGGCGGCGCACTGGCGTTTGAAAACGTGCGCTTCGGCTATGATCCCGACCGGCAGATATTGAACGGCGTCAGCTTTGCAATTCCACCGGGCGGTACGCTCGCCGTGGTCGGCCCGTCGGGTGCGGGCAAGTCGACGATCGCACGTTTGCTCTATCGCTTTTATGACGTCAC
>JANOPT010000262.1:0-10840 GCA_031421975.1 Sphingomonadales bacterium | reverse complement strand
GCGGACGCGGTCGAGGATGCGGAGGTAGCTATCGCGGCTGTGGCTGCGGTTCATTGCCTTGAGGATGCGGTCGGAGCCGGATTGGACGGGCAGATGCAGGAACGGCATCAGTTTCTCAACGTCGCCATGCGCCTGGATGAGGCCTTCGGTCATGTCGTTGGGGTGGCTGGTCATGTAGCGGATGCGGTGAAGGCCGCTTATTTTGTCGAGTTCACGGATGAGTGCGCCGAGATCCTGCTCGCCGTCGCTCCAAGCGTTGACATTCTGGCCAAGCAAAGTGATTTCCTTGGCACCTGCGTCAACCAAAGCCTTCGCTTCATCGACCAGTTCGGCCCAACCACGCGAGATTTCGGCGCCGCGCGTGTACGGTACGACGCAATAAGTGCAGAATTTGTCGCAGCCTTCCTGAACCGTCAGAAACGCGGTGGCGTTTTGCTTGCGGCGGGCTGGGAGCTTGGCGAACTTGTCGAGGCCGGGCAGGTCAAGGTCGACCACGCGCTCGCCGCGTCCGACGGCAGCGACCATGTCGGGGAGGTTGTGATAGGCCTGCGGGCCGACGACGATGTCGACTTCGGGTGCACGGCGGCTGATTTCACCGCCCTCGGCTTGGGCGACGCAGCCAGCGACTGCGATCACCGGCTTGGTGCCGTCCTTGCGACGCAGGCGGCCGATTTCGGAATACACCTTCTCGGCGGCTTTTTCGCGGATGTGGCAGGTGTTGAGCACGACCAGATCGGCGCTGGCCTTGTCGTCTGCGGGCATCATACCCTGCGCGGCGAACATCTCGGCCATGCGCTCGCCATCATAGACGTTCATCTGGCAGCCGTAATTTTTGATCGTGTAGGTTTTGGGTGAATCCGTGCTCATAAGTTGCGTCTATACTCCCCCTTTTCCGTTCGTGTCGAGCATCGTCGAGACACCGCGAAGTCGTGCGCGCCTTATGGGTGTCTCGACTGGGCTCGACACGAACGGTTTAGAAAGGCGTCAACTTTTCTCCATCGCCGAACCGATGCGCGCGCGGACCTCGGCGGAAATCGCTTTGCGGTCCGGATAATGCGCCGGGTCGAAGGGTTCGAGGAAGTTCAGCGTCGCGGTGATCGGTTTGAGATAGGACAACAGCCGCCAGAAATTCTCGGTGACTTTTTCCTCGCCAATCCACGCAACGCGCCGCGTGTGGCGGCCATAGCTCAGGAACACCGGCTGAACCATCATGCCCGGCGGCGGCGGGACGAGCGCGGCGAATAGCGATGGCTTGAACGGCAGCAGGCCCGATCCGTCGTGCGTCGTGCCTTCGGGGAAGATCGTCACAGGCTGTTCGCCGGTCATCGCGGCGCGCAAATCATCGACCTGATTGCCGACGCTCGCGCGGTTTTCCCGCGACACGAAAATCGTGTTGTTGATCTTGCACAGCCAGCCGATCAGCGGCCAGCTTTCGATGCCGTCATTGGCGACGAATGTGCAACCGGTCACGCCCGATATCACTGGAATGTCAATCCAGCTATGATGGTTTGCAGCATAGAACACGTTGTGCCTAATGCGATTTCCGGTGGTTGCTGTGGCGATGCCGCTGATCCAGCTAACCGATAACAGGAAAAGGCGCGGCCACGGCGACGGCCGTTGAAACAGCCGCCATATATTGTGCAGGGATACGCCCACGATCAAGCTGCATACAAGGACCAGCAGCCGCGCGAGAAATACGAACTGTCCAGCAACGAAAACCGCCGGATTACGCCGCTCAATCCTTGCGGTCGAGGGCAACGCCGTAAAGCTCCATACGATGGTCGACAAGGCGGTACCCTAGCTTTTCAGCAATGACCTTTTGCAAAGCCTCAAGCTCCGGATCGACGAATTCGACAACTTTGCCGGTTTCGACGTCGATCAGGTGATCGTGATGCGCCTCGGGCGATGCTTCATATCGTGCGCGGCCATCGCCGAAATCATGGCGGTCCAAAATCCCCGCTTCTTCAAAGAGGCGAACGGTGCGGTATACAGTTGCGATCGAGATTTTGGGATCGATCGCCGATGACCGCCGGTACAGTTCCTCGACATCGGGATGATCGCTCGCGTCTGAAATAACCCGTGCGATCACGCGCCGCTGGTCGGTAATCCGCAAGCCGCGTTCATGGCACAGCGCCTCTATATCGATCTTTGTTTCCATCGGCAGCCATATTGAGTGACAGCCCATGATTCGTCAAAGAAAAAGGCCGGATGTCACCTCCGGCCTTTTTCTCTGAACATGTCGGTCGGCCTATTTGACTTTCTTTTTGCGACCCGAACCAGGCGCTCTGCCAAGCCCTATCGCTTTGGCAAGCACACGGCGCTGTTCTGCATAAGCAGGCGCAACCATCGGATAGTCCGACGCCAGTCCCCATTTCGCCCGGTAATCATCCGGGGTCATGCCGTAATGCGTCATCAAATGGCGCTTCAGCATTTTCAGTTTCTTGCCGTCCTCAAGACAAACGATAAAGTCACGCTTTACCGAAGTGCGAATAGGAACAGCAGGCTCGAGCACCGGCGCGGGCGGAACAGCGGGGCTAGTCAGGCCGGATAAAGCCGAATGGACATTGCCGATTAACGTCGACACATCGGACACCGCCACACTGTTGTTGCTGACATGCGCCGCGACGATATCGGCGGTCAATGTGATCAACAATTCTGCTGTATCGTTATTCTCTTCAGACATAGGTTGCACTCCTGGACCCTGTTTTTGATTTGCGACTTGAAAATAACGTATCGTCATTATTTTTATCGGTCAACAACAGTAGCAATTTGCAACCAGTTTATAAAGTGAACGCCATTGTAATGGCGTCACTGCTTTGTCCGTTGGTGCCCTTATAATATTGTTTGCGGCGGCCTATCGGCAGAAAACCGACCTTAGAATAAAGGTTATAGGCCGCATTGCCGTCCCTCACCTCCAGGAAAAGCTGCTCACGCTTTGCCTGACATGCGCGTAGGATCATTTCGCTTAATAACGCCGATCCTACACCTTTGCGTTGTTGGCCGATATCAACGCCGATCATGAGCAGTTCTTCGCTCTCAAGCACCCAACGGCTTAGGGCAAACCCTGCTACCGAGCCCTCGCAGCGGGCGATAAGTAAACGCGATCCCGGGATTGCAAGCGCCGACAGGCATTGTGCCCCCGTCCATGCCTCGGTAAAATCAGGGTCGAATGCGGTCTGCATAATCGGCATGATAAAGGCGATATCACGCGCATCGCCCTCGGTAACGTCGACGTTCACGGCCGCGCCTTTGGCAGTGTTGCGTCAGGCGCGCGGCAATAAACCGGACTGGGCGAAAATGTCGGTAATTTTGCAATCAGATACCATTTGCTGGCGTCCGGTATGATGTCGATGTGCCGCGCCCTTCCGGCATCGGGTATGTCTCCGGCGATTATGGGCGCACTTAGCAAAGGTGCCAGAGTAGCCGGTGAAACCGAAACAGGGTCGGTATCCGGCAATCCATCGGCGGCAAAATGCTGGAAAAAATATTCGCTATGGCCGCCAGTCATGACGACGTCGATCGCTTGCGCTTGGTTGATCTGCTCGGCGGCCATTGCCGCGACGAGTTGCAGGCAGCCATAGCCCGCGATGTCGGCTTTCCATGCCAGCGCAAGCCCTCTTGCAGCGGCGACCCCGACGCGAATACCGGTAAAGCTGCCCGGACCGACGTTGACCATAATCATCTGCGCGCGGCCCTGGTCCGGAAGACCTGCGATAAGCGGAAGCAAACGTTCGGCATGGCCGCGACCGATTATCTCATGACAAGATGCAAGCAACGCGCCATCGTCGAACAGGGCAACAGAGCAAGCCTTGGTGGCAGTATCGATAATCAGTGTTCGCACAATCCGCCGCTAGCGGATTATACGATAGTATTAAAGCGCCCAAATTCAGGGCGTGGACTACGCTCGAACACGCTGTCGGGATCGCCATATCCCATCGTCGAGATGAAGTTCGATTTAACCGTGGTGCCCGCAAAAAAAGCCTTATCGACCGCAACATTATCGAAACCGGACATCGCCCCAGTATCAAGCCCGAGGGCGCGCGCAGCGAGGATGAAATAGGCGCCTTGCAGGCTGCTGTTTCGGAACGCGGTCTTCTCGATCAAAGCGTCATTGCCGACAAACCAGCTGCGGGCATCGGTATGCGGGAACAGCTCGGGCAGTTGTTCGTAAAATTCCATATCCATGCCGATGATCGCCGTCACGGGGGCTTTCAGAATTTTCTCGGCATTGGCTGGCATCGATAACGCAGCAAGCTTTTCCCTGGCTTCGATGCTGGTACACCAGACTATCCGTGCCGGCAGGCAATTGGCCGATGTGGGGCCGAATTTCATCAATTCCCAGATGGCGTTCAGCTGGCTGTCCGTAACGGGTGCGTCCAGATATCCGTTATAGGTCCGCGCGGTTCGAAATAGCTGGTCCAAAGCGGCGTCGTTCAAAGGCGCGTTCATCGTCAAGTGGCTTTCAGGGTGATACAGCGGGGGTTATGCTGCACGGACTTCAGTGACTTCCGGAACATAATGTTTCAAAAGTTGCTCGATACCGTTTTTCAGCGTCGCCGAGGATGACGGACATCCCGAACACGCGCCCTGCATCTGCAGAAATACGACGCCCTTCTGAAATCCGCGATAAACGATGTCACCGCCATCATTGGCAACTGCGGGGCGAACCCGCGTTTCGATCAGTTCCTTGATTTGATCCACAATGTCGGCATCGCCGGGATCGTCGAGCGGATAGTCGGCATCAGCCGACGGAACCGCAAACCCCGCCGATGGCGCGTGAAACAGCGGCATGTTAGCGGTAAAATGATCGAGCAATATGCCCAGCACATCGGGCTTCAACGATGCCCATTCTACCCCGGGTGCGGCCGTGACCGAAATGAACGAATGCCCGAAAAAAACGCCGGTGACGTCGCCGAGGTTGAACAGGGCATCAGCCAAAGGCGACGCAGCCGCCTCTTCCGGATCGGCAAAATCGCGCGTTCCGCTGGCCATTACGACCTGCCCAGGGAGGAATTTGATGGTCGCCGGGTTGGGCGTCAATTCGGTTTCTATCAGCATAGCATGCATGTGGTGCGATGATGGGCAAAGTGCAAGGCAGAATGTCTTGACAGAGGCCAAGCTGGCGTTGAGCAGGGATGCCGAGAGGAAACCCGGATATGGTCGATCAGTCAGGTAAAACGGCGTGGATAACAGGCGCATCGTCGGGAATCGGCGAAGCTTTGGCCAAGGCCTTTGTCCAAAGCGGCGGCCATGCCATATTGTCGGGCCGCAATGTGGCGGAGCTTGAACGGGTGGCAGTGGACAGCGGTGGGAAGGAACGCTGCCTGATACTGCCTTTCGACACGCTTGATTACGCCCGACTGCCAGAGTTATCAGAGGCGGCGATTGCCTTTCAAGGCTGCATCGATGTGCTGGTGAACAACGCCGGTATCTCGCAACGGTCGCTGGCGATCAATACCGATTTTGCCGTTTATCAGCGCATCATCGACGTTGACCTGCTGGCCCCGATTGCGCTTACCCAGGCGCTGTTGCCGCATTTGCTTAAGCGCGGTTCTTCCCGGATTGTCATGATCTCCAGCGTTGCTGGCAAAGCCGGCATCCCGATGCGAACGGCCTATTGCGCTGCCAAACACGGCCTAATCGGTTATGCCGACGCATTACGCAGCGAAGTCGCGGGGCAGGGCGTTGCCGTGCTGGTCGTCGCGCCGGGATCGGTTCGAACGAATGTGTCGCGCAACGCGCTGAACGCAGACGGGTCGGCACGCGGCGCAAGCGATGCAGCTATCGATAATGGAATCGATCCCGACACGGTTGCCGGGATCATCTGGGATGCGGTGGCGGACGGAAAACGCGAGATCGTCATTGCCGAGGGGATGGAAGCCAATATCCCGACGCTTCGTGCTCGGGATCCTGAAAAACTGTTCGACATGGTCGAGGCAATGGTTGCCAATGGCTATGCCCGGAAAATGGCGGCCGATTAATCAGGGCCAGGACCGGTTAAATCGCCCTTCAATGCGCCCTGCCGCTAATTTCGCCCCGCCTTGAGCGCCGCACCGGCGGCAAATGGTGACAACGCGGTAAACGCAAGTGATGTGGCCGCAAGCAACTGCATGGCGTTGCCCGGCGATTCGGCGAGCGTTCCTGCACCGAATATCAACAGCGGAATGGCAATGGGTACCAACAACAGTCCGCCCAATGCGCTCGCCCCGCTCAGACCCGCCGTCAGTGCCGCGATGGTGACCGACAGCCCGGCCAGCGCGGGAAGGCCAATCGCCAGACCAATCATCAGCGTCGCAAGCTTCGCCTCCGGCAGGCCGATCAAGACCGAGGCGATGACGGTCGCCAGCAGCAAAGGCAGCGCAAAGGCGAACAGCTGACCGACAATTTTTGCCGTGACGACGAGTTCATCAGACCAGCCGCGCACCGCAAGCTGATCGAGGAACCCCGCCTGCCTGTCGGGCAGCACCAGTCGTTCAATCGGCAGCAACGTGGCGAGCAACGCGGCAATCCACAATATCCCGCCACCTGTTTTTGCCAGCAACGCCTTGTCGGGACCTGTGACGAACGGAAAAAGCGTTGCGACGGCGAGGTAGAAGATTACCGGCAACCATAAACCGCCGCCGGTCCACGCCAGCCGCACCTCGCGCGATACCAAGGAGGCGAACGCCTTCACGACGCCCGTCCTTGCCGGTCAAGCAACAGGCTATGTGTCACGTTGATCGACGGCGCCTGATGCGCGGCGACGAGCACGATCCCCCCACTTGCTGCATGGCGCAGGATCGCTGCGTCCAGCCGCGCGCAACTCGCGCTGTCGAGGCCATTATACGGTTCATCAAGCAACCAGATCGCGACGTTGGATGTCAGCACCCGGGCAATGCTTGCGCGTTTGCGCTGACCCGTCGACAGAAAGCGGACGGGTATTTCGGACAGCGCGTGCAAATCCATATCCGAAAGCGCGCCATCGCGGTCACTGGCGCTGGCGCCATCCATATCCGCCCAAAATCGCAATGCCTTGCCCACCGGAACATTTGGATCGAGCGCGAGATTTTCATCGGCCAGGGCCACTTTGCTGTCGACACGGACAGCGCCCGATACGGAGGGCAATAATCCAGCAATCAAACGAAGCAAGGTGGACTTGCCCGTTCCATTGGCACCGCGGACCCAGATAATCTCGCCAGCCGATGCCTGAACGCACAATCCATCCAATACCAGTCGGTTGCCGCGGATAACTGCGACATTTTCGAGTTTGAGCGAGGACGCATAAGCTTGACGCGATGGCATGGCGCGACTTAGGCATGAATTGGTTGAATTGCAAAAGCAGGAAATGATGATGACGGTTTCAAAACTGGACGAAGCGGCGCGGGCACTGGCGCTTGGCAAGCTTACCCACTGGAATTATGATGCAGACGTGCCCGGCATCAGGCGAACATTGCGCTTTTCCGATTTTGCCGAAGCCTTCGGTTTTATGACGCGCGTGGCAATATTGGCGGAAAAGGCCAACCATCATCCTGAATGGTTCAATGTTTACAACCGGGTCGAAATTGTCCTGACCACGCATGATGCAGGCGGATTGTCGCAGCGGGACATTGATTTGGCGATGGCAATCGACGCTATTGCAGGCTGAATAGGTGCGGCTATTTGCCCATTTCTCCCATCAGGGGTTGCTGCCGCCGCAAGCGGCTCGGGACCCATCGGGCAAAAAACGCAAGATGCTTGGCGGTTTTATTGACAGTGGTATGCACAGCGGTGCCGTGAATGGCGTTCCAGGCAGCAGGACCGATAATCGACACCGGGCTGACTTCCAGACCCGCCGCCTGCAGTTTCTCCTTGCCGGTCATATTGCTTCCCGCCTCAACCACATTGGCGATGATATTGGTGTCGATAAAGCCGGGCATCAGGCTGCGTGATTTGATGCCGAGGGGTTGCCATTCGATATCATGCGCCTCGGCAAGGCCGCGAACCGCGAATTTGGTGGCGCTGTAGACGCTAAGATTGGCAGCGCCATAAATGCCCGCTGCCGAGCTGGTATATAAAACGCACGAATCTGGCGTGTTTTTCAACAGATCGAAACAGGCGCGCGTGCCGCTGATCACTCCGGTCAGGTTGACCGCGATCATCCGGTCGATGTTCTCATCGGTCATGTCCTGTATCGGTCCGCCGGAACCGATACCGGCATTGTTGAACAGCACCGTCATCCGCCCGCCGGTGTGGGTGGCAAAATCGGCTACGGCGCGTTTCCATTGGTCGCGATCGGTGACGTCCAAAAGGTGCACCGACGACATATCGGGCGGCAGCAAACCTGCGGTTTCCGCCAAACCGGCTGCGTTCGTGTCGGCCAGCCCGACGAACCAGCCGACATTGGCGAAATACCGGGCAACTTCACGGCCGAGGCCCGAGGCAGCGCCGGTTATGAAAATGCTTTTTGCGGCCTTGGCCATCTTGTCGACTCTCCGTACTCACAGGGATGTCAGCGACATCAATTTGACGTGCACGTCAACTGTTTCTTGCTTGCTCGGTAAACGCTGGATAAATCGGCGGTGAATAAGGAATGAGTATGTTTCGATATTTGACACTGGCTCTTGCAGCCTTTTTTTGCCAGTTTTCAACTTCCGCGAACGCCGAAGTTGTCGCCACTTTCTACAGCCACGATTTCGGCGACCATTTCCCGCATGGTTTTGTAAAGCTGAAGGGCACGGTCGATGCCACTGGCGAGGTTGTCGACACCAATTACGGGTTTTCAGCCGTCAGCGTTTCCCCTGCTATCCTGATGGGGTCGGTCAAAGGTATGATCGAAACGAAGGATGCCAAATATATTGCCAGCAGCAAACCGCATTTTACGATGAAGCTGTCCGATGCCGAACACGCGCGCTTCATGGCTTTTGTCGAACAGTGGCGTAACTTGCCTGGGAAAAGCTATAATCTGGGCACGCGCAACTGCGTGCATTTTGTGCTGGAGGCAGCAGCGCTGCTTGGGCTGAATGTGAACCGGAAAAGTAGGTTTTTCAAAAAGCCAAAAAGCTTTATTTTTGAGATAATGAACCTTAATCCAGAGCTTAAGCTCTAGATCGCCTGAAATCCCTTTGCGTAAATGTGCCAGGTGAAAATCGCCACGGCTCCGCGATGGGGACGCCATCTTTCGGCGAGTTCGCGGATTTCCTTTTCCGATGGGCGCGCGTCGAGCTTTAGCAGGCGGCCAACTCCCTCTTGCACGGCAAGGTCGCCCGCGGGCCAGATGTCGGCGCGGCCTTCGGCAAATAGCAGGTAAATTTCGGCGGACCACCGGCCAATGCCTTTGACTCGGGTCAGATAAGCGATTGCCTCTTCGTCATCCACCGGAAGCGCATCAAGCGGCAGTTCGTCAGATAACACCAGCTCGGCAAGCGAGCGTGCATAGCCCTGTTTCTGGCGACTCAGCCCGCAGGCGCGCAGTGCGTCGAAATCCTGCGCTATCAGCTTTTCCGGCGCGCAGCCTTCGCCGAGCAATGCCTCCAGCTTGTTCCATACCGATGCAGCTGCGGCGACGCTGACCTGTTGGCCGACGATCGTACGCAGCAACGTCGCGTAACCCGGTTCGCGGATACGCTCTTCGGGATAGCCGGTCTGCGTAATTGCATCGGCAAAACGCGGTTCGATAGCTGCCACGGCATCGAGCGATGCTTGCAATCCGGCTGCCGGAATTCCCATCAGCTCGCCCGAACGGTCGCAGCGTATAGCGCGATTGCAGCAGCGTTGGATACATTGAGCGATTCCATTGCCGAACTGATTGGCAGTTTTGCCAACTGGTCGCAATGCTCCTCGATATTTCGCCGCATGCCATCGCCCTCCGCTCCCAGCACCAGCGCGTTGCGCCCGGGAGTCAGCGCTTCCTCAAGCGTTGCGGTGGCATGGCCCGAAAGCCCGATTCGCCAGTATCCCGCCTCGCCGATTTCCTCCAGCGCGCGGGCAAGATTGACCACCCGCACCCAGGGCGTAATCTCGATACCACCCGATGCAGATTTTGCGAGCGCGCCTGATTCGGGTGGTGCATGCCGGTCCTGCGTTATTATAGCGAGGGCATTGAACGCAGCGGCGGTACGAAAAATCGCACCGACATTGTGCGGGTCGGTGACCTGATCCAGGATGAGTAACGGACGGCTGTCGTTTTCAGCGACGGCCAAAGCATCGGTAAGCCAAACATCCTCAAGCGGCGCAACTTCCAGCACCAACCCTTGATGCGGGGCATCTTTGGGGACAAACCGGGCGAGGTCGGCGACTTCAGCGAACTGAACGCTTAAGCCGTCGGGGATGACGATTTTCCCAAGCTCCTCACGCGTGCCCCATAATTTAATGAGCTTGCGTTCCGGGTTGTCGAGCGCTGCATAGACCGCATGGCGACCGTAAAACTTCGGATTGCCGCTGATGGTGGCTGCACCCCTGCGGCGATGGCTCTTGTGCGAGGACATGTCGAATACCTGAAAAAAATTACGGTGAAGCAAGCCCTTTCCCACTTGAAGCATTGACAGGCAAGGGCCGTTTCGCCATTGCGCTGCTTCCTTTGCGGGACCGGCCTTTGAACATGCGTTCAATACCTGCAAAAGACGTGGACAGGTGGCCGAGTGGTTAAAGGCAGCAGACTGTAAATCTGCCCGGTTTTCCGTACGCTGGTTCGAATCCAGCCCTGTCCACCAATTACCTTTTCAACAAGCGTGACATTCGTGCGCTGCTACAGGGCACGCGGGATCGTTATTATCACGGCCAGCCCGCCGGCGCTTTCGGTTGTCAGCTCTCCGCCCAGTTGCTGCGTCAGGCTGGTAATAAGTTGCCCGCCAAGGCTGTTTGCGCGTCCGCTGCTGAATGACCA
>JANOPT010000261.1:0-6353 GCA_031421975.1 Sphingomonadales bacterium | reverse complement strand
CGAACAACAGGACGCGAAGCGCATGGCCAAGATCAAGGTAAAGAACCCCGTCGTCGAGCTCGACGGCGACGAGATGACCCGGATAATCTGGCAATGGATTCGCGAAAAACTGATCCTGCCCTATCTCGACATCGACCTGATCTATTTCGACCTTGGAGTCGAAAAGCGTGACGAGACCAACGACAAGATTACTGTCGAGGCGGCTAATGCCATCAAGCAGCACGGCGTCGGCGTGAAATGCGCCACGATCACCCCCGACGAGCAGCGCGTCGAGGAGTTTAAGCTCAAGCAGATGTGGAAGTCGCCCAACGGCACGATCCGCAACATCCTTGGCGGGGTCGTGTTCCGCGAACCGATCGTCATTTCCAACGTGCCGCGGCTCATCCCCGGCTGGACCGACCCGATCGTCGTCGGCCGCCACGCTTTCGGCGACCAGTATAAGGCGACCGATTTTCTCGTCCCCGGCCCCGGCAAATTGACGATGAAATGGGTTGGCACCGACGGCCAGGAGGTTGAGCATGAAGTGTTCGATTATCCCGCCGCCGGGGTCGCGATGGGGATGTACAACCTCGACGAGTCGATCCGCGACTTCGCCCGCGCGGCGCTCAATTACGGGCTCGACCGCAAGTGGCCCGTTTACCTCAGCACCAAGAACACCATCCTCAAGGCCTATGACGGGCGCTTCAAGGACATTTTCCAAGAGATATTCGACCGCGATTTCAAAGACAAGTTCGCCGAGGCGGGTATCGAATATCAGCATCGCCTGATCGACGACATGGTCGCCTCCGCGCTCAAGTGGAGCGGCAATTTCGTCTGGGCGTGCAAGAATTATGACGGCGACGTCCAGTCCGACCTCGTTGCGCAGGGCTTCGGCAGCCTGGGGCTGATGACCAGCGTATTGATGACCCCCGACGGCAAGACCGTGGAGGCCGAGGCGGCGCATGGCACCGTTACCCGCCATTACCGCATGCACCAGGCGGGCAAGGCGACCTCGACCAACCCGATCGCGTCGATCTTCGCCTGGACCGGCGGCCTCAAGTTCCGCGGCAAGCTGGACGACACGCCCGACGTGATCCGCTTCGCCGCCGCTGGCATCGTTTACGAACATCGTCTGATCGACGACATGGTCGCATCCGCGCTCAAATGGTCGGGCAAGTTTATCTGGGCGTGCAAGAATTACGATGGCGATGTGCAGTCGGATCAAGTCGCGCAGGGCTTTGGCTCGCTGGGCCTGATGACGTCGATCCTGATGACGCCAGATGGAAAAACGGTCGAGGCCGAAGCAGCCCATGGCACCGTTACGCGCCACTTCCGCCAGCATCAGCAAGGCAAGGCAACGTCGACCAATCCGATTGCATCGATTTTTGCATGGACGGGCGGCCTGAAATTCCGCGGCAAATTCGACGATACGCCCGACGTCACTCGCTTTGCCGAAACGCTTGAGGAGGTCTGCATCCAGACGGTCGAAGACGGCCATATGACCAAGGATCTTGCCATCCTGATCGGCCCGGATCAGGCATGGATGACCACCGAACAATTTTTCGAGCAGGTCCGCGTCAACCTCGAAACCAAAATGGGCAGCTGGCAGTAAGCAATCCCCAGAGATTCTAAGAAAGCGCGGACCGCAACGTCCGCGCTTTTTTTATGCCCTGCCCTTCCCTTCGCATGCTGCATCTGCGTAAAAGATGTCCATGGCAGGTGAATTACAAAGCGAAGGCATCAGCGATATCATCGTCATTTTGGGGGCTGCGGGTATCGTCATTCCCGCATTTGCCCGCTTTCGGATCACCCCGATTATTGGATTCATACTGGTCGGAATTCTGGTCGGGCCAATGGGCCTCGGGATGCTGGTACCGCGATATCCCGTGCTGGAATGGTTCACGATAACCAACGCCGAGGCGATCCACCCCATTGGCGAATATGGCATTATTCTGCTGCTGTTCTCGATCGGGCTGGAGCTGTCTTTCCGGCGTCTATGGAAAATGCGACGGTTGGTTTTCGGTGTTGGCGCCGCCCAGCTGTTTGGCGCGGGGCTGATTATTGCCGGGGGCCTGTTGCTATTCGGATACGGGCTTACGGCTGCTGTCGGCATCGGCATCGCGCTGGCCCTGTCGTCAACCGCTTTGGTCATACCGATATCCGGCACGCATTCGGCGGTTGGCAAATCGGCCCTGGCCATGCTGTTGTTCGAAGACCTTGCCATCGTTCCGATTATTTTCGTGCTGGGGGCGTTGGCTCCCCAAGCCGATGCGGATTCATGGGAGGGGTTGATCACGACGCTTTGGCAGGGAGCGCTCGTCATTGTCGCTATGCTGGTGCTTGGACGGTTCTTCCTGCCCCGTTTGTTCGGTCAGGCAGCGCGGACCAAAAGCCCCGAACTGTTCGTATCGGTCAGCTTGCTGGTTGTCATCGTCGCCAGCCTCGCCACCGGAGCCGTTGGCCTTTCGCCAATCGTCGGCGCGATGATCGCAGGTCTGTTGATTGCCGAAACCGACTATCACAACGAAGTCGAGGTGATGACTGCGCCGTTCAAGGGGCTCGCCCTTGGCGTGTTCCTGATCAGTATCGGGATGCAAGTCGACATGCGCTTTGTCGCCGCTAACTGGACGGCGCTGGTCGGCGCGGTGGCTGCGGTCGTCATGATAAAAGCTACGGTGACCGCCGGTTTGCTGAAACTAAACGGCGCAAGGACGGGAACGGCAACTGAAACAGGCGTGTTGATGGGCAGTCCGTCCGAAACCACGCTTATTGTTTTGGGAGCAGCAGGGGCGGCCCAGATCATCGATGCGGCAACCATCAATTTCTGGCAGGTCGCGACCGCAATCGGCCTTACCATCACGCCGATATTGGCGCGCATCGGGCATGACATGGCGCGACGTCTTGAACTACGCGAAAGCGACGACGAAGTGCATGAACAGGACCCGACGACAGAACCGCGGACCGTGGTCATCGGCTTTGGCCGGGTTGGCAAGCTGGTTGCCGATATGCTGATCACCCATGGCCAACCTTATGTAGCCGTCGAATCCAATGTAGACGCCGTCACGTCGGGACGGCGAGAGGGATATAAAGTCATTTTTGGCGATATCTCTCGCCCAGAAACGCTGGATAAATTGAGCCTTGGTCACGCAAAGGCGCTCATTCTTACTATGGACCAGCCTGTGCTGGCCGAACATATTGTCAAACGCGCGCGCGCGTGGTTGCCCGATATAACTATTGTCGCCAGAGCGCGCGACGCGGACCATGCTGCACGCCTGTATCAGGCCGGTGCCAGCGATGCCGTGCCGGAAACGCTCGAAAGCTCGTTGCAGCTATCAGAAGCTGTGCTGGTCGATCTCGGTGTTGCCATGGGGCCAGTCATTGCCTCCATCCACGAAAAGCGTGACGAGTTTCGCCGTCAAATAAAGGAAGCTGGCGGTTTGGAACATGCCCCGAAGTTAAAGCTGACCAGCTAGCCCGCCAAAGCTGCCCTAATCGCCGCCATCGCCGCTTGCGCCTGATCGGCGCCGGCGGGACCACCGCCCTGCGCCATATCGGGCCGTCCGCCGCCGCCCTGCCCGCCCATCGCGGCGGTTGCCGCCCGGACAAGGTCAGGGGCCGTTGTGCGGGCTTGCGCGTCAGGGGAAACCGCAACAACGACCGTGTTGCTGGTTTCATTTGCTGCGATAATCGCCACTATTCCTGTGCCCAACGTCTTCATGTGCCCGTCGGCCAAGCCACGCAAAGCCTTGGGCTCAAGGCCGGATAGTATCTGCCCGATAAAGCCAATGCCTTCAATGTCCTCGGCTTCGGCCTTCGGGCCGCTGCCGCCGGAAAGCGCAAGCGCAGTTTTGGCTTCGGCAAGCTCCTTTTCCAGTCGCCTGCGTTCGGCAAGAAGCGTCTCGACGCGCCCCGGCACCTCGTCGGGCGCAGTTTTCAGCATCGCTGCCACATCCTTCAATTGCGCTTCGCGTGCCGCTAGCCAAAGCCGGGCTGCCTCGCCGGTCAGCGCCTCGATCCGGCGAATGCCGCTCGCAACCGCGCCTTCGGATATGACCGTAAACAGCGCAATATCGCCAAGCGCATTGACATGAGTACCGCCGCACAATTCGGTCGAGTAATTGGCGCCATCGGCATCACCCATCGAAAGCACGCGGACTTCATCGCCGTATTTTTCGCCAAACAGGGCGAGCGCACCGGCGGCAACCGCGTCATCAGGGGTCATCAGCCGAGTGGAAACTGCCTGATTTTGCCGGATTTGCGCGTTGACGTCGGCTTCGACCAAAGCAATTTCATCGGGCGTTACGGCCTGATTGTGCGAAAAATCGAACCGCAGCCGGTCGGGCGCAACAAGGCTGCCCTTTTGAGTGATATGCCCGCCCAGCCGGTTGCGAAGCGCCGCATGCAGCAAATGCGTCGCGCTATGGTTAGCGCGCAGCGCATTGCGGCGTTTGGTATCGATCTTTAACGACACGACATCGCCAACCTTGATCTCGCCCTGCCCGATGGTGACTTGATGCGCGTGCAACCGCCCCAGCGGCTTAGCCGTGTCGGTGATTTCGCCACGCATCTGTCCGCTCGATATTGTCCCGGCATCTCCCATCTGGCCGCCGCCCTCGCCGTAAAAGGGCGTTTGGTTGGTAATGACGGTCACCGTATCGGTTGCGACTGCAGATTGTACCTCGACACCGTCATTGACCAGAGCGACCACTTGCCCTTCGCCCTCGCTGGCGGTGTAGCCGGTAAATTCGGTTGAACCGACGCGCTCGGCAATGTCGAACCAGACATCGTCCGATGCTTTTGCGCCCGACCCTTTCCAAGCCGCGCGCGCCATCGCTTTTTGCGCGTTCATCGATGTTTGAAAGCCGGGCTGGTCGATGCCAAACCCTTGGGCACGCAATGCGTCCTCCGTCAGATCATAAGGAAAGCCGAACGTGTCATAAAGCTTGAATGCGGTTTCGCCCGGCAGCACGTCGCCGGGTTTCATGCCCCGCGTTGCATCATCGAGCAGCTTTATTCCCTTATCCAACGTGCGACGGAATTGGGTCTCTTCCTGCTTCAAGGTGGCTTCAATCAAGGGCTGCGCCCGAAGCAGTTCGGGATAGGCCGCCCCCATTTCTGCGGCAAGGCTGCCCACCAGCCGGTGCATGAGCGGTTCTTTGGCACCGAGGATATGGGCGTGGCGCATTGCGCGGCGCATTATCCGGCGCAGAACATAGCCGCGGCCCTCGTTAGACGGCATGACCCCGTCGGCAAGCAAAAAGCTGGTCGAGCGCAGATGGTCCGCAATGACGCGATGGCTCGCCTTTTGGTCGCCCTTGGCCTTGGTCCCGGTCAGCGCCTCGGACGCCTCGATCAACGCCTTGAACGTGTCGGTATCATAATTGTCAGGAACGCCCTGCATGACCGCCGCAATCCGCTCCAGCCCCATGCCGGTGTCAATCGACGGCTTGGGCAAGGGCACATCGGTACCGTCATCCTGGCGCTCGAACTGCATGAAGACGAGGTTCCAGATTTCGACAAAACGGTCGCCATCTTCATCAGGGCTACCCGGAGGTCCGCCGGGAATATGATCGCCATGATCGTAGAAAATTTCACTGCACGGTCCGCATGGTCCGGTGTCGCCCATCGACCAGAAATTGTCAGCGGTGGGAATGCGGATGATGCGCTCTTCGGGCAGGCCGGCAATCTTGCGCCACAGGTCGAAGGCTTCGTCGTCGGTGTGATACACCGTTGCCGTCAACTTGTTAGGATCAAGGCCCCACTCTTTGGTAAGCAAGGTCCACGCATGGGCGATCGCCTGATCCTTGAAATAATCGCCGAACGAAAAATTGCCCAGCATTTCAAAGAATGTGTGGTGCCGCGCGGTATAGCCGACATTGTCGAGGTCATTATGTTTACCGCCCGCACGAACGCATTTCTGGCTTGATGTTGCGCGCGGAATTTCACGGCTTTCAAGCCCGGTAAAAACATTCTTGAAAGGCACCATCCCGGCGTTGACGAACATCAACGTAGGGTCATTATAAGGAACCAGCGGCGCAGACGGCACCACATCGTGGCTTTCGCCTCCGAAATAATCAAGGAAGCCGCGGCGGATATCGTTCGTTGAGGTCATAATGCCAGCGACTTAGGGTACGGTGAGACGACCTGCAAGATGGATATGCAGATTAGCATGACCGACGGCGCCCCGGAATGAAAGGCCCATAATCCGGGGCGACAAAATCGCAATTAGTTGTTTTGCTTGGCCGCCTTTTTGTCCGCTTTGTACTGTTGTTCTGCCAGGCCTTTTTCAACATCGGCCATCACATTGGCATTGTGCACCGATACCGTAGTAACGACGTCATTTTTCTTGTCGAGAATCGACGCTTCATCGGTCG
>JANOPT010000260.1:0-2779 GCA_031421975.1 Sphingomonadales bacterium | reverse complement strand
TGCCCTTTCGATGCATTCAAGGATGATTCGCTTGGCGTCCTTCTCGTCGCCCCAGCCATTGAGCTTTGCCCATTTGCCGGGTTCAAGGTCTTTGTAATGCGTGAAGAAATGCTCGATCTGTTGGAGCACAATCGGCGGCATATCCTTGTAGGTCACGACATCGGCATAATAGGGAAACGTCTTATTCACAGGAACGCAGAGCAATTTCTCGTCGCCCCCAGCGTCATCTTCCATCATCAGCACGCCGATGGGGCGGCATTTGACCACTGCACCCGCCACAATCGGCGAGCGCGCAACCACCAGAGCATCCAGCGGATCTCCATCTTCGCCCAAAGTATGCGGGACAAATCCGTAATTGGCCGGATACCGCATGGGTGTGTGCAGGAAACGGTCAACGAACAACGCGCCTGATGCCTTGTCGAATTCATATTTCACCGGCTCGCCACCGATCGAAACTTCGATCAGGACATTCAGGCTTTCGGGCGGGTTGTCGCCGGCAGGGATCAGGTCGATACGCATGGGAGAATGCTCTTTCGCTGCTATTTGCGTCGCGGGGCGAGCAGCCGGTCAATCGCCGCGTCGCCCTTGCCGACAGGTTCGAGGTGCGGATAGCGAAGCCCGCCTGAATAAGCGATGTCTATTTGCTCATAATATTTGTTGCGCTCGATCAGCAGGCGGACGGGCTTTTTTCCGCCCATCGCGGCCTTGACCGCATCGGTCAGGCGCTCTTTCGAATAAGCATAGCCGTCGACCGCGATAATCTTCGCCCCGTTGACGATATTGGCCTTGAACGCGGCGCTATTCCACATCACCGATGTCACTTTGGCGTCCTTGTCTATAGTCAGGCCGATCGAGTGGGTGAGGTTGACGTTGTTGCCTTCCTTCATCGATTCCTTGTCGAAGATATTGGGCTCTTCCTTCCATACTAGCCGGTACCCGCCCTTTTCAAACCCGGCGAGCGGCGCGGGCTGGCCGGGCTGGCGCAATTTGGTGTCGAGGAATGTGGCCCAGTCATAGGGCTGCACTGCATTCAACGTGCGGACGACCTCGGCGAAATCATAGGTCAGCACGCCCCAGTCCGCATCGCGGACACCGAAAAAGGCCTTGGCGAAGTCATCAAGCGACTTTTTGCCTTTCGACAATTGGCGGATGGTCATGTCGGCATCGAGCCAGATTAATGAGCTCTCATTGTAATAATCTTCACCACGCGCTTGCGAGGCAAAAGGTTTGGGTTTGCGCGCGCCGAAAATCGGGTCGTGAGTCGTGTCCTCGACCGATCGCCATTCGCGGCCCGGTTGCTCGGCATAAAATCCTGCATATTTCGCCCATTCGGCGAGTATCATTTCTTTCGACTGCAATCCGGATCGCGCCCCAAGCACAAGGTCCCAATAGCTGGTCTGGCCTTCATACACCCAAAGCAGATTGTCGCGCATCGGCGTCGAATAATTCGGCGTCCACATCGTATCGGGCCGACGGAACTTGCCGTTCCAGCTATGAACCAGCTCATGCGGCAGCAGGCCGCGCTCCGACATATTGTCGTCCCATTCGGCGAAATAATCGGTTTCGCGGGTATTTTCGGAACTGCGGTGATGTTCAAGCCCGATACCGCCCAGCTCCTCGGTCAGCCCGAGCAAAAATTCATAGCGGTCGAAATGTTTCGAGCCGAACAGAATCACCGTCTCATCGATCAGCGCCTTGTGTGCCGCGATCTGCTCCGGCTTGGCCTCAAGGAATTTCGCCTCGTCGGCCCAGACGTTCAGCGTGACCTTATGGCCCAGGTCCCATTTCTTGTAGTGCGGCCCTGCAAACATCGGGCTGTCGATCAGGGTTTCGAATGTCGTCACGCCATAATCGATGCGGCTGCCGCTGACAGTGGCACCATCTAGCGCGGCTATGCCAGTCCAGCCATCGGGCAGGGTAATGGATGGCTTGACCTTAATTGCGCGCGTGAAATGTCCGGCGGGATAAAGCGCGACCTGTTCCCATTGCACGTTCATCATATTGGGCGTGACGTTAATGCGCCCCTCGCTTTCGCGAACTGGAGCGGTGAACTGAAACTCGACATCGACTGACGATATTCCGGCGGGAACATCGACGTGAAAGGCGTAGACATGAACGGGGTCGCGTGTCCAGCGCAGCGTCTTTCCGCCAGACCGTATCATCAGCCCCGTCATTTCGGCCAATGCGCCACGCGGGCCATGCTTACCGGGCAGCCATTGCGGATAGAGCAGAATAAGCGGCTTGCCATTTTCGACCGGTATAACCTGCCGCACCTGAAAAATGGCGCGATCGATGTTCGTTGCGTCTACCGCCAAAATCATCGGTTCTGATAAGGGCCGGTCTTCAGGTTCAGGAATAGTCGAAACAATCGGCACTGGCTGCGGCGCGCTGTTTTGCGCGTGCGCGGCGGAAATAAGGCTGGCGGAAAGGGCGAGGGCGGCAAGGATGCGCGACGTATTATTTGATTTCATGGGATGTGGTTTTGGCGGATGATGTTTCAAACGTCCACCCCCCAATCCGTTCGTGTCGAGTCCGGTCGAGACGCCGCGAGGTCATGCGCGCCTTATGGGTGTCTCGACGATGCTCGACACGAACGGCAGTGGGTGTGCGACGGGGAGGTTTCGTTTCCAAAAAAAAGCCGCTAGGGCGCTTGGCAAATGGCAAAGATAGTAACACCGCAGCCCGTTCGCGGCACCCAGGATATGTTCGGTGAAACCGAAGAACGCTTCGCGCATGTCGTCGCGACCTTCGAGCGCGTGCGGCGGCTCTATGGCTTCAA
>JANOPT010000259.1:0-2297 GCA_031421975.1 Sphingomonadales bacterium | reverse complement strand
CGGGATTGGTGAACAGGTCGGAAATATTGATTTGCACCATCGATATCGTGTAGCAACCCGGAGGTCCGCCGACTACACGGCAATCTGCATTAGAAGTGAGATAATTTCCAGCAATATGCCCGAATTCTCTCGTCCGTTTCCTGACCAGCCCCTTACCGTTGCACAAGCCATCGCCGGTGAAACGCTAACGGACGTCAGCGAGCATGATATCCTTGGAAAGTTGCGCGATACAGCGGTTCTTGTTCGCGGCTTCGCTGGTGATATTTCGGGATTTCACCGCTTTGCGACGAAGTTTTGTTCTACTTCGGTTTTTAACGAAAGCCCGGACCGCCTTCTGCTCGACGAAAAGAATAACATTCAATCGGTCAATCTGGGCAATGACATGTTCCCGCTTCATCCGGAACTTGCCCGCGTTCCCTGGAAGCCCGATATCTGCTTCTTCCACTGTATTACGGCCCCCGAGGAAGGGGGAGAAACGACGTTTTGCGACGGAGTGGAAATCGCCCGCCGGTTACCCCGCGACGTTCGCAATGTTCTTGAGACAAGATCGCTGCTGTATGTCCAGCATGCGGGGCCACCGATGTTGCAATTCTGGCTTGGTACAAGCACGCCGAGCGATGCGCTTCTGGCAAATCCCCCTGCTGGCTGCCCTTACCGTTTTCGGCGCGTAGGCGACGGCGTCGTCCGGTTTTTTGCAAGGCCTTCGCTGCATAAGCCGCTCTGGAGTGACGAGCTTGCGTTCGGTAACTTTCTGCTGTTCGCGCGCGATTATCTGAAAATCGATCGGATGCCATTGTTTGAAGATGGCAGCCGTATACCCGACTGGATTGTCGACGCCGTAAGGGATGTTGCCCAACCAATCACCTTCGCGGTCAAATGGGAGGCTGGCGACATCCTGATCCTCGACAATAGTCGCTTCATGCACGGCCGAAATGCAATAACCGACGAAAGCGAACGATCGATCGCTACATATTTCGGATATCTGAAAGGCGTAAAGCAAAGCCCGGACGAGATCGCTGATCCGCCATGGCGACAGGCCAACTTTCATCCGCCTGGTCCTGGACGACGCCCAACCGCACTGTGATAAAGGCCCATCGCCTTTTTTGTTTGAGCGCGACCGGCGTGTCTGGCAGAAGGCGCAATAAAGTTTCCCATTAGGAGAATGGCGTGCGCGTATTGACGATTGCCCTGATGTTGGCCTTTACCCTGATGGCTTGTAAAAAGGTCGAAACGCCGCCTGCCGTTGCTGCGCCTGAAATCACGGTCCCGCCATTGTCCGAACAGACGATGAAGGATGTGACCAAAGAGCTTTCGCTCGACAGTTATGAGGGCCGGTCGCCAGGTTCAGCCGGTGAAGAGAAAACCGTTGCGTATCTCACTCAGAAATTCAAGGCAGCAGGACTTGAGCCTGGCAATAAGGGCGGCTGGACTCAGGACGTGCCACTGGTCGAAATCACGGCGAAAAATGTGTCCGCCCTGAGCATTGCTGACAAAACGGGTAAAGCGATGTCGTTTGCCTATGGCAGCGAATATGTCATCGGCAGCTATCGCGAAAATCCGAAAACCAAAGTCGACATGAGCGACATGGTGTTTGTCGGACATGGCATTGTCGCTCCTGAAAAGGGCTGGAACGATTACGCAGGGGTCGATGTAAAGGGCAAGACAGTGGTTGTCATGGTGAACGACCCCGATTTCGATGCCAAGGATTTAACTGGCGAATTTGGCGGAAAGGCGATGACCTATTATGGTCGCTGGACCTACAAATTTGAGGAAGCCGCGCGCCAGGGTGCCGCCGCTGTCCTGATTATCCACGACGATGCGCCTGCCGCTTATGGCTGGAGCGTAGTCAATTCCAGCTGGACGGGCACTCAATTTCTCGCGCAATCGAAAGATGCCGGTGCGAGCCAGACCGCCGCCAATGGCTGGATCCAGAAAAGCGTTGCGCAAGAGATTTTTGCCGCTGCCGGTCAAGACCTTGAAAAGCAAATGGCGGCGGCCAAGGTAAAGGGTTTCAAAGCACTGCCGCTCGACCTTACTGCCTCGTTTAGCTTTGACAATGACATTGCGCGCAAAGCCAGCAAGAATGTCATCGGCATATTGAAGGGCGCGACACGGCCCGACGAATATGTGCTCTATACCGCGCATTGGGATCATCTGGGCCGGTGCACGGCAGCACCCGATGGCGACGATATCTGCAACGGTGCGGTCGATAATGCCACCGGCACGGCGGCTTTGGTAACATTAGCCGAAGCCCATAAAAAAGCCGGAGCGCCTGATCGCAGTATCGTGTTTCTTGC
>JANOPT010000258.1:0-1681 GCA_031421975.1 Sphingomonadales bacterium | reverse complement strand
TGAAGGCCTGTTTGAACAGTTCACACCCGAAAATGTCGTTCCCGCCGCACTCTATCTGGTCAGTGAAGACGCACCGACCAACATGATTATTGGCGCAGGTGGCGGCGGCTACCATGCCGCCTATGTCACCATGACCCCAGGTGTCGCGCTGCGTCAGGATGATCGCAACGTCGAAGGCTTTGCCGCAGCATGGGACAAGATTATTGACCGCAATGGCGAAACCGTCCCTCAGTCAGGCGGCGAACAGTCGATAGCTGTGATGAAGGCGTTGCAGGCTTTGGGTTAAGTCGAACCAACCCGCGCAAATCGGCTGCGATATTCGCGGGGGCTTATCCGGACACGCCTGGCAAAATGATGGCGAAGCGTGTCTGCGCTGCCCAAACCTACCCGATAGGCAATATGGTCGATGGACTCATTGCCGTCGGCCAATAAGGATTTAGCGGCCTCGATGCGCTCGACGAGCACCCATTCGCCCGGCGACGAACCGGTCATTTCCGCAAACCGCCGGAGGAATGTCCGCACACTCATCGCAGCTGCTTCTGCCATTGTCTCGACCGACCATTCTGCACCGACATCTGCGCGTATGAGATCGAGCAACGGCGCGAGGCGGCCATCCGGCCGATGCGGCAAAGGCCGCTCAATAAACTGGGCCTGGCCCCCGTTGCGGTGAGCGGGAACTACCATTCGCCGGGCCACCCTATTTGCAATTTCACTTCCGTAGTCGCGGCGCACGATGTGCAGCATCAAGTCTATGCCTGCGGCACTACCCGCAGAGGTCAATAAGCGCCCTTCGTCGATATAAAGAACATCGGCATCGACTTGGATTTCAGGGTATCTCTGCTGTAGCTGCGCCGCGTAGCGCCAATGGGTTGCCGCGCGGCGACCATCCAGCAGCCCGGTGGCGGCCAGTACAACCGCGCCCGAGCATATTGAAACCAGCTGCGCCCCACGATCATAAGCAGCGATCAGCGATGCAGTAAGCAGGTCTGGAACAGGTGCACCGATCCCGGTCCAGCCCGGAACGATGATGATGTCGGCTTTTTCCAGCAGCGACAGGTCGAATTGCGTTCGCACCTGCAGCCCACCTTGCGCGTTCATTTCACCCTGAGTGACCGCGCAGCTTGCAAAGCGGTACCATTCCAAACCCAATTCGGGACGAGAAAGCCCGAATATCTCGGCAGCAATCGCGAATTCGAACAGGCAGAGACGGTCATAAACCAGCGCGACCACCAGCGGCCCTCGAAGATCGGAGTTTGGCATAATATACCTGTATATTGGCAAACACGCCAATAGCAATCAGCCAAACAAAGTCCGAATGAGGCAACGCGACACTAGATATGGAGAACATAATGTCATCAGTCACAGATATTCCCGCCGCGCCCAGCGAAGTTGCACAGGCACATTTCGAGGCAGAATTCAGCTTTGAAACCGACTGCTGGGATACGCACGAAGCGCTCGCCGACGATCCGGATTTCGTTCTTCTTGACGTGCGTAGCCCGGCGCTGTTCGCGGCAGGCCACATTCGAGGTGCGATCAACCTGCCGCACGGCAAGATCATCGCGTCGAAAATGGCAGCGTGGCCAGACGACATGATGTTTGTGACCTATTGCGCGGGTCCGCATTGCAATGGCGCCTCTCGCGGTGCGTTACGGCTCGCAAAACTCGGACGCCCTGTGAAGAT
>JANOPT010000257.1:0-4226 GCA_031421975.1 Sphingomonadales bacterium | reverse complement strand
AAGGTCAATCCGGTCGGCGGCTATTTCGTCAAGGAAATGGACGTGATGAGCGTCGTCGACATGGCACGCACCGCCAAACGCGGCGGCAAGCCAGTTCTCGACGATCCGGTAATGCGTGACAAATTGGTCGATTATATGATCGAGATTCAGGCGCTGAACCTGAATAACCAACGCCGCCGGATGGCCCCGCTCACCAGCGATCGGCCGATGGGGCTGGCGTTGATGAACAAGCTGGCGCGCACCGAGCTGATCCGCGAACTCACCGAATTCTCGCTTCAGTTTCAGGGCACGCGCGCTGGTTATTATGTTGGCGATGAGAACGCGGTGGACGACGGTTACTGGCACCGTGCCTATCTCAACAGCTTCTCCGCCACGATCGGCGGCGGCACCAGCCAGATCCAGAAAAATATTATTGGCGAGCATGTGCTCGGCCTGCCCAAGGGGCGATGAGTGCTACGTCCCGTCCCGTTCGTGTCGAGCATCGTCGAGACACTTTGAAGGCGCACATGACGGATGGGTGTCTCGACTGGGCTCGACACGAACGGAAATGGTGGTTGAAGTGAGAGGAATGCAATGAACGAAGTTCTTACCCAAGCGCAAGACGGCGTGCTGATCATCACGATCAACCGGCCCGAAGCCAAGAACGCGGTCAATCAGGCGGTGGCACAGGGAATTGCGGCGGCGATGGAGCAGCTCGACGCCGACAAGGGCCTGAATGCAGGGATCATCACAGGCGCAGGCGGGACATTTTGTTCGGGCATGGACTTGAAGGCATTTCTGCGCGGCGAATTGCCCAGCATCAAGGGCAAGGGCTTTGCGGGCTTCATTGAGTCACCGCCTGCCAAGCCGTTGATCGGCGCGGTCGAGGGCTATGCACTGGCGGGCGGGATGGAGATTGCGATTGCCTGCGACCTGCTGGTGGCGAACGACAAGGCGCAGTTTGGTATTCCCGAGGTGAAGCGCAGCCTTGTTGCGGCAGCGGGCGGGTTGCTGACGTTGCCGTCGATCATCGGCAAGCGGATGGCGATGGAACTCGCGCTGACCGGCGATTTTATCAGCGCGCAACGTGCCTATGAAATGGGCTTCGTCAACCGGGTCACCGAAGGCCCAGCGATCGATGCCGCACTCGAATTGGCGGCCAAGGTCGCGGCGAATGGCCCGCTGGCCCTTATCGCCACCAAGCGCGTTATCAACGAACGTCCCGACTGGACCTCGTCCGAGATGTGGAAGAAGCAGAACGAAATCTGTGCGCCGGTGTTCAAATCGAAAGACAGCCGCGAAGGCGCGATGGCCTTTGCCGAGAAACGCAAGCCCAACTGGCTGGGTGAATAATGACGCATCCCACTGTCCACGCCGCCAACCATCCGGATAAGCCCGCCGTCATCATGGCGGGTTCGGGCGAGACGGTCACCTATCGCGAACTCGACGAACGCTCGAACCGTTGCGCGCACCTGTTCCGCTCGCTGGGCCTCCAGCAGGGCGACACCGTCGCCTTCTGCCTCGATAACCGTGCGGAGTTTTTCGACCTTGTCTGGGGGGCGCAGCGCGCGGGGCTGATCTATGTCGCGATTAGCTGCCGCCTGACTGCAAGCGAAATCGACTATATATTAAACGACAGCGGCGCGAAGGCGCTGTTCGCGAGCAAATATCTCGGCGCATCGCTCGACCAACTTGAAAGCCCGGTTTTACGCTTCATGGTCGGAAACGAATATGCGGGCTGGCAAAGCTACGAATCGGCGGTCGCCGACTTGCCGGTCAAGTCCATCGCCGACGAGCGGGCGGGCACCGACATGCTCTACAGCTCGGGCACTACCGGCCAACCCAAGGGCGTGCGTTTCCCGCTGCCCGAAGATCCTGACATTGCGGCAGTCAGTCCTTTATCCACCCTCGCCTCGATGGCGTTCAAACTTTCAGGTGACAGCATCTACCTCTCGCCTGCGCCGCTCTACCACGCGGCACCGTTGCGCTGGTGCATTTCGGTGCACCGGCTCGGCGGCACTGTGGTGGTGATGGAAAAATTCGATCCGGAGGCAGCGCTCGCGACCATTGAGAAATACAAGATTAACGCGAGCCAGTGGGTGCCGACGCATTTTGCGCGAATGCTAAAATTGCCCGAGGATATCCGCAACAAATATAATGTCTCGACCCTCGAAACCGCCGTCCACGCCGCCGCACCCTGCCCGGTGCCTATCAAGGAAGCGATGATCGATTGGTGGGGCCCCGTCTTGCGCGAATATTATGCGGGCACAGAGGGCAATGGCATTACCTTCATTTCGAGTGAGGAGTGGCTGACGCACAAAGGCTCTGTCGGCCGTGCACTGACCGCCGTGTTGCACATCTGCGACGACAATGGTGACGATGTTCCGGTGGGGCAGGAGGGCACGGTTTTCTTCGAAAGCGCGACCGTTTTCAGCTATCATAACGACCCGGAAAAAACCAAAAGCGCCACCAACAAGCATGGCTGGACGACGTTGGGCGACGTCGGGCGGCTCGACGACGAAGGCTATCTCTACCTCACCGATCGCAAGAGCTTCATGATCATTTCGGGCGGGGTGAATATCTATCCGCAGGAGATCGAGAATCATCTGGTGACTCATCCCAGGGTGCAGGATGTCGCGGTCATCGGCGGGCCGCATGACGAAATGGGCGAGGAGGTGATCGCGGTGGTGCAGCCACTCGATATAGCCGATGCGGGTGACGCGTTGCGCGACGAACTGACTGCCTATTGCCGAGAGAAACTGTCGGGTATCAAGCTTCCTCGCCGCATCGATTTCCGCGCCGAACTGCCGCGGCACGACACCGGCAAATTGTACAAGCGGCTGCTGCGCGATGAATATTGGGCGAAAGACAAGGCTTAGCGTATAAGCTTCGCAAGACTCGAAAAGGAGAATTTGGATGACCACGCAGTATAAAAATCTGATCAATGGCGAACTGGTTGCAAGCGACAAATGGATCGACGTCGTCAATCCGGCGACAGAGCAGGTCATCGGCCAAGTGCCCGATTGCGGGCAGGCTGAACTCGACAAGGCCGTTGCCGCCGCGCGCGCTGCGTTCCCTGCATGGAAGAAGACCGGCGTCGAAGAACGGCGCGCCTGCTTTGCGGCGATGGCCGATGCGATCAAAGCGAACAGCGATGAATTGATGCGCTTGCTGACGTCCGAGCAAGGCAAGCCGCATATGCAGGCGGGCAGCGAGATTGCCGGATGCGTCGGCATGAGCCGCGCGCTTTCCACGCTTAGCCTTGAAGAAACGATCAGCGAGGATAGCGACAAGCGTCTCAGCCGCACCCGCCGCGTTCCCGTTGGCGTGGTCGGCGGCATCGTGCCTTGGAATTTCCCGGTGTTGATGGCGGTACAGAAAATCGTGCCTGCGCTTTTGTCGGGCTGCACGATGGTGTTGAAGCCTTCGCCGTTCACGCCTTTGGCGACCCTCCGTATGGCTGAGTTAATCGCAGGTGTGTTTCCGCCGGGCGTCTTGAATATCATCACCGGCGGCGACGCTCTGGGGCCAATGCTTACATCGCACCCCGATATCGACAAGATCACTTTCACCGGATCGACCGCTACAGGTAAGCGCGTGATGGAATCGGCGTCGAAGGATTTGAAGCGCATCACGCTTGAGCTTGGCGGAAATGACGCCGCGATCGTGTTGCCCGATGCGGACGTTGCCAAAGTTGCCGAAAAGCTGTTTTGGGCAAGCTTCTACAATGCGGGCCAAGTCTGCATCGCGGCCAAGCGCATCTATATCCATGAAGACATTTATGACGAACTGTCTGCCGCGATTGCCGCTTATGCGAGCGCAGTGAAGGTTGGCGATGGTGCCGAGCAGGGCACCGCGATTGGCCCGATCCAGAACAAGCAGCAATATAACCGCGTGCTCGAACTGATCGCCGATGCCAAGGACAAGGGATATAAGTTCCTCGTCGGCGGCGATCATGACCCCTCGATTCCCGGCTATTTCGTGCCGGTGACGGTGCTCGACAACCCGCCTGAAGATGCGCGAATTGTAGCTGAAGAGCAATTTGGTCCGGTGATGCCGCTGATGAAGTTCTCGACGGTCAGCGAAGTTATCAGCAGAGCCAATGCGTCGGATTATGGGCTGGCGGGCTCGATCTGGACGAGCAATCCCGAAGGCGCGGTCGAAATCGCCGAGCAACTGGAGACCGGAACGGTGTGGATCAACGAGTCGATGCATCTCGCGCCAAACGCGCCTTTTGCGGGACACAA
>JANOPT010000256.1:0-2107 GCA_031421975.1 Sphingomonadales bacterium | reverse complement strand
CGCGGCCTTCTGGTTGTTGCCGTCAATCACCGTCCAAGGTGCCCAATGCGTGTCGGTGCGCTTGAACATGTCTTTCATCGCCTCGAGATATAGCGCACGTTTTTCGCGGTTGCGAAAATCCTCTGCGGTTACTTTCCAGCGTTTGGCGGGGTCATCGAGCCGTTCGGTCAGCACTTCGTCCTGCGTTTCCTGCGTCACGTGCAGGAACAGCTTGATGATTTTGGTCCCGATTTCGCCCTGGCGTGATTCAAATTCGTTGATCTCATCAAAGCCGCGCCGCCATTCGGCCTCGCTGCAAAAGCCCTCGACCCGTTCAACGAGCACGCGGCCGTAATGACTTCGGTCGAGAATGCTGATTTCCTGGGCGCCCGGTAGCTTGTTCCAGAAACGCCAAAGGAAATGCTTGTCCTTTTCCTCAGGCGTCGGCGCGGAGATCGGATAAACCTTATAATATCGCGGATCGAGCGTGGCGGTCAACCGCTTGATCGCCCCGCCCTTTCCGGCCGCATCCCATCCTTCGACGACAATCAGTGTTCGTGCCTTGTGGAGGATATGCAGCGATTGCAGCTCGGCAAGACGGTCCTGAAGACTTTTCAGGTCGTCGTCATAGTCGCCGTCATATTTCTTGCCGGATTCATAGTCGGATAGGTCGATTTTCATCTGCGCGTTTCAGCACCTTCTGCGTTTTGAAACAAGGCTGCCCGCCGGACCGTGCAAAAAAGGGACACCGCGCACCTGCATTGTCATTCCCGCGCAGGCGGGAATCCATGGCCTGAAACGTCGGTGATAGACAACGCTGTAATGATAGTCTGACAGAGCGGACCATAGATCCCCGCTTTCGCGGGAATGACAAAGCTATTGTTTAGCAGGCTGCTCCACCACCCGGATGCTGAGTTCGCGCAATTGCTTTGGCTCGGCGGGTGAAGGCGCGCCCATCAGCAGGTCTTCGGCGCGCTGGTTCATCGGAAACAGCGTAATTTCGCGCAAATTCTGCACGCCGCACAGCAGCATTACCATCCTGTCGACGCCCGCTGCCATGCCGCCATGCGGCGGCGCGCCATATTGAAACGCACGGTACATGCCGCCGAAGCGTTCCTCGACGTCGGCCTGAGTAAGGCCAGTGAGTTCGAACGCCTTGACCATCAGGTCAGGATATTGGTTGCGGATTGAACCCGAAGCCAGTTCATAGCCATTGCAGACCATGTCGTACTGATAGGCCTTGATGGTAAGCGGGTCCTGCGTCTGTAAAGCTTCCAAACCGCCCTGTGGCATCGAAAACGGATTGTGCGCGAAATCGACCTTTTTCTCTTCCTCGCTCCACTCGTAGAACGGGAAGTCGATGATCCAGCAGAAGCGGAAACTGTCTTTGTCGATCAGGTCAAGCTGCTCACCAGTTCGGGTGCGCGCCGCGCCAGCCAGCTTCGCCGCTTGGTCTTCCTTGCCAGCCGCAAAGAAGCAACCATCGTCGGGGCCGAGGCCAATGGCGTCGTACAACGCCTGCATACCTTCATCGCCGTGATTCTTGGCGATTGGTCCGCCGAATTCGCCAGACTTGCGGGTTACATAGCCCAACCCTGCATGGCCTTCACTGCGTGCCCATTCGTTCATCTCGTCGAAAAATTTGCGGCTCTTCTCGGCAGTCGCCGGTGCCGGGATGGCGCGCACCACCCCGCCCTCGCCAACGATCCGCTCGAACAGGCCGAAGCCGGATGTGGTGAAATGCGATCCGACATCGCCGATCAGGATCGGGTTGCGCAAATCCGGCTTGTCGCTGCCATATTTCAGCATCGCTTCGGCATAAGGGATGCGCGGGAAACTACCCGCCGCCGTCACCGGCTTGCCTTCCGCGAAAGCCTCGAACACGCCCGCCATCACCGGCTCCATCGTGTCCCACACCTCTTCCTGCGTGACGAAGCTCATCTCCAGGTCGAGCTGGTAGAATTCACCCGGCAAGCGGTCGGCGCGCGGGTCTTCGTCGCGGAAGCAGGGCGCGATCTGGAAGTAGCGGTCGAAGCCCGCGACCATCAGCAACTGCTTATACTGCTGCGGCGCCTGCGGCAGCGCATAGAAGCGCCCGGCATGGATGCGGCTCGGCACTAGAAAATCG
>JANOPT010000255.1:0-2362 GCA_031421975.1 Sphingomonadales bacterium | reverse complement strand
CAGGTTTTACCGCAGAAGCCGTAGAGTGGTGGTGATTGCTCGCGCGTCGCCAATGTGTTACTGAAGGTAACACTGGAGATATATCATGAATGCGCCGTCAAAAATAGAAACCGGCAGAATGACCAGCAAAGGTCAGGTGCTTATTCCAAAAGCTGCGCGCGATGCCGTTGGTTTGAAGCCAAATGGTCCGTATAAGGTTGTCGTCAACGATCAGAACGAAGTGGTTATTACACCGCTCGGATATGGACCTGACGATGCCGAAGAACGCGCCCGCCGAATGCGCGAAGGTCTTATGAAACTAACTGGGTTGAGTAAAGACGGACGTGGAACAGATGCCATCATGCGTGAATTACGCGGTGACTGGGAGCCGTGATCCTAATAGATTCCAACATTTTGATTGATGTTCTGGATCGTGACCCAGTTTGGTATGACTGGTCCGTGGAGAATGTCAGCGACGCGAGCAAAGCGGGACGTATGGCAATAAACCACGTTGTCGTTGCTGAGGTTGCACCTTTTGCTGGTGAGCTCAATGACTTCTTGGCGATAATTGATAATATGGGATTGATAATTGAACCCTTGTGTAACCAGTCGGCATATTCCGCTGGCCTTGCATTCCGCGAATATCAGAGGCAACGAAACAGAGCGTCAGCCAAAACCATTTTGCCCGATTTTCTCATCGGCGGTCATGCCCTCGCTATCAGCGCAACAATCATGACGCGTGACCCTCGTTTTTATCGCACCTATTTCCCGTCGGTGCCCCTCATTACGCCATCGAAAGACGCCAATGACTGAATCAGCATACCGCATCCAGGGAAACACCGGCGAGTGGGAGGTCGTGATCGGCCTTGAGGTCCATGCTCAGGTGACCAGCGAGTCCAAACTGTTTTCCGGCTCATCGACCGGCTTTGGCGCTGAGCCAAACAGCCATGTAAGCCTCGTCGATGCTGCAATGCCGGGGATGCTCCCGGTGCCGAACCGCGAGTGTATCCGCCAGGCCGTCCGCACCGGCATGGCGGTGGGTGCGCAGATCAACCGCTGGTCGCGGTTTGACCGGAAGAATTATTTCTACGCCGATTTGCCGCAGGGCTACCAGATTTCGCAGCTATACCACCCGATTGTCGGCGAGGGCGAAATCGAGGTGACGCTCAACGAAAAAGACCCCGACAGCGCGGTCAAAACAATCGGTATCGAGCGAATTCATGTCGAGCAGGACGCGGGCAAGCTGATGCACGACCAGCATCCGACAATGTCCTTTGTCGACCTCAACCGCTCGGGCGTGGCGCTGATGGAAATCGTCTCGCGCCCCGATATGCGCAGCCCGCAAGAGGCGGGGGCCTATGTCAAAAAACTGCGTTCGATCCTGCGCTATGTCGGTTCGTGCGACGGCAATATGGAGCAAGGCTCGATGCGCGCCGACGTCAATGTCTCGGTCCGCAAAGTGGGTGGGGTAGGGGAAAAAGAAGCCGAGCTTGGCACGCGCACCGAAACCAAGAATGTCAACTCGATCCGTTTCATGATGCAGGCCATCGAATATGAGGCGCAGCGTCAGGTTGACCTGATCGAAAGCGGCGGTGCGGTGGTACAGGAAACGCGGTTGTTCGACCCCAATAAAATGGAAACCCGGTCGATGCGCTCGAAAGAAGACGCGCATGATTATCGCTATTTCCCAGACCCCGATCTGCTTCCGGTGGAACTCGATGATGCGTTCATCGAGGAATGCCTCGCGAGCTTGCCCGAACTGCCCGATGCCAAGCGCGCGCGTTATGAAGCGATGGGCCTTACCGCCTACAACGCCGCCGTGCTGACCGCAGAAGCGGAAACTGCCTTCTGGTTTGAGGATTTGCTCGCCGAGGGCGTGGACGCAAAGCAGGCATCCAACTGGTTGATGTCCGAACTGTTCGGCGCGCTCAACAAGCTCGGCAAGACGCTGGACGAAAGCCCGGTTAGCCCGAAGCAAGCCGCCGAATTGCTCGGCCTCGTGGCCAACGGCACGATTTCGGGCAGCATCGCCAAGCAAGTCTTCGAAATCATGCTCGAAACAGCGGCCCAAGGACAAATGATGGGCGCCGCTGCCATCGTCGAGGAAAAGGGCCTAAAGCAAACCAGCGACACCGGCGCCATCGAGGCCGAAATCGCCAAGATCATGGCCGCCAACGAAGACAAGGTCGCCGAATATCGCAGCGGCAAAGACAAGCTGTTCGGCTTCTTTGTTGGCCAAACGATGAAGGCAATGCAGGGCAAGGCCAACCCGCAAGTCATCAATGATTTGCTGAAGAAGATGCTAGGCTAGGCTACCTGCCGCTTCCCCCTTGCTCCGCCGCGGCTTTCCCGTTAGAGGCTCCCGTCGTTTGTTAAACGGCAG
>JANOPT010000254.1:0-6633 GCA_031421975.1 Sphingomonadales bacterium | reverse complement strand
TTGGGTGTAGACGAACCCGCCGATCAGAAAATCGAAATTGTCGCCTGATTGGGCGTAGCGGATTTCCTGCGTATATTGTTTCTGCTGCGACGGGTTTTCGGAGCGGGTGGTAATGGGCAACCCGGTAAAGTCGCGGTCGTTGGACGGCACCCAGTCCCAGAAACGCCACGCGGTTATGGACGTTAGCGTCCCTGCACCGACATCCCATTTTATGTTCAGGGCCGTACCGCCCAGTTCGTTCCGGGCATTCAGATCGGCATCGACATCGGTTAGCCGATCAAATGGATTATTGCTGATGACCCGATAATTCTGCGCGGCGGACAGAGCGGCATATTGGCGCGCAAGCGAGCGCTGCGTTGCGCCGGTACCCACATAGATCTGGGCACAGCATTCGGGGTTCTGGACGCTGAAATCGCCGGACAGCGTGACATCGAGATCGTCACTGGGCCGCCACAACAGTTGGCCGCGGATCCCCATATTGTCCTGTTCGTTGATCCAGTTGTCGCTGGTCACGTTGAAAATGGTGCCGCGCCGGGACGTGCCTGACACCGCAACACGCGCGGCAATAGTATCGGACAGCGGCCCGCCGATTGCTGCCTTGGCCTGTTTGAAACCCAGATTGCCGATGCTGACCTCCGCACGACCTTCCAGGTCGAATCCCGGTTGCCGCGTCGTGATGTTGATTGCGCCTGCGGTGGTGTTTTTGCCGTACAGCGTGCCCTGCGGCCCGCGCAGCACTTCGATTTGCGCGACATCGAGGAAATCGAACGTTGCCGATGCAACGCGCGAATAATAGACATCGTCGACATAAATGCCCACGCCCTGTTCGATGCCATCATTGGTCAGGCCGAACGGCACACCGATGCCGCGAATGTTCACCGATGTGTTGCGCGGGTTCGATGAATAAAACTGCAACGTCGGCGTCAGTTGCTGCAACCGGCCCACGTTGAAGCTTCCGGTATTGTCGATCTGATCGCCGCCGACCACCGACACCGCAATGGGAATGTCTTGCGCGGTTTCCTGACGGCGACGAGCGCTGACAATAATCTCTTGCGGCGCATCGGTATCGCCCGTGCCGGCAGACGAGCGCGCTTGCTGCGCTGCCACAGGATCGAAGGCTGTTTGGGCGAAAACGGGTGAGCTAGGGGAAAGCAGCGTAATCAAGGCCAGTGAAGGCCCGGTGGGACGAAATCGCATGTGCTTTTCTTTCAAAAAAACAGATGCATCCGGTGGTCCGGGCTGCCTCTAGAGCAAAGAGGGTGAGGACTTAATTGCTGAAGCGCTTACGCTCGGTCACTTCGACCTGGACAAGCTTGCCCTCGTGTACGGTCAACTGGATTGCGCCGAATTTGAGTTTGGCGAGTGCATCGAGCACGGCGCGAACGGGTTCGGGAAACGAAGCGTTCGTGGCTTCGCCGGTTCGCAGTCTGTCTGAATCGGTCATAAATCACCCTTATCGAACGCGCGGTTTGTCCGCCGTCTTCCGGAGTGGATCGTTAAACTCAACTGTTTTGATTGACAATATGATTTGACGCGACATTTTCCTTTCAGCGCCGAAAGGTTCTGTTTGTAAGCTGTTTGGAAATAGCCTTATTCGGCAGCCTGCATGAATGCTTCCGCACCGACATTGTCCGCCAGGTTGATCCCATCGAGCAAATCGGCGGTCTTGTCGCGAACCTGAAGCATCAGCACGCGCGTGCGGCAACTTTCTTCTTCGACGCAGTTTTTGCAGCGCTCATGGGCGTAACGGCTGGCACAGGGAACCAAGGCCAGCGAGCCGCGCATGATGCGGATCAGGTCGCCATAGCTTACATCGATGGGCGGCACGCCTAACCAGTAGCCGCCGTCCTTGCCGCGCTGCGAAGCGACAAGCCCCGATCGCGTGAGTTCGGACAAAATGACGGTCAGGAATTTAGGCGGTATTTTTTGCGCTTCGGCAATGTCGGCAAGCTGCACCGGACCACGTCCGTGATGATCGGCCAGATGCTGCATCGCGCGAATGGCGTAACGGGTTTTTTGCGACAGCATGACGCATCTGTGCGCCCGCCGCCCGCGTTTTTCAACCCCGTTAGTAGACAATCTCACATAATTGCAATTGCATGTCCTGTGCTTTAGCGTCGGTTCATGACGGACAATTTCCAAACTTCATTCATGGCTCCGTCCAGGCGACAGATATTATCGAGCCTTGCGGTGTTGTCGCTGACGTCTCCGGCGTTCGCACTTGCGCCCGGCGTCAATGGCGTCCGACGACCCTCCCGGTTGCGCGCTGGCGATACCGTTGGCCTGATCGAACCTGCGTCGGCCAGCGACGAGCCGTTCCAGATCGAGCTGGTCGAAGAGGCGATGATCGCCATGGGGCTTAGGCCCAAACGCGCGCCGCATGTCCTAAGCCGGTTCGGCTATCTGGCGGGCGCTGACAGGGACCGGGCAGCCGACATCAACGCCATGTTCGCGGACAAGGAAATAAAGGCTATTTTTGCGGTGCGGGGCGGATGGGGCAGCGCGCGGCTGTTGCCGTATCTCGACTGGGACATCATCCGCGCCAACCCGAAACTGCTGACCGGGTTCAGCGATATTACCGCGTTGCACATGGCGATAGCGGCCAAAGCGGGGTTTGTGACCTTGCACGGCCCCAATGCCAGCAGCGCATGGGGCAAATCCTCATGGGATCATTTCCGCAGCATCGCTTTCGATGGCGCAACACCGACGCTCGTCAATCCTGCAGGCAGCGAAGACCGGCTGGTCCAGCGACGCTGGCGGACGCAGACGCTGACGCCGGGCAAGGCGCGTGGCCGGTTGCTCGGCGGCAATCTGACGGTGCTCACCGCGCTGGCGGGCAGCGGATATCTTCCCGGTTTTGACGGTGCGATCCTGTTTCTGGAAGATGTGGGTGAGGCCGAATACCGGATCGACCGGATGCTGACTCAGCTGGCGCTGGCCGGCGTCCTCAAAAATCTGGCTGGTGCCGTATTTGGCCAGTGTACCGACTGCACTGGCAGCAGCAGCGGGGTTTATGGCGGATTTACGTTGAACGATGTGCTGCGGCAACATCTCGGATCGCTTGGCATTCCGGTATATTCAGGCGCGTATTTCGGCCATATCACTGATCAGTTTACCCTGCCTCAGGGTGTGATGACCGAAATAGACGCCGATGCAGGCACGCTCCGCCTGCTGGAACCTGCCGTATCCTAACCGATGCTTTGCGTCAGCAGCAGGGCCATTGCATTATTGGCCATATGCAGAATGATGTTGGTCCGCAACGACCCGGTGCGGTGATATAGATAGCCGAACGCAATGCTCAACGACATGAGGCCAGGGATGGCATAAGGCTGCAAATGCACCAGCGAAAACAGAAACGACGCGCCGATAATCGCGCCCCATATGGGCATATATTTCGCCAGCGCGTTTTGCAGCAATCCGCGAAACAGCAATTCTTCGACAACCGGCGCGGCGATCGCAATGGCAACAAAACCGGCAGCCATATTGAGCGGTGTCCGTGGAATACTCGCCAGCATTTTGGCCATATCTTCCTGCATGCCGATGCCGGGAATGGCAAAATTCGCATAGAGATAATTGAAAATCATTGCCGCGACCACGAGCATCACTGCAAGGCCGGTCGCGCGGCCAAACGAAATTCGGCCGAAATGCGTGAGGCCAATCTGTTGCAAGCGTCCGTCCTTGCGAAGGTAGAAGGACATCAATCCCAATTGGACAATGGCGGAAGCCATTAGCCCCCAGATTATTGAAGCCGGATTGTCCGTCGGGTTAACGTTTGTGCGACCGGTAGCGGCCACCAGAATGATTGCAGTCAACAGCCCTTGAAGCATGAAATACAGGACAATCCAGCCAATTGCAGCCAGTATCCCCGGAAACGTTTTCGGTGCCGATACCAGTTCTTCGGCTGGCAAGGCCAGATCGGGATTGTCCATTATTTTCCTTAAGGCAAAAGGGCAAAGGCCCGCAATTGGCGGACCTTTGCCCCTGTTACACATAGAATATCAATAGGCTACCCGCTGCGCGGCCAGACCATAAGCAGGCAGCAATGCCTGAACACTGGTTGGGCCGGCAAGGTGTCCTGCACCCACTGCCATGAAAGTCACGCCCGGCTTTGCCAATTGTCCGTCGATCCATTTCGCCCAGTTCGCGTTGCGTTTGGTCAAAAGTACATCGTACAGCCGGGGATTGGTCAGGCCGTCATTCATCGCCATTGCAAGCCCTTCGGGATCGGGCGCTGCCCAAAGCTCGACGAGCTTGTCCATCATCCCGCCGACTTCATCGATGTTTTTCGTGGTCTCGTTCAGGAATGTAATCTGGTCTGCGTCCGATAGGCTGTCGAAAATACCCAATTGATAGGCCATGGTTTCGACGCCTTCGATGGGCTTGTTCGATGCTTTTGCCGCAGCGCTTAGTTGTTTTTCGACGCCGCTGTTCGGATCGAATCCGCTTTTGGTCATGCCCAGAACTTGCATGGTGATGGCCGCTGCCCATGGATCGAACGGATCGAGCGTTGCTACCGGCATTCCGATTTTGGTCATCGCGCCGTCATAGGTCGCGCGGTCGGCATCGCTCAGCTTGGACCGCAATGTTTTGCCGCTTTGGTCAAGCGCGACTTTCATGAACATCGCCTGGGTTTCGGCCGCCGGCGGCTCAACAATCTCAAGCACCAGACGGTCGGACTTGTCGAACGCGTCCTTCACGGCCTCATCAAACCAGCCAAGGCCGGGCTTCAGAATATGAACAGTTCCAAACAGGTAAATCGTCGTATCTTCGTCCTTTACCACCCACAATGCAGGGTCGACATCCCGGGTCGCAGCGGGCTGGACCGTGACCGGGTCAAGTGCTTCGACCGCTGCCGGGGCTTCGGTCGGTGTATTTTGCGCGCCTGCGGAGGATGAGAAAATGATGGCAGCGGTCGCAAACAGGGCAATCATTGATTTACGCATAAGGGGTCTCCAGAAAGACAGTTGGTTGATGAACTAAAGATGATGAAAAGTCAGCGGTATTTCTTCCAGAACCAGACCGCAGACCAGATCGCGGAGAATATGAGGAAAATGGCGACGCCATTGGGTTCTGGCACAAGTCCCCCGCGCCAGAGCAGCCACCAGGTCGGTGCAAGAATGAGATATGCGTAGGCCGCGTAATAGCCGCCGTCGCGATAAGCGCTTGCCTCTTGTTCGTCGATTGCGCGTGTGTGCCAGAACCACGCGACCGCCGGCATGATCACCGCCCAGAAAAAGGCGAGGGCCAAGGCAACGGCCAACGGCAGCGGCCCTGCAAAAAGCACCGACAGGGGGTCTGCGGTTTCATCGGGCGCATTCAGAAAACCGGCCGCTGCGAAACTGGCACCCATGGCACCGCCTAACAACCCGCAAACCAAGATGATATTGCGATTCAGCTTCTCACGCTTTGACATCGGTTCGCCGCTTGCCTTCAACTTTTTGGCATAACGCCAGAACGCGAAGATCAACGCGGCCATGATGACCGTGACGCCCGCCATTAACCCTATCGCAAAATCGCTGAATGCACGGTCGCCGTCGGTCCGATGTTCGCCAACAAAACCTGCGATTGCGCCTGCCGTTATGACAATGCCAAGCGCAATTAACATCATCCACAACACGGTCCGACCATGCGCGCCCTGGTCGTCAAGCTTCACCATTCGGGCCTCCATCAAATCCGTCATCGAAAATCTCCTCTATGGGCTGTTCGAACAGCCGTGAAATCTTGAACGCCAGCGGCAGCGAGGGGTCGTATTTACCCGTCTCGATTGCGTTCACAGCCTGACGCGACACATCGAGATGTTCGCCAAGGTCAGCCTGGCTCCAGTTCCGCATCGCGCGCAGAACTTTAAGCTGGTTTTTCACCGGCGAAATCGTTCGAAAACGAACCTGATGTGAAATGCCGTCGCGACTGTTACCGCCAGTGTATCTGCGGCGAACCAGCCCGCTGGACCCGCCGAGGTATTCTCACTTGGTTGACCGCCTGCGGCCAACTCTCCGACAAAATGTCCGCCATCTCCTAGATGAATGATGGCAGCAACGCAGAACCATATGGCAATGATGCCCATCGCAAATCTGCTGGAAGTTAGTGACAAATGGCGAAAATAATCATCGTCCCGAGACGAAAATACTGTGACCAGCAGCGATGCAGCGACGGCCAGAATGCAGGCGCCTGCAATCCAACGCGGAACCGCCACAAACTGGGCGAATAGCAAGGCTGCATTCGCCACTGCACCGGCACCAACAATATAATAGGCTACGCTACGCTCGCTCTCCGTGGGAGTTGTCGGATCATACGCCATTTCAAACCACCTCCCTAAGAATTAAGTCGCCTTTGCCTGACAGTATGTCATGGACACCTTACTAATGCGATTCGCTGGCGATGTCAATAAGACCTTACATAAAGATATGCGTCACTGACAAAATGTTGCGACCGCGTCCAGAACCTTGATTTAGCGCGGCTTCTCCGCCAAGGGCAGGCCATGTCTGGCACGCCGCTTAGCTTTCAGGACCTGATCCTCACGCTCCATGATTATTGGGGCAAGCAGGGCTGCGCGATTTTGCAGCCATACGACATGGAAATGGGTGCGGGCACATTCCACACCGCGACCACATTGCGCGCTTTGGGGCCGGACCC
>JANOPT010000253.1:0-4258 GCA_031421975.1 Sphingomonadales bacterium | reverse complement strand
CAGCACGGATGTTATGCGTCGCCGCCGATGGCCGGCTGACCGACCGGCACGTTCGTGACCTGCCGCAATCGCTTCGCAAAGGCGACTGCCTGATCTTTAACGACACCCGCGTGATTCCTGCCCAGCTGGAGGGCAAACGTGGCGATGCCCGGATTGGTGCCACGCTTCACAAAAGGGTCGACCTGCGCCGGTGGCAGGCATTTATCCGCAATGCCAAACGGCTTCGGGTTAATGACCGGATCGATTTCGGCGCGGGCGTCGTGGCTATCGCTGACGAACGGCATGGCGATGGCAGTTTCACGCTTTATTTCGAGGGCGAAGAGCCAGTCGAAGTCCTGCTTCACCGCGCAGGTACCATGCCGCTTCCGCCCTATATCGCCGGTAAACGGCCGACCGATGCGCGCGATGTGCAGGATTACCAAACGATGTTCGCGCAAAAGGACGGCGCAGTCGCGGCCCCCACCGCGTCGCTGCATTTTACCCCTGACCTCATGTCAGCCATCGAGCAAGCGGGCATCGAAACCGCGACCCTGACGCTGCATGTCGGTGCAGGCACATTTCTTCCGGTCAAGGCGGATGACACGACCGATCACAAGATGCATTGCGAATGGGGGCATATCGACGTCGATACGGCCTACCGGCTGAATACCATCAAGGAAAATGGCGGGCGGTTGATCGCGGTCGGCACGACGTCGCTTCGCCTGGTCGAGAGCGCTGCCGACGACACGGGCACGGTTCATCCATTTTCGGGCGATACCGACATCTTCATTACGCCGGGCTATCGGTTCAAGGCCATCGATGGCCTGATGACCAATTTCCACTTGCCGAAATCGACCCTGTTCATGCTGGTCAGCGCATTGATGGGGCGCGAAGTCATGCAGGCCGCTTATGCCCATGCGATTGCCGACGATTACCGCTTTTACAGCTATGGGGATTCAAGCCTGTTGCTGCCCGAAAGTTAATGCCCCGACAGCTCGTCGCCGGCAAGCCGGACGATGTGCAGCACATTGGTCGATCCCGGCGTGCCGAAGGGTACACCTGCCATGATAATGATCCGCGCGCCTGCCTGAGCCAGATGATAGCGAAGCGCCATGCGTTTACCTTTTGCGACCATTTCCTCGAACGAGCCGATGTCCTTGGTGCGGACGGCAAAGGCGCCCCATAATAATCCCAACCGTCGCGCCGTTTCCATACTTGCCGTCAGCACCAATAACGGCACGGACGGACGTTCGCGGGAAATACGCCGCGCGGTTGAGCCGGACGACGTGAAGCACACGATGGCACTGGTATCGACGGTATCCGCGATCCGTCCGCTTGCCTCGGCCAGCGCATCGGCGGTCGTCGCATCGGCCGGGGTTTCGGTAAAATGGATGCGCTTGAAGAAATCGGGGTCGCTTTCGACCTGCTGGGCGATCCGGTCCATGATCGACACCGCCTCTATGGGCCATGCACCCGCCGCAGTCTCTGCAGAAAGCATCACCGCGTCGGCACCATCGTAAATCGCGGTTGCCACGTCCGAAACCTCGGCGCGCGTCGGCGACGGCGAGACGATCATCGATTCAAGCATCTGCGTCGCCACAACGACCGGCTTGCCCATTCGCCGGGCAGTCGACACGATCTTTTTCTGAAGCGGCGGTACCTGTTCAGGCGGCAGTTCCACACCTAGGTCACCGCGGGCGACCATGACGCCGTCGGCGAGTTCGAGAATCTCTTCCAGACGACCGATCGCGGCAGGCTTTTCGATTTTCGCCAGCAACGCCGCTTTGTTACCGATCAGCTTCTTGCCCTCGGCAACATCCTCTGGCCGCTGCACGAAAGACATCGCGATCCAGTCGACATTTTGTTCAAGCGCAAACGCAAGATCTGACCGATCCTTCTCGGTCAGCGCAGCGATCGGCACAACAACGTCGGGGACATTCAACCCCTTGCGGTCCGACAGCATGCCGCCGACTTCGACGTTGGTAACGATATGATCCGGCCCGATCTCGGTCACGCGCAGGACAAGTTTTCCATCGTCGAGCAGCAGCCGGGCGTTGATTTCAAGCGCTACGAAAATCTCCGGATGCGGTAGGTAAACGCGCGTCGCATCACCCGGCGTGTTATCGGTATCCAGCCTGAAAACCGCGCCGGTTTTCAGCTCGACCTTACCGCTCGCAAAGGTTCCGACGCGCAGCTTGGGTCCCTGTAAATCGACCAGAATGGTGGTCGGCCGGTTGTACGCTTTTTCCAGGGCACGGATATTGGCAATCAGCTGCACCTTGTCGGCCTGTTCGCCGTGACTCATGTTGACGCGAAAGGCGTCGGCACCTGCCCTGAACAGCTTCTCGATCATCTCGGGCGTATCGCTGGCCGGGCCTAATGTTGCCAGAATTCGAACCTTCCGCATGCGCGGTTTGTGATATTGCATATGAAAGGGCCCCGATCTGCTGGATTTTGTCGCTCGACACCCCCATAACGAGGCAAATCGGTAACCGAAAGGGCGCATAGCTATGCACAATGAAAAACAGATTTCCGACGATGCTGCCGCTACGGCATTCAGGCGCCTGGTCGCGCATCTGCAACATCGGCACGACGCCGAAAATATCGACTTGATGGGTCTGGCGGGGTTTTGCCGGAACTGTCTTGCTGACTGGGTCATGGAGGCAGACGGAACGCTATCGAAAGACGAAGCGCGCGCGCTTATTCACGGCATGCCCGCTTCGGAATGGAAAGCGAAATATCAAGGCGAGGCAACGCCCGAACAGCTCGCCCGCATGAAGGAAAGCGTGGCGAAGAATGCGTCACCGCACTAAGGCCAGCCTATTCTGATTCGGGAGCGGAACAAGTCTTTCGCCGCCCCACCCACATAACAGGAGAATTTCATGGCCGAGGGCAATGTAGCCGCCGATCAACTGCGTCTTTTCATCGAGCGTATCGAGCGTCTGGAAGAAGAGAAAAAGGGCATCGCCGACGACATCCGGGACGTTTACAGCGAAGCCACGAGCCAAGGCTATGACGCGAAAATCATGCGCCAAATCGTCCGCCTCCGCAAAATGAGCAACGACGACCGCGCGGAAATGGAAGCGATTTTGGATACGTACAAATCGGCGCTTGGCCTGGCATAATCGGGCCTGAAACGGAGAGCATTATGTTGATGACCACCACATCCACCGTCGAGGGCCAACCTGTCCGCGAATATCTTGGCGTTGTCACCGGCGAAGTCATTGTCGGCGCAAACATCTTCAAGGACTTGTTTGCGGGTATCCGCGATATCGTTGGCGGTCGGTCGGGCGCATATGAAAATAGCTTGCGCGATGCACGCCAGACAGCCTTGGCCGAACTTGCCGAAGAAGCCCGCAATCTCGGTGCGGATGGCGTCATCGGCATTGACCTCGATTATGAAGTATTAGGCAAGGAAGGTTCGATGCTGATGGTAACGGCGTCGGGAACTGCGGTAAAACTGGGTTGACGCAGACGGCTTGCCCAAGGCTGCGTCCCTGATGTAAGGGCGCGCCTTCACTTTCCGCTTAGAAAAGAAGAGAGCCATGGCAGGCCATAGTAAATTCAAGAATATTCAGCACCGCAAGGGCGCGCAGGACAAGAAGCGGTCGGCGCAGTTTTCCAAGCTGAGCCGCGAAATTACTGTGGCGGCCAAAATGGGCATGCCTGATGTGGACATGAACCCGCGCCTTCGCCTTGCGGTCAATGCGGCCAAGGCGCAGTCGATGCCAAAGGACAATATCCAGCGCGCAATCGACAAGGCAGCGGGAGGCGACGCCGAGAGTTATGATGAAATGCGCTACGAAGGTTACGGCCCGGGCGGCGTTGCAGTCATTGTCGAGGCCTTGACCGACAACCGCAATCGCACCGCGACCAATGTTCGCACCGCGTTTAGCAAAAACGGCGGCAATCTGGGTGCCTCTGGTGCTGTTAGCCACGGGTTCGACCGCATGGGCCTTATCACTTACCCCGCCAGCGTCGGCGATGCCGACAGCGTATTCGAAGCCGCCCTCGAAGCAGGCGCGGAAGACGTGGAATCGGGTGAAGACGAGCATGAAATCTGGACCAGCATGGATGCGCTGCATGAGGTCGCCAAGGCGCTCGAAGCATCATTGGGCGAGGCGGAAAGTGCGAAACTCGCATGGAAGCCGCAGCTCCTGGTCGAAGTCGATGAAGCCAATGCCGCGACGTTGCTCAAGATGATCGACGCTCTCGAAGAGGATGATGACGTCCAGACCGTGTGGGGCAATTATGACGTGTCCGACGAGGTCATGGCGAA
>JANOPT010000252.1:0-2000 GCA_031421975.1 Sphingomonadales bacterium | reverse complement strand
CGGCTTCGTGGCGAGGAGAATGCCGACCGCATGCGCCCTTCGACCGAGGGGTCGAATCACCCCCAATTTCTGGCGAACAATGCAGGCGGCATCGCGGGCGGCATTTCGACCGGACAGCCGGTCGTGGTCCGCGTGGCGTTCAAGCCGACATCGTCGATTCTGACGCCCGTCGAAACCATCACGCGCGAGGGTGAGGCGACCGACATTATCACCAAGGGCCGCCATGATCCTTGCGTCGGAATTCGCGGCACGCCGGTTGTCGAAGCGATGATGGCGCTGGTGCTCGCGGACCAGAAATTGCTGCACCGCGCGCAATGCGGGTAGGGGTAAGCGATGCCAAAGTTAAACTTTGAAGCCATCCCGCAAAGCAACGTAACCGGATATCCGGCACCGTTTGATGAGGCCGTTCAGGGCCGCTGGTGGCGGAGGCTGGCTCCGGCCGGCGGATTGACGCACATGGGCGCAAGCCATGTTATCCTCAAACCCGGCGCGTGGTCATCGCAGCGCCACTGGCACGACGAAGAGGATGAACTCGTCATCATGCTGTCGGGCGAGGCGGTGCTAGTTGAGGATGAAGGCGAAACCGTGATGCGCGCTGGCGATGTAGCTGCCTGGCCTGCGGGGGTTGAAAACGGGCATCATCTGGTCAATCGTTCGGGCGAAGAATGTGTCTTTATCGCCATCGGCGCGGGCAACAGGGATGGCGGCGGTGCTTATTCGGACATCGATATGAAGTTCGAAGCCGACGGTTATTTCCACAAGGATGGTACGCCCTATCCCACCGAGCGGATTAGGTAGATTTTCCCTCTCCCAAAGGAGGGGGCGTTGAGTCAGGTAACGGCATCCTCGATCCGCTTTATCGTCCACGGCTCCTCGGCCGCTGCTGCATACCATTCTTCCATCCAGGGATGCGCCATCATGGCTTCCACATAGGCTTCGGCAAAGCCGGGCAAGGTGAAGCCGTAAGTCACAAAGCGCGTGACCACCGGTGCGAGCATGATATCGGCAGCGCTGAAAGTGCCGAACAGATATGGCCCCTCGGTTCCAAACCTCGAACGGGCTTCGGCCCATGTCTGCAATATGCGAATGGCGTCGCTACGGGTTTCTTCCGATACTGTTACGCCGCTAAAAACCTTGCGCGTGTTCATCGGACATTCGCGGCGCAGCGAGGTGTAGCTGCAGTGCATTTCCGCGGCCATCGACCGCGCCATGCCGCGTGCGACTTCGTCCTTCGGCCAGTAACGGTCGCGCCCGACCTTGTCGGAAAGATATTCGATAATGGCAAGGCTGTCCCAGACAACAGCGTCGCCATCCCATAGGATAGGCACCTTGCCCGACGAAGGCGCAAGGTCTTCCTCTCGCTTGCGTTCGTCCCAAGTGTCTTCATACAAGGGCACGGTCATTTCATCGAAATGCAACCCGGATTGCTTGGCCGCGAGCCATCCGCGCAAGCTCCAGCTTGAATAGGCCTTGTTTCCGATGATCAGTTTGATGGTCATCGGTTGCTAATGACTTTCTTTTCCGTTCGTGTCGAGCATAGTCGAGACACCTTTCCGCGTTGCGTGAACTCTCGGTGTCTCGACGATGCTCGACACGAACGGGTCGGGTTAGCTTGCCACGGCTTCTAGCACCGCGCGGCGCAAATCATCAATCCCACCCTTTTTCTCTGCCGAGGTCACCGAAAGGTCGGGGTAGGCTGCGACATGTTTACGCAGCTTGGCCATTGTATCGGCTTCCACCGCCTCGCGATCGGTAGCCTTGATCTTGTCGGTCTTGGTCAGGACAATCCGGTAGCTAATCGCGGCAGCATCGAGCATTCCCATGATGTCATGGTCGACTTCCTTGATGCCGTGGCGGCTGTCGATCAGGACGAACACGCGTTTCAGCACCGCACGCCCGCGCAGATAGTCGTTGATCAGGTAACGCCATTGCTGGACGGTTTTAATGGGCGCTTTGGCATAGCCGTATCCGGGCATATCAACGATGCGGAACAGTGCAGG
>JANOPT010000251.1:0-5677 GCA_031421975.1 Sphingomonadales bacterium | reverse complement strand
AAGCCGCAATTACAGGCGAGCGCTCTGGAGATCAAGCCGACGGTAGGCGAGGCGCCTAAGTCGAATTGATACATAATTCCTCCCGTACAGCGGAGGATTGTTCGCTCAAATCAACGCTTCAAACTCCGCGACGATATTCTCGTATAGCCGCTTTTTGAACGGCACGATCAGGTGCGGCAGCTGATCGGGTGACACCCACCGCCACTCCGAAAATTCAGGATGTGCGGTGTTGATATCGATATCGCTGTCATCGCCCTTGAAGCGCATCAGGAACCAATATTGACGCTGACCGCGCCATTTGCCCTTCCACAATTTGCCAAGCAGTTCTTCGGGTAGGTCATAGAAATGTTCATCGCGGCTTTGCGCGATTACATCGACCAGATGCGACGCGATGCCGGTTTCCTCAAACAATTCGCGGATGGCGGCATCCTGGGCATCTTCGCCGTCATCAATACCGCCCTGAGGCATCTGCCAGGCGTCGCTGCTCTCGTTGTCGAGACGTTGACCGACAAAAATTTTGCCGTCCTTGCTGGCAAGCATAATCCCCGCGCAGGGGCGGTAGGGAAGGTCGGCTAACTCCTGTGTCATGCTTCGGCCATGACGTCCGCGAGCATGGATTTTAGAACCGCCACATAATTCTCGACATCCTTTTGGGTTGAAGGAATGGCCTGACGGATATTGATATGACCGTGGATGGTGCCCTCGGCGTTGATATGTTCAACCCGCACACCCGCAGTTTTCAATGCGTCGACATACGCCAGACCCTGGTCGCGCAACGGGTCGAGGCTGGCAGTAGTGACCACACTCGGCGGCATGCCCGTCTGATCGAAATTCAACGGTTCGGCGCGGTAGTCGCCACGCGTTGCGGCATGGCCTTGCCCGAAATAGGCCATCGCCTCGTCGGTGAGCAGATAGCCGGTGGCAAACTGGCCCATGCTGGGCCAGTCGGCATCGAGCGTCACAAAAGGGTAGATCGGATGCTGTACCAGTACGGGGACCGCGGCCGGATTGTCGCGCAACGCCATCGTGGTGACGATCGTGAGATTACCACCGGCGCTGTCGCCCGAGGTGATCAGACCAGTCACGTCCAGTCCCAGCTCAGGCGGGCTGGAAGCGATCCAGCGGGTAGCGGCTTCGCAATCCTCGGCAGCAGCCGGGAACGGATGTTCGGGCGAAAGGCGGTAATCGATGGATATTACGGGCAGGTCGAGCAATCGTGTAACTTCGGCGCAGTGCGGCTCATAGGTGTAAAGGCTGCCGATGACAAAACCGCCGCCATGATAAAACACCATCACTGGCCCCGCTCCCCGGTTTTTTGAGGAGTCGTACAAGCGAGCCGGAATATCGCCCGCAGGGCCTGGAATAGATATGTCGCGTATCACCGCAAGGTCGCCGACAGGCGCGTCGGCAAGATCGCGCATCGCTTCGGTCATTTCCCGTGCTTCACCAGCAGGCACCTCCCAGAATTTGGGGCCCGGCACCGAATTCAAAAACTGTAGAAACAGGGCAACATCGGGTCGCACAAAAGGTGTATCATCGGTCATCGCATTCTCCATCTCCATCGAAGTGATAGGGCGGCATGCAGGACAGGTCCAGCATATCCCATCATAGTTTTTCTAACATTGCAGTGTGCTTCGAATGGGATTAGGCGCAACCGCATTAGAATTGCAATTAACGGCGGGTTGAAGCGAATGGCTACGGCATTCAGGGACGAAAATACAGGCGCGCATTCGCCTGTTCAAAGCGATGCGGTTGTCGTTCGCTTTGCGGGCGATAGCGGTGACGGTATGCAGTTGACCGGTGGTCAGTTTACTTTGTCATCGGCGCTGGCGGGCAATGATTTCGCGACTTTCCCGGATTTTCCAGCAGAAATTCGTGCGCCGTTGGGCACCTTGTTCGGTGTTTCCGCATTTCAGATCAACTTCGGCTCGTCCGCAATCGATACCGCCGGGGACCAGCCCGACGTGCTTGTGGCGATGAACCCCGCCGCGCTGAAGACAAACGTCGATGCCTTGCGCGCAGGCGGTTTGATTATCGCCGATACCGGCGAGTTTACGCAGCGTAATCTCGACAAGGCGAAATACACGAGCAACCCGGTCGAGGATGGCAGCCTTGCCAAATGGCAATTGCTGGCATTCGACATCAGCGCGTTGACGCTTGAGGCGGTCAAGCCTTTCGGCATGGGCAACAAGGACGCGCTGCGCTGCAAGAATATGTGGACTTTAGGGCTGTCTCTGTGGATGTTCGACCGCGACCGTCAGCCGATTATCGATTGGCTGAACGCAAAATTTGCCAAGAATCAGGTATTGGCCGATGCCAATATCGCCGCTTTGAACGCAGGCCATGCTTATGGTGAGACGGCGGAGCTGGCCGGCCCTTTGAAGCAATATCATGTCGATGCAGCACCGGTTGACGCGGGCCTGTATCGGACGGTCACTGGCGCGGAATCAATTTCCTATGGCTTGGTTGCCGGTGCCCAACTGGCGGGCCTGAAGATGTTCTTTGGCGGTTATCCCATCACGCCAGCGTCGGCGATATTGCACCATCTGTCGCGCCTGAAGGAATACGGCATCACCACATTTCAGGCCGAGGACGAAATCGCCGCAATTTGCTCGGCAATCGGCGCAAGCTATGCCGGGCAATTGGGCGTCACTAGCTCGTCCGGGCCCGGCATCGCGCTGAAAGGCGAAGCCATGGGCCTTGCGATCATGACCGAGCTGCCTTTGATTATTGTGAACAGCCAACGTGGCGGGCCGTCCACCGGGCTTCCGACCAAAACCGAGCAATCCGATCTCTACCAGGCTGTCTATGGCCGCAATGGCGATGCGCCGATGCCGGTGATTGCTGCACGCTCGCCAGTCGATGCGTTCGATTGCGCGGTTGAGGCGGTGCGGATTGCTGTGGAATATATGACGCCAGTGATGTTGCTGACCGACGGCTATATTGCCAACGCGGCGGAACCGTGGAAGGTGCCCGATCTGGACAGTTATAAGCCGTTCCCTGTCGAGTTTTTAGAAAGCGTTCCCGAAGGCGGGTTCAAACCTTATGCGCGCGACCACACGCTGAAACGCCCTTGGGTCAAGCCTGGCACGCCGGGATTGCTGCACCGAATTGGCGGGATCGAGAAGGAGGTCGACACCGGCCACATCAATTATTCACCCGCCAACCATCAGGCAATGACTGACATCCGCTCGGCTAAGGTGAATAACGTTGCCGACAGCATCCCTGATCAGGTTGTGGAGCAGGGCGGATCGGGCGCAAAGCTCGCCGTTGTGGGTTGGGGATCAACCTATGGCCCGATCAAGCAAGCCGTTCGCCGCAAGCGCGCCGAGGGCGTAGATGTAGCCCATGTTCACATCCGTCATATCTGGCCCATGCCGAAAAACATGAGCGAGTTGCTGAAAGGCTTCGACAAAATCATCGTGCCTGAAATGAACACCGGCCAGTTGAAGACATTGCTGCGCGACCAGTTTTTGGTTGACGCAAAGCCAATCAACAAAGTTTCTGGCCAACCCTTTACCATCGCCGAAATCGAAGCCGCGATTGAGAGTGCATTGGGCTGACGCGCAAGCGTTGTTGCCCCATTAAGGAAACGCCATGAACGACATGACCCCCATCAAAGCGACCACGCCTAAGGATTGGGAAACCGACCAAGAGGTCCGCTGGTGCCCCGGTTGCGGTGATTATGCGATATTGAAGGCGGTGCAGCGCACCATGCCCGAAATCGGCGGGACGCCCGAAAACACGGTATTCATCAGCGGCATCGGCTGCTCGTCGCGCTTCCCTTACTATATGGAAACATATGGCTTCCACACCATCCACGGCCGTGCGCCCGCAGTGGCGACTGGGGTGAAGCTAGCCAATCCCGACCTCGACGTCTGGATCATCACCGGCGACGGCGACGCATTGTCGATTGGCGGCAATCACACGATGCACTTGCTGCGGCGTAACCTCGATTGCCAGATTATGCTGTTCAACAACGAAATATACGGTCTGACCAAGGGCCAATATTCGCCGACATCGCGTGTCGGCACGACCAGCCCCTCGACGCCTTATGGCTCGGTCGACAGGCCCGCCACGCCATGTGCATTTGCGCTCGGTTCAGGCGCACGGTTCGTCGCGCGCGGCTTTGATGTTTCAAAAAATCTACCCGAGGTTCTGAAGGCAGCGCACGCGCATCGAGGCGCCGCTTTTATCGAGATTTTTCAGAACTGTATCGTCTATAATAAAGATGTTTTCGAAGAATTTGCCATTCCCAAGGGCGCCGAAAATCACCAGCTGTGGTTGCAAAATGGTGAACCGATGCTGTTTGCGAAGGGAACCAAGGGCATTGCGCTCGATGTCGATGCATTGGAATTGACCGTTGTCGATGTGCCGGATGGCGACTGGCAATCGGCTGGAGTGATTGTCCATAACGTCGTCAACCGCTCGATAGCTCACATGCTGGTCGAAATGCGCTTCGGCGAATTTCCGATGGCGCTGGGCGTGCTGTACGACGATCCACGCCCGACGTTCAATGACGCGGTGGTCGAACAGAACAGGGCGGCGAGCGAAGGTAAAATCGCCGATCTTGGCAAGCTGTTATCGAAAGGCCAGACCTGGACCGTAGCCGAGGGGCATCCGGAGATTTAGTTTTCGGCACCGCGCTAGCACTGTATTGCTTTACGGTTGCGGTTTCGCCAGCAAGGCGGGATGGATAACCTAACTCACAGCCTCGTCGGCGCACTCATTGGTCAGATGGGGCTGAAACGCAAGACAGGGTTGGCGATGCCGACGTTGATCATCGCGGCAAATATTCCCGATATCGATGCGGTGGCGACGTTGCTGGGTGGGCATCAGCATCTGGCGATCCGGCGCGGCATTACGCACGGGCCGATTGCTATGGTTGTTCTGCCGCTGCTTCTATGGGCTGCAATGCTATGGTTCGACCGGTGGCAGACGCGGCGTGGGACGCGACCCGAAAAGCGGTTACCGGTCCACACGGGCTGGCTACTGACACTGGCCTATATCGGCTGTCTCAGTCATCCGCTGTTCGACTGGTTCAACAGTTATGGCATCCGTTTACTTGAGCCGTTTTCGAGCCAGTGGTTTTACGGCGACACAATTTTTATCATTGATATCTGGCTGTGGATTGCACTGATTGCAGGCGTCTGGATTTCGATCCGCCGTGAACGCAAGAGCGCACTGAATTGGCGTATTCCAGCCGTCGCCAGTTTCGCTGCAATTTGGGCGTATATATTCGCTAATGGGCTGATTACAGGAACATCCGAACAGTTGACTGCGGAAGCTGTCAAAGCCAAGCACGGGGTCGTTCCGTTGTTGGTCGTTGCCAATCCGGTGCCTTTGCAATTCTGGAAGCGCGAGATGCTCTGGCGTGATGAAACCCGGTTTGGGCAGGGAACGTATACCGTGCCGAGTGGCATTTTTGTCGATGACAGAGTTAGCTTGCATCAGATGAAGGGTGCCCGAACCAAGGCTCTGGCAAAAAATGACGTAGACGGAACAGCCTTTCTCTTTTGGTCTCGGATGCCGGTTGTCCGGACGGGCGGCGATGGTGTTGACAAAAAAATGAACTTATCGGACCAGCGGTTTGGCGATCCAATGGTCAGCGATCGTTTCACCGTCGTCGTCCCGCTTGAAGGGAAAAGTGAATGACCGCGCCCGTTATCCTCTGGCT
>JANOPT010000250.1:0-4156 GCA_031421975.1 Sphingomonadales bacterium | reverse complement strand
CGGCAATCGAACATGACTGGCCCGTCATAGGCGAGCATTTCGGCAATGGCTGCGTCCAGGTGTTCCGGCTTTTCGCAACGAATGCCTTTCCAGCCATAGGCTTCGGCGAGCGCGACGAAATCGGGTAAGGAGTCCGAATAGCTTTCGGAATAACGGCTTTCGTATGTCAGTTCCTGCCATTGGCGGACCATGCCCATCCATTCATTATTGAGAATGAAGACCTTGACCGGCAGGCGATATTGCGTTGCGGTGCCCAGTTCCTGAATGTTCATCTGGATCGATGCTTCGCCGGCAATGTCGATCACGAGGGCATCGGGCGCACCCATCTGTGCACCAATGGCGGCGGGAAGGCCGTATCCCATGGTGCCAAGGCCCCCGCTCGTCAGCCATTTATTCGGGCCTTCGAAATGGAAATGCTGCGCCGCCCACATCTGGTGCTGACCGACCTCTGTCGTGATAATCGGGTCGCGGTGTTTAGTCGCTTCGTAAAGCCGCTCGATGGCATATTGCGGCATGATCGCATCGGCATTGGCCGGGTAGCTCAGGCATTCAACTGCGCGCCAGCCATTGATCCGCGACCACCATTCGTCAAGGGCAGGGGCCGCATATTTACGCCCCTTCCACACGTCGATCATCTGCCGGATTGCGGTGCCTACATCGGCTACGATCGGCAGATCGACGCGAACCGTCTTGTTGATCGAGCTGCGGTCGATATCGATGTGGATCTTGATGCTGCCAGGCGAGAACGCATCCAGCCGTCCGGTAATCCGGTCATCGAAACGCGCGCCAAGACACAACATGACATCGCACTGGTTCATCGCCATGTTGGCCTCATATGTGCCGTGCATACCGAGCATCCCGAGCCATGCGTCGCCCGACGCCGGATAGGCACCAAGCCCCATGAGCGTCGACGTTACGGGCGCGCCGCATAATGCCGCCAACTCGCGCAGCGCGAGGCTGGCGTCGGGCCCGGAGTTGATGATGCCTCCACCGGTGTACAATATGGGCGCTTTGGCATTGGCGAGCAATTCGACCGCCTTGTTGATCATCGCGAATTCGGCGTCGCGAGGCGGATTATGACGAGTTGAGACATTGCCCTTGCGAGATTCGAATATCGCCGTTGCCACCTGCACATTTTTCGGAATGTCGACGACGACGGGGCCGGGGCGACCGGTGGTGGCGATGAGAAACGCTTCGTTTAGAACGGCGGCAAGTTCAGCCGGGTCTTTGACGAGATAATTGTGCTTTGAACAATGGCGGGTGATACCGACCGTGTCGGCCTCCTGAAACGCATCGCTGCCGATCAGGTTGGTCGCAACCTGGCCAGTGATGACGACCAGCGGGATCGAGTCGAGAAACGCATCGGCAATGCCGGTTACCGCATTTGTGGCGCCAGGGCCCGATGTGACCAGCACAACGCCGGGTTTGCCGGTGGAGCGCGCATAGCCTTCGGCGGCATGCGCCGCGCCAGCCTCGTGACGGACGAGAACATGCTTGATCTTCGAATGCTGGAACAGCGCATCGTAAATCGGCAGCACCGCGCCACCGGGATAGCCGAAAATGGTATCCACGCCCTGTTCGACCAACGTCGCTATCAATATGTCTGCACCGGACTTTTCGGGCACTTTTATGTCCTTATCACGTAAGCAGCTTACCTATGTTGCAGCGCAACAGGGTTCGCAAGAGTGGGCTGGCTAAAGATTAGAAAATGGCATGTCAACTACAAAGTTTGAAATATAATTTCAATTTGACATATGTTTGAGTCATTTATTTCTTCCGCCCATCGGGTCCATGTGGCGGGAGCCTGATTGCGGAACCAGGTGAACTGTCGCTTGGCATATTGGCGCGTCGCTGTTTTGCCCAATGTTACCGCGTCTTCGCGGCGCATAGCACCCGTGAGCATGGCCGATATTTCGGGAACGCCGATGGCGCGCATGACCGGGGCGTCGCCCGGCAGGTCGCGCGCCAGCAAAGCGGCAACCTCTTCGACTGCACCTTTGTGCATCATTGCGTCAAACCGCGTATCGCACCGCGCATAGAGCCATTCGCGTGGAGGCAACAGCAGCAGCGGATACGTATCTACATTGCCTCCGATCCCACCCGATTTATCCTTGCGCCAGTCAGCGATGCTGCGTCCGGTGCCCTCAATCACTTCAAGCGCACGCGTGATGCGGCTGCCGTCTGCGGGCGCGAGCGTTGCCGCAACTAATGGATCCTGTGCCTTGAGCGCCGCATAAGCATCCGCAATGTTCAGCGCGCGGATGTTTGCGCGCAGGTCGGGATCAATCTCAGGGATCGGGGCGATGCCATCCAGCAACGTCCGGATATACAGGCCCGTACCACCGACAAGAACGGGCAAAAGGCCATGGTCATGCGCCTCTGCAATTGCCGATTTTGCGTCGCGCGCCCATTGCGCGGCGGAACAGGCGGTCGAACCATCGAGATAGCCGAACAGCCTGTGCGGCACGCTTGCTTGCTCATCGGCGGTTGGCTGTGCGCTCAGCACCGGCAGATCGGAATAAACTTGCGCGCTGTCGGCATTGATTATCATGGCATCCCGCGATTTCGCCAGATGTAGCGCCAATGCGGTCTTGCCGCTGGCGGTTGGACCCGCAATAAGCGCGACCTTTGGTTTAGGATTCGAAATGCCCATAGCGACCCTGATAGCAGCAGACACAGCGCAAGGCGGAGTAATTTCCGACGCATGCGATCGTCTGGTTGCAGCGGGCTGCGCGCCCGCGGAGATCGAATGGCTAGAACCCGCCAAAGCGCTCGATATTGGATTCGACGGCGACATTGCCGCTGCGCGTTGTGCGCTTGGTCCGCTTGAGTCCGGTTTCGATATCGTCGTGCAGTTGCCGGAAAACCGCCGAAAGATGCTGCTCGTGTCGGACATGGATTCGACCATGATCACGGTCGAGTGCATCGACGAACTTGCCGATTATGCCGGAATAAAACCGCAGATCGCGGCGATAACCGAACGGGCGATGGCAGGAGAACTCGACTTTGTTCAGGCGCTGAAGGCACGGGTCGCGTTGTTGGCGGGGCTTGATGAAACCACCATTCAACGGTGCCTCGATGAACGCATACAGGCAATGCCGGGCGCCGATATCGTGGTGCGGACAATGGCGGGCTGGGGCGCTCATACCGTGCTGGTTTCCGGTGGCTTTACCAGTTTCACCGGGCCTGTCGCCGGCATGATCGGATTTGCCGAAGTCCATGCCAATGTTCTGGAAATCATCGACGGCAAGCTGACCGGGTTGTTGCTTGGCGACATTGTGGATGCTTCGGCAAAGCGTTCGATACTGCACGCCGCCGCCGCAGCGAAGTCAACGCCCATTGATTCTGCGCTTGCGGTTGGCGACGGGGCAAATGATTTGCTGATGATTACAGCTGCGGTTGACGGAAACGGTCTTGGCGTTGGATATCATCCGCGACCGCAACTTGCCCAGGCCGCCAATTTTTCGATCCGGCACAATGATTTGACCGCGTTGCTGTACGCGCAAGGAATCCCGAAAAGCGAATGGGCTTTCTGATCGCCAGAAACAAATTGTGCGCCGCGCAGTTATCATTACTTCCGGATGTCGCCCTTCCGCCCGAATATCAGGAGAATATGATGCATAAATTGCTCCCCATCCTAATCATACCGGTTATCGCGAGTTGCTCGACGATCCGAACTGCCGACAAGCTGGCGGTATCAGAAGTCATCACGGCAGATCTCGCACGCGCGGACGGTTCGTGGGCAGGGGTGGCGACCGTTTCAAAGCGGGCCGATGGTGTTTTTTTAAGCCTTGCCGCAGATGCCCCGGTAGCGGGTAGTTTCGGAATGCACATTCACGCGGTCGGTCAATGCCAGGGACCCGGATTTACCACTGCCGGGGCACATTGGAACCCAGCGATGAAACAGCACGGCCGCGAAAATCCGATGGGCGCGCATGATGGCGATTTGCCGAATGTGGTAGCTGGAGCCGACAAAAAACTGACGCTTGAGTATAAATTGCCCGATATCCTGCTCGAAGGTGACGGCGGGATGCTGGACAAAGACGGCGCTGCCCTGATTATCCACGAAAAAGCGGATGATTATCTGACCGATCCAAGCGGCAACAGCGGGAAACGCATCATTTGCGGCGTCTTCAAATCGGGCAATCGCAGTTAA
>JANOPT010000249.1:0-12999 GCA_031421975.1 Sphingomonadales bacterium | reverse complement strand
CACGCTGCCGGGAATACGCAGCGATTTGTCACGCACCGATGACAGAAACTTTTTCGCCGGCAAAACCTTGCCGCGCTGTACGCCATTAATATCGGGAACGATGCATTCGACCTCGTCGATCTTGTGTTCGGCGATCCAGTTCGCGAGGCTGGTTTTCATGGCAAAGGGGCGGCAGTCATAAATGGAGGGAGGCGGCAGAGACGATCGTTGATTTCGGACAATCGCGGGAAGGCGCCGACATCGACGTTGAACCGACGCGCATTTGCCATTTGAGGGACCAGGCAGACATCGGCAGCAGAGAGAACATCGCCGAAGCAATATAGCCCGCCATGTTTGATGATTGCAGTTTCGAGGGCTGTAAATCCAGTCTGAACCCAATGCGTATACCAATCGGCTCTGGCGTTTTCCGAAACGGCCAATTCGGTCTGCAAATACCCCAACACACGAAGGTTGTTCAGTGGGTGGATGTCACAGGCAATCGTCAGCGCCAGCGCGGATACATGCGCGTCAGCACGAGGGTCGCTTGGGAAAAGACGGGGTTCGGCAACGCTGTCCAAAAACCGCATGATTGCCAGGGATTGAGCCAGTATCGTTCCGTCCGGCAATCTTAGTGAAGGCACAAGTCCTGCCGGTGCAAGCGACACATAATCCGGCGCGCGCTGTTCGCCCGCCCGGAGATCGATGAACTGCGTTTGATAGTCGATCCCCTTCAGGGCCAGCGCAACGCGCACGCGGTATGAAGCGGAAGAGCGCGGAAAATCATACAGGATGTAGTCCGACATTACGCCACCAGCGCGTAAATGCTCGTTAATCCGTCAATGCTGAGGTCGATCCGGTCGCCGGATGTGACCGCGCCGACGCCCGCAGGCGTGCCAGTGTAAATCAAGTCTCCAGGCGCGAGATCATCATAATGGCTCAGCTCCGATATGATTTCAGCACAAGACCATATCAGCAATGCCAGATCCGTTTCTTGGGCCACAACGCCGTTGACTCTCAGCGTCAACATCTTGCCGGGCAAATCGCCAATCCCATCTCGCCGGGTAATTGGGCCCATCACGGCAGCTTGACTGAAATTCTTGCCCATATCCCACGGGCGCCCTTTGTCGCGTGCGATTAACTGCAAGTCGCGACGTGTCATATCCAGTCCGCAGGCAAAACCGAACACCGACAACATTGCATCGTCAATGCTCACCTTTGAGGCAGGTGCGCCAATCGCGATGACCAGCTCGCCTTCATAATGGAAGTCCGACGTGCGGGGCGGATAGGCTAGTTCAGAACCCGAAGGTACAACTGTATCTGCAAATTTGGTGAAGAAAAACGGTGCCTCACGCTCGTCTGCCCCCATTTCGCGAGCGTGTGCGAGATAATTCCGGCCCACACAGTAAACGCGCCTGACCGGAAAATTATGGTCGCTACCAACGATTTTTGCCGTGGTTGCGGACGCAGCAGGAAAAGCGAGTATCATCTTGGACTCCAATGCGGATGCGATGTGCGATATCGAAAGGCTTGGACGGGTTTCAACGATCCACTTCCAAAATTTTCCATTGACATCACCACATATTGATGGGACTCATCAGTCATTAAACGTTTTACCTATCATGTCGAGAAATTTTTAATTACATTGAGATTCGGACATAATTTGTCGATGCTAAATGATCTGGAAAAAGAGGCGCAGCATTTATGCGAGCGTATTGGTGCGGCCGTTAGCAATGTGGGCAACATGCGCGATGCCGCACGCAGCATAGAGACGTTATCTACCTCCATGTCTGCTGCGGCGGAGGAGTTGTCATTATCGATACACCATATCGCAGAACAAACAGGCGATGCCGCGCAAGCCACTACCACAGCGGCCAAACAAGCTGAGCTGGCGAGCGAACTGGTCACTCAGCTTGAAACCACAACGGGACGCATTGCGAAAATCGTCGAAACGATTAGCGATGTTGCCCGAAACACCCGAATGCTTGCGCTCAATGCTAATATTGAAGCCGCGCATGCAGGCAAAGCCGGGTTAGGGTTCTCGGTTGTCGCCGACGAGGTGAAGCAGCTCGCTGAACTTACTCAGGAATCCACCAGAGACGCAGTAGAGCTTTTGGCCGCCATTGCTCACGACACACATAACGCCCGTGCCGCGGTGGAAAACTTGGCCCGGCAGGTCACCGAATTGGACACGATCAATTCGAACATCAGTAGCGCAGTACAGCAACAAGGCGGCGCGTCCTCCGAAATCGCCCGCTCGCTGGCGTCGACTGCGGCCAGCCTCGGAGACGTCACCGATGGCATTTCCGGGATCATCAACGCGGCGAAATATAATGAGGAAGCCGCGCATAATATCGTTGCAGGAATAGGCGCTTTGAAAACGATGGAACGCATTACATGACAACATCTCTAGCAACTGGATTTGAATGGGAGGGCACGAAAACTAGCCGCGTACCCTATTCGCTTTATTCCGACCCGGACATTTATGCCCGTGAGTTGGAGCTGTTGTTCTACGGTAAACACTGGAATTATGTTGGCCTGGAAGCAGAGTTGCCCGAGCCCAAGAGCTTCAAGACCACATTTATTGGCGAGCGATCAGTCATCGTGACTCGCGACCGACATGGCGAAATTCATGTTGTAGAGAACCACTGCGCCCACCGGGGCGTGCGGTTCTGCCGAAAGAAATTTGGCAAGGCGACATCGCTGGTTTGCCCCTATCACCAATGGAATTATGCGCTGGATGGCAAGTTGCTCGGGGTACCGTTCAAAAACGGGGTCAAGGGTAATGGCGGTATGCCCGACGACTTCCAGATGGAGGATCATGGCCTTAACCGGTTAAAGGTTCATGTCCGCAACGGTGTCATTTTTGCAAGCTTCGACCACAATGTCGAACCTTTCGAAGATTATGTCGGGCAAACGGTGCTGGGATATTATGACCGGGTATTCGACGGAAAGAAAATCAAGATCCTAGGTTATTCTCGGCAACGTATCCCGGGCAACTGGAAACTGATGATGGAGAATATCAAGGACGGATATCATCCCGGATTGCTCCACACATGGTTTGTTACCTTTGGCCTGTGGCGCGCCGATCAGACGAGCCGGATGGTGATGGACGACACCGGCCGCCATGCTTGTATGGTTTCCGCCCGCAACGAAGGCGGTGATAGCGAGGTGACATCAGGCGTGACGAGCTTCAAAAAAGGCATGCAGCTGAACGACCCGCGTCTTTTGGACGTCGCCCCCGAATCCTGGTGGAACGGTCCTACGGTTGTCATGACGACGCTCTTTCCGTCGGTCATCGTGCAGCAGCAGGTCAATTCGCTGTCCACGCGCCATATCATTCCGCGCGGACCAGGTGCTTTTGATTTCGTATGGACGCATTTTGGGTTTGAAGATGACGACAATGAAATGACCGAGCGGCGATTGCGCCAGGCCAATTTGTTCGGACCTGCGGGCTTTGTTTCTGCCGACGACGGCGAGGTCATCGAATTCGCGCAGCAGGGTTTGTCGACCGATCTTTGGAGCGAAACCATCTCTGAACTGGATGGCACGGGAACTGACAATACTGAGCATATGGTCACCGAATGCCTCGTGCGCGGCATGTACAAATATTACCGCGAGGTGATGGAGCTATGATCGACGCTTCGACCCGCTTCGCCATAGCTGACCTTTATGCAGATTACGCCGCTGCGCTTGACGAGCAGCGTTATAACGATTGGCTGAATCTGTTTGCGGACGAGTGCTGCTACATCGTCCAGCCGCGCGAAAATTTTGACGCGGATTTGCCGCTGGCGACGATCCGGCTGGAAAGCAAAGGCATGTTGAAAGACCGCATTCACGGCGTCACATCGACATTGTACCACGCCCCTTATTACCAGCGCCATATCATCGGTGGCCAGCGCATTCGAGCAGAAGAGAGCGGCTGGCTGGTCGAGGCAAATTATCTGGTCATCCGCACGCATAGCGATCAGCCATCCGATATTCTGAGCGCAGGACGCTATATTGACCAAGTGATCAGTGAGGATGGCACGGTAAAGTTCGCCTGCAAACTGTGTGTGTTCGACACAGAACTCATCCCCAATTCACTAATCTATCCGATATGACACAGAGCAACCTTGAGGCGGCCCGTGCCGATTATTACGACAGCCTAAAGCCGCATGCGCTTGCGCCGCTTTGGACCGTGCTCGATGCGCTGGTCACAGCCGAACCACGTTCGCCAATCGTGCCTTTCGGCTGGAGCTATGACGCCATTCGTCCGATTTTGATGGAGGCAGGCGAGCTTATTTCCGCAGAGGAAGCCGTACGCCGCGTGCTCATCCTCGAAAATCCAGCATTGCCCGGCAAGGCCTGCATCACGCGAACGATGTACGCCGGACTGCAACTCATCTTGCCCGGCGAAATTGCGCCGTGCCACCGTCATAGCCAGTCTGCTCTCCGCTTTGTGCTGGAAGGCGAAGGCGCTTATACTGCGGTGGACGGCGAACGGGCGATCATGCGGCCGTTCGATCTGGTGCTCACGCCAAATGGGCGCTGGCATGATCACGGAAATGACAGCGATGCCCCGATGATCTGGCTGGACGGACTGGATATTCCTCTGGTTACAGCACTTGATGCGTCCTTTGCCGAAACACTGACGGATGGCGTGCAACATCCAACTCTCCTCTCAGCGGGTGATTGCCAGATGCGCTACGGCGCGAACCTGAAGCCAGTGCGGGGCGGCGGTGAAACGACAGCCGTCGCCCCACTTTTTCACTACCCGTTTGAAGAGTGGCGCACCGCACTTATCCGGTCGGCGCAGTATTCCGACGTTGATCCGCGCGATGGCATGCTGATGGAGTTTACCAATCCGGCAGATGGTGGCCCGGTTATGAACACCATATCGGCATTCTGCCAGTATCTGCCGAGCGGTTTCTTGGGCGAGGCACAGCAATCAACCGATGGCCTCATTTTTGTCGGTATCGAGGGTACCGGGATCATACACGTCAATGATACCCCTTTTCCAATCGGTCCACGCGATATCGTCGTCGTTCCAAGCTGGGCAAAACGGCGGATCAATGCGGCGTCGGATTTGATGCTATTCAGCTACTCCGACCGCGCAACGCAACAGAAATTGGGCCTTTGGAAACAGGCAGAATGAACGTCAGTGCTGCGGTATTCGCACTTGCCGCAGCCCAGATGCCGGTGCTGCTTCACGCCGAAATACCTACCGAAGCAAACCGCCCGCACAGCCATATCCACGGATCGGGCGAGATTGACGAGGAGCAAGAACCCTTCATCGTCGACGTGACTTACACATTCGATATCTGGCGAGCGGAAACTGGAGGCGTGCGCAAAGGCACGCGCTATCTCGATAATCTCGATGTCGTTGCGGAGGCCGATATGGGACGGCTGGTCGGCTGGGATGGCGCGCTCATCCACATATACGGACTTTACAACAACGGTAGCTCGCTAACTGACCTTCTTGGCGATGCACAGGCGACCAGCAATATCGAAACAGGGATGCAGGCGGCCCGGCTTTATGAAGCGTGGCTTGATCAGAAAATTGGTGCTTCTGCGTCGCTGAAATTTGGGCTTTATGATCTGAACTCGGAATTTGATGCGCTCGATGCAAGCGGTCTGTTCATGGGCAGTGCACACGGCATTGGCACCGACATCAGCCAAAGCGGTTTGAACGGGCCCTCCATTTTTCCATCGACGTCTCTGGCTGCGCGGGCTGCGATAGAACCAGCACGAGGCTGGTCCGTTCGTGCAGCTGTTATGGACGGTGTTCCCGGCGATCCTTCTCGACCAAAACGAACGGCGATCAAATTGGGCGGCGGCGATGGCGCGTTGCTAATCGGAGAGATTGAAGCGCCTCTGCCAGAAGGCAAATTGCTTTTCGGTCATTGGCGCTATACGGCGCGCTTTGACGACGCTGTCGGTGGCAGAACGCGGGGAAATGACGGCTGGTATCTGCGCGGGGAACACCGCTTGGCGCGCGAAATAGTCCAGCCCGATCAAGGCCTGAGCGGATTTTTCCGATTGGGCATCGCCGACACACGGTTCAACATGTTCGGATCCTTTGCTAGCGCGGGACTGAATTATGTAGGGCCAATTACGGGCCGTGACCACGATCAGCTCGGAATTGCGGTGGCCGCTGCTTTCACCTCGGATCGCTACCGCGCTGAGGTTCCATCAGAAAGATCGGAGGTAGCATTTGAGCTGACTTACCGCGCCGGAATTGCCGAATGGCTATCGGCTCAACCCAATATTCAATATGTTATCAATCCTGGGGCTAATCCGTCGCTTCGCAATGCCATTGCTGTAGGGCTGCGAACGGAGTTGACTATACGACTGCCGCGATAGGCACAAAATGCGAACCGCATCTACAACTCATCGGCCTGCTTATGGCCCTGACATGCGGTCGGGCATTTGCACGGTATGCGACAGAAATTGCAGAACTTCGGCAAGGATTGCAGATGCTCCACGACGAGCAAGCGCAACTTGCGGCGATGCTTAGTCGTGTTGAGGCAACGATCAACCGGCTTGCGTCACCAGCAACGATCCCCTCATTGCCGCTGTTCTCGAACGGAAAACCGACATCCTTGGCAATAGCGTCACCTATTCGACCGGCACTGGAGTTTTCGGGTTTTCAGATCATTCGCAACGGCTGTCGGCCTCCGGTGTTCTGACTGCCCCCTAACTTTCATCCAGTTATGATTAGAGCCTCGGCATCAAGGCCGCTCAGCTGGACAGGTGAAGCAGCCCCCTGCTTTTTGAGGTCAGCCGTGAACGCCGTCGGGGTGGCATACTTGTGTTGATGTCGAGCGACGCCACGTCCGGAGGGCAGGCTCCAGATGTTCGATGCGTTCATAAACAGACGCAACATCTGTGTCAGCCATGGCGCGGCTGTCATTCGCGGTTTCAGGATCGGGGACATCGATAGCAGTTGTGGCCGAGTGCCATGTTTACCCGATTGTCGGTTCGGTCATTTTCGAACCAGGCGTGACGACATAGTTCCAGTGCCAGAAAATAGCGATTAGGATCAACACGTCGCCAGCGGATTTGACGCCGTCCGCTTACCCTTTTCATGCTTTGGCGACGAATGACCCAATGGTAGAAATAATTCGGTCTATTTGTTCAACGGCCATATTCGATCCCGATGGCAGACAGATTCCATTGTGAAACACGCGGTCGGCGACGGGTGCATTGAGACAGCTGTAAAATCGGCATTCTGCAAAAATAGGTTGCAGATGCATCGGTTTCCAAACGGGCCGAGCCTCAATCAATTCGTCTGCCAACTTTGCGATAACGTCCGCCTTGTTGATCCGCTCATGCTCGATCGTGCCAGCAGTAAGCCAGCGCGTCCCGACACTCCATTCGGGTTCAGGCATCCACGTGATGCAATCAAAGGCATTCAGGCCAATTTTGTAAGCATCGAAAACGGCGCGCCTTGCTGCGACCCGATCTGGCAGAACCTTTAGCTGGCCTCTCCCGACCCCAGCCAGGATATTGCTCATCCGGTAGTTATAGCCAATTTCCTTGTGCTCATAATGGGCAGCGGGCTCGCGCGCTTGCGTTGCCAGAAATCTCGCTCGATCTATCAAATCACGATTGTTGGAAATAAGCATTCCGCCACCCGACGTGGTGATAATTTTATTGCCGTTGAATGAATAAATACCCATCGTGCCAAAGGTGCCGCTCGCTTTACCTTTATATGTCGCGCCCAATGACTCAGCTGCGTCCTCGACTATGGGAACGCCATAATGCTCGCATATTTCAAGCAGTGAATCCATGTCAGAGCTTTGTCCGTACAGGTTTACCACAATGACCGCTTTGGGCATCCAGCCCTCTGACGATGCCGTCTGGAATGCGGATGCCAACGCTTTGGGGCACATCCCCCAGCTCGCCTCGTCCGCGTCTATGAAAACTGGCTCGGCGTTCTGGTAGACGATCGGATTTGCGCTGGCAGCGAACGTTAAGGTTGAGCAGAAAACTCTATCACCCTGTTTTACGCCCAGCAAAATCAGCGCTAGATGGATCGCAGCAGTTCCCGAACTTAATGCTGCCGCATGGCTGACGCTAACGACATCCGACAGCTCTTTTTCAAAAGCATCTACATTGGGACCCAGAGGGGCAATCCAGTTGGTTGAAAAAGCTTGCTCGACAAATCCGATTTCAGCATCACCGATATGTGGCGTCGACAGCAGGATTGCATCGTCTAACTCTGACCGATGAAGTAGATCGACCACCTTGTGATGCTGGTCGATCACAGGCAAGCAGTTGATCCCTTTGTCTTTCATCATAGCAAGGGCAGTTCGTCGGGAATAATCTCCGGAAATTACAACCGGGTCGGTATGTGGTAATGCGGTAAGCAGATCGTCTAATGATCCACCTGAGAGCAAATATCGCCGCAGGTCACCATCGGTGATGGTTCGCGTCAATCTATCTTCAGAGTCGGAAAGCAGAGCCACCCCTACACCGCCTGAATCAATTGTTGCCATTGCGTGTTTCACGGTTGTGTCTTGTTTCAGCAAGACACGTTGCGGGTCACTCATAGTTTAACGGCTCCTTTGACCAGGCAGCGATAGTAAAGCGGGCGTAGCTGAACGCCAAAATCACAGCCCAGAAACATAAAACTTCTATCATTGTCCTGTAAAATTATACCACGTCCTACATGCCATAAACTCGAATATCCGTCATTAAGCCCTGGTTTAATAGGAACAGCATTTGTCCATCACTTCCGCGTCAATCGACATCGTCGCAAGCAGCTTTGTGATCCGATCGGCTGCGTGTCCATCTCCGTATACGTTGCAACGCTCAAATCTTCGGGCAGACAGCGCGTCATCGACGGCGTCAGAAATAGCCCGTTGCTCCGGCGGCGCATCAATCACATTACGGTTTCGTTCCCGCAAATTCTGGCGGTTGCCAATATTCACCACTGGAGTCCCGAAGCTTGCCGCTTCAATGATTCCAGCGCTTGAATTACCGATCATCAGGTCTGCAACGGCCATCCAGCTTACAAATTTTTCTCGCGGTAAATGGGCTGCCAATCTTACCTCGCCACGTTCAGACGCTTGGCTTAGGACCTCGCGAATATGATCGCTGCCTGAATCCGAGTTCGGCATTATGGCTACAATCTGGACGTCTCTTTCTAAAAGTTGGCTAATGATTGTCCTCGTATAGATGGCACCTGCCGCCTGCTCTTGCAGCACGGGATGAAAAACCACCAGAGCCACTAACCGTGCAGGGTCTAACTCAAGCTCATCCGCAAGTTGATCGCGCGACCATGAGGCCAAGCCCAGGATACCGTCAATTCCCGGAGCGCCAACAATATGGATATGCTTCGGATTTTCGCCCATATGCGTCAACCGATCATTGGCCTCTTGTGTCGCAACAAAATGAAAATGCGCTAATTTCGAGATTGCGTGCCGAACCGGTTCGTCAACCGTACCGGACCGTTCACCGCCGTGAATATGCGCGATCGGGATATTAAGGTGGATTGCGGCGATTGCGCCAGCCAACATTTCACCGCGATCGCCAAGCACAAGCACAATATCGGGTCGGTTGGCTGACATAATCTTGGTGAACGCGACGATCATCTCCCCGATCGCCGTTGCCATTGACTGACCCGTGCCTTCGTCCAAATTTGTGGCGACTAACGCTGCAATATCGAATTCGTCTGCCCGAATTTCGTCAACGGTGTGGCCGTATTTCGGACTCAAGTGCATGCCGGTTACCAAAAGCTTGAGACTGAGATCCGATGATGCATTAATTGTCGTCAATGTATGGCGCATCAATCCATAATCGGCGCGGGTTCCGGTAATGTACAATATTGACCGCATCAGATGATGTCGCTCCACTGCAGCGTTGACCCGGCGGTAATGTCTCGTGCCGCACTTCGGCCTTCGACGGAACCGAGCGAGGCAGGTGCAATGCCAGTACCAGGTCGCAGAAGCGTAAGGTCATGTCGGTCAAGCACGGTTCCGGATTTGATATCTCGCGCGGCGGTGACGCTTCGCCGCACAAGCGAGCGCACTGGCAATTCAGAATCAGTCGGCGCCTTTATCGGGCTGCCCATAGCGTCTTCGACTGCGCGTATCTGCATAATGAGTGAAGCGAGTTCTTCCGGCGTCAGCGATGCTTTGTGGTCAGGTCCTGTCATGTTGCGATCAAGCGTGAAATGTTTTTCAATGACCGTTGCGCCAAGCGCAACTGCCGCCGTTGAGACGGCCTGCCCAAGTGTGTGGTCGGAATAACCGACGGGTAATCCGGTAGTTTCTGCGATTGTACGCATCGCCCTAAGGTTTACGTCCGAATTTTTTGTAGGGTAGTTTGAGGTGCAGTGCAGGACTGTCAACTTACCAACCGCGATCGGCGTGGAGTCCATCTCGCGCTGAATGCGTGTGATAAAGTCCGTTGCGGTCACGACCTCTTGCAAATCCGCCATTCCGGTCGACAGGATCATCGGCATATCGAGCCGCGCCAGAAATTCCAGAAAGGGCAGGTTGGTTATTTCACCGGAGGGTATCTTGAGATGCCGCATCCCCAGGCGCTTGAGAAACAGCGCTGCTTCCTCGTCAAAGGGTGTGGACATGAATTCGATGCCGGCCTCGGCACAGCGCGCGAACAGCCGATGGTGCAACTCCTCCGACATTTCGAGCGCCTTCAACATCGCATGCTGATCGCCATCACCCGTTGCGCGCTTTTGATACTCCGCCTTTTCCGCGCCCGGCCGCACCAGCTTGTCAGCGGTAAAGGTCTGAAACTTGATCGCATCCGCCCCGCACTCAGCCGCGGTATCGACCATCCTGAGCGCCAGAGCTTCGTCACCATTATGGTTCACCCCCGCTTCGGCAATGACAAATGTTCTCACCACGCACTCCATCCACCATCGACCACGATGTTTTGCCCCGTAACCCATGCCGACAGATCGCTGGCAAGAAAAGCGACGACGCCCAGAAAATCTTCTTCCTCGCCCATCCGCTTCATCGGGGTACGCGCGACATAGCGGTCGACGAATTCCTGCGGCTGCCCCCGACCGATTCCGCCAGGGCTGACGCTGTTGACGCGGACATCGGGCGCAAGCGTCGTCGCCAGCCACCGGCTCAGCTGGATCAACCCGCCCTTGCTGGCGGCATAGCCCGCAGGGTTCCCCATCGCCGTCCCTTCATACAGGCTCATGTCCGGCCCCAACATGCCATAGATCGAGCTGACATTGATAATGCTGCCCTTGCCGCCTTGCCGAAGCAGCGGCGCAAAAAGCTGTGCCAGATGAAATGGCGCGGTTACATTGACCTCAAGTGCGCGGCGCCATGTTGCGATGCTCTGTTCTTCGAACGATGTCACCCAACCCTGCAGCGCCGTGTCGCCGACAAACCCGGCATTGTTGATCAGGATATCGAGCCGCTTATGTTCATGGCTGACCCGGTCCGCCATCGCGATGCGCGCCGCCTCATCCTCCAGATCGCAGGTGACACCATGCACGCGCGGCCCATGCAGGCCCGTCAATGTCGCACAGACATCGGCAAGCCAGTCGTCATGCCGGTCGGCCAGGATAACGCGGCAACCCGATTGCAGCAGCGCGCCTGCCATCGCCTGGCCAAGATGCCCGGCACCGCCGGTAATCAACGCAACCCGGTCCGACAGATCCGCCAGAATATCAAGCTTTCGCATCACTGTCCCTCATTCGGCATCGGCGCGATGTCCACCGCTTTGTTGTTTACCAGCAGTTCGGCGACCATGAAATCATGGGGCGTGTCGATATCGATTGCCCGTATCGGCGGGACTTCGACCATTTTCAACCGGCCTGCAAACAGGCTGCGTTGCTCTTTTATAAACCGCGTCCTGACCGCATAGGCAACCGTCGTCATATCGAATACCGCCGGCGCATCCTGCCGCCGCGTAATGTCTGCGTCGGGCGGGATGACAAGCCCGGCATAGCCATCGGCATCCATGCTGACCATGTTGAAATAGGGGCTGCGCTCGGCTTTCTTCACGGTAATGACCGCGTCGGTGTTGCGGTCTTCACGAAGCAGGGCAATGCATGCTTCGACATCGGCAACCGCGCGGAACGGCGATGTCGTGGGCAGGCTGACGAAAATGCCAAAGCCGCTTTCATGGTCTTCGCAATAGGCAATGGCGTGCTGCCACGCGAGCCACTCGGACGCGGTATCGCTGGCCAGTTCGGCAGGCCGCATAAACGGCACTCTGGCCCCCCATTGCCGGGCGACGTCGGCAATTTCGGCGTCATCGGTGGAAACGATCACCTGGCCAAGCGATGGGCATTGCTGCGCGCACTGAATGGAATAGGCGATCAGCGGCCGTCCGCCCAAGTCGCGGACATTCTTGCGCGGAACGCCTTTTGATCCGCCGCGTGCAAATATGAACGCCTGCACGTCATTTTCATTCATGCCCTTCACGCCCCAAATGGATTATTCTGCCGCTTTCGATCGATTGCCGTGCAGCATCGATGAGGCAAACCACCGCCGCACCCTGAACCCCGTCGATCAGCGGCGTGCTCCTGTTGCCTGCACAGTCAAGGAAATGCCTCAATTCGTCCACATACATCGCGTTACGGTCATTTGTGAAGGGGCCGTGGTTCTCATTTCGCGGATCATTTGGCCCGAAACGGGTTTCGATACAATCGGCAACGCCATCCCAGATCAACGTGCCGGCTGACCCGATGAATTTGCACTGGCGCGACGCACTGTGCTGCAGAAAATCGAGATGGACTGAAACGATCCGGCGAGGATTATCATAGCCTAATATGATCTCGGCCAGATCCTCGACATCGATGTCCAGCGATGAATAGCGGCCGCCAACAGCGAAAACATTGTCCGGCATGCCAAAGCACCAAAGGATATAATCGAGTTCGTGGCTTAGCTCAAGCAAGGCGCCACCACCCAGCGACCGTTGCGCCGATACGCTGGTCCGGTAATCCGCACCCGGACGCCAGCTTGGCAGATATTGCCCGACCTCGGCCCGTACCGACAGTACATCGCCGATTTCGCCTGCCAGCACTCGGCGGCGCGCCTCGATCAG
>JANOPT010000248.1:0-11949 GCA_031421975.1 Sphingomonadales bacterium | reverse complement strand
GAATTCGGGCCCAAAAAAGTTCACGCTCCGTCGATATTGAAGGAGGGCGAAAAGCCCAAGGTCAACATCATCGGTCCGTCCTACGGCATGTTCAACATGCCAAGCGATCTCGCCGAAATCCGGCGGTTGATCGAGGGCATAGGGGCCGAGGTCAATATGGTGTTCCCGCTGGGCAGCCATCTTGCTGACATTCACAAGCTCGCGCACGCATCGGTCAACGTCTGCATGTACCGCGAGTTTGGCCGTAACCTGTGCGAGTTGCTGGAGCGCCCTTATTTGCAGGCACCGATCGGGCTCGATTCAACCACCAAGTTCTTGCGCCAACTCGGCGAAATGACAGGTCTCGACCCCGAGCCGTTCATCGAGAAAGAAAAACACACTACGATCAAGCCTTTGTGGGATCTGTGGCGCTCGGTCACGCAGGATTTCTTTGGCACCGCGAGCTTCGGCATCGTCGCCAACGAAACCTATGCGCGCGGCATTCGCAAATTCCTCGAAGACGATATGGGGCTGCCGTGCAACTTCGCGGTCGGCCGCACAGCCGGTGTGAAAACCGACAACCATAACGTCCGCGAGATGATTGCGAGCAACCCGCCGCTGGTGATCTTCGGCAGCTATAACGAACGCATGTACATGGCCGAAACCGGTGCGCGCGGGATTTTCATTCCGGCAAGCTTCCCCGGAGCCGCCATCCGTCGCCATACCGGTACGCCTTACATGGGCTATTCGGGCGCGACCTATCTGGTGCAGGAAGTGTGCAACGCATTGTTCGACGCGCTGTTTCACATCCTGCCGCTGTCGACGCAGATGGACGCAGGCGCGGCAACACCCGCACGGCGCGAAGCACAACTGCGCTGGGACCGCGATGCCAAGGCAAAGCTCGATGCCATCGTCGACGCGCAGCCTGTGTTGGTCCGCATCTCCGCCGCCAAAAACCTGCGCGATGCCGCCGAACGCAGTGCGCGACGCGCAGGCGAAGATCATGTTTCTGCCGATCGATTGGCGGCCACCATGCTTCAGGGGGCCGACGCATGACCGGCCTTGTACGAAATTCACCCGGCGTAACCCGCCTGGTGTCACTTACCTTTGCAGCAGAGGGTGCTGCAAGGCAAACGCCCAAACGAGCCGCTTCCCGCAGCTCAAATGGGGCTAATATGGAGAAGGGAATATGAGCGATAACGAACGCTTTGGACCGGGGGCATATCTGACTCCGGAAGAAGCCAAGGAGTTTCACAAAATCTTTGTGAGCAGCTTCATCGGCTTTACCATCATCGCAATCATTGCACATGTGCTGGTTTGGAGCTGGCGGCCATGGCTGCCTAGCGTCAATGGCTATGCCATGCTGAATGACGCAGTCCAGGTTGCCACCGCAACCGTCGCAACGCTATTTGTATAAGGAGGCGGTATCATGTGGAGACTCTGGTTAATATTCGATCCGCGCAGGACACTGGTTGCCCTGGCGATGTTCCTGTTCGTTCTGGCTTTGTTGATTCATTTCATCCTGTTGAGCACTGACCGGTTCAACTGGATCGAGGGTCCGACAGTTGCACCGACTGCGGCGGCTGTTGCCGCTCCGGCCGCTGCACCGGCTGCTGCTGTAGCAGCTCCGGCTAATTGACCTGAACCCAAGCCCCTAAGAGGTCGTGGCGCTTCGGCGCCACGTACCTCCCGGGGATTTGAATTCATCGTCAGGTTGTCCACTGCAAGTGGCAGGTAAAACACCTGCGCGGCGGGCAGAAGGGGAAGTTGTATGTCGCTGTTAAGCTTTGAAAGAAAATATCGTGTCCGTGGCGGTACGCTTATTGGAGGGGACCTTTTCGATTTCTGGATCGGGCCTTTTTATGTAGGGTTTTTCGGCGTCATCTCGGCGATCTGCGCGATACTGGGAACGGCATTGATATTATATGCCGCCTCATTGGGACCGACATGGAATCCATGGCTGATCTCGATCAACCCGCCCGATGTTAAATACGGGCTTGGCCTTGCCCCGCTGAAAGATGGCGGGTTCTGGCAAATCATCACCATGTGCGCGACGGGTGCCTTCATTTCATGGGCATTACGCGAAGTGGAGATATGTAGAAAACTGGGCATGGGGTATCATGTGCCCATTGCTTTCGGCTTTGCGATTCTGGCTTACATGACGCTCGTGATATTCCGGCCGTTCCTGCTGGGTGCCTGGGGATATGGCTTCCCCTACGGTATTTTCAGCCATCTCGACTGGGTTTCGAACACTGGCTATCAATATGTGAACTTCCATTACAATCCTGCACATATGATCGCGGTGTCGTTCTTCTTTACGACGACCTTCGCCCTTGCCCTGCACGGCGCTCTCATCCTCTCGGCGGTCAACCCGATGAAGGGCGAGAAGGTCAAAACGCCGGAATATGAAGACACGTTTTTCCGCGATTTCATCGGCTATTCGGTCGGCACGATCGGCATTCACCGGCTGGGATTGTTTCTGGCGCTGAACGCAGGTTTCTGGAGCGCCGTTTGCATCATCATCGCCGGACCACTGTACGCAGGCGGCTGGCCTGAATGGTGGGAATGGTGGCGCAACATACCAATCTGGTCGTGAGGGGAGGAATAGCACATGGCACGTTATCAAAACATATTTACCCAAGTGCAGCTGGTCCATGCCCCCGAAATGGGCATGCCGCTTCCCGCGAGGGATGAGCGCCGCATTGCAATAACCAATTTCAGTTACTGGATGGGCAAATTCGGGCAGGCGCAAATTGGTCCGATCTATCTTGGCTGGCTTGGCCTTGCTTCGCTTCTGTTCGGCTTTTTCGCGATCGAGATTATCGGCTTCAACATGTTGGCAGCGGTCAACTGGAGCCCGACTGAGTTTCTGCGGCAGTTCTTCTGGTTGGGGCTTTACCCCCCAGGGCCTGAATATGGCTGGACGCCATTTGTCCCGCTAGCAAAGGGCGGCTGGTGGATCCTTGCTGGATTTTTCCTCACCACATCGATTATCCTGTGGTGGGTGAGGGGATATCGCCGGGCGCGGGCGTTAGGCATGGGAACGCATGTGTCCTGGGCGTTTGCGGCTGCCATCTGGCTTTATCTGGTGCTCGGTTTCATCCGTCCGTTTTTCATGGACAGCTGGGCAGAATCGGTACCGTTCGGCATATTCCCGCATCTGGAATGGACCAACAATCTGTCGCTGCAGTACGGGAACCTGTTCTACAACCCGTTCCATGCGCTTTCGATCGTCTTCTTATACGGGTCGGCTTTGCTGTTCGCAATGCATGGCGCGACGATCCTTGCCGTGGGTCGCTATGGCGGCGAACGGGAGCTGGAACAGATTACCGACCGCGGCACAGCGTCAGAGCGTGCGGCGTTGTTCTGGAGATGGACCATGGGCTTTAACGCCACGATGGAATCGATCCATCGCTGGGCCTGGTGGTTCGCGGTCCTCTGCCCGCTGACCGGAGGCATCGGTATATTGCTTACGGGCACAGCGGTCGACAACTGGTATCTGTGGGCCATCGAGCATGGATATGCGCCAGATTATTGAACGGCGCAGACATATGATAAACAGGAAACCCGGCATTTTCCGCCGGGTTTTTTGTGCGTCAGGCGGTGCGTTTGCCAATCATCTTGCGCCGGTGCAAATCGTATAGATGAACGGGAAAGGCCATAGCTAGCGGGATTGATATAAACGGCCATGCCATACCGGTCAGCGCGGCACGAAGCGATAACATCATCAGCACGGCGGGCAACAATGCCGACACAATGTCGATCCACCGATTACCGCGAAACCTTAGCCAGACCGCCTCTAACGCCAATACCGCCAGGACGACATCGACGGCGCGGCCGCTGGCGAAAAACTGCTCCATCAACCAAAGGGGCCGTTCAGCTGCACCACTTGATAATTAAGCACGCCAGCAATCGTGACCCAGACGATATACGGAACCAGCAATGCAGCCGACCATTTTGAAAACCGGCCGCAAAACACGATCAGGACGAATACCGAAAGCCACAGGGCTATCAGCTCGTAAAAGGCAATGTCAGGCCGTTCCATCCGGAAGAACACAAAGCTCCATCCAAGATTAAGGAAACCGTTCAATGCGAACAGCCCCAGGCTGATTTCAGATTCGCGTCTTGTCGGTGCCTTTTCCCATGCCAATACGCCGGACACTGCAATCATCGCAAAAATCGCGGTCCAGATGACACCGAACATATAATCGGGCGGTGCCCAGCCAGGCTGTTCCAGCGAATAATACCAGGTGTCGAGGACGGTAATCGTGCCGCCGACGACAGCGGTGATCAAAGCCAAAGAGCCAGCGATCAGGATCGGGAAAAGTCCGGCTCTCGTCATGGATATGAATTACCTCTCTACGGCTTTTAATCCAAATAAATGGCCCAGATCCTTAAAGAATATCCGGATATGGGCCATCGGATCGCGCCTCACCAATTGTTTGTTCATATAGGCTTCCCATGTCAAGCGCTGGACATCGGGGTCTTCGCACATCTTGACAAAGCGTTCGCGGCGCTTGTCGTTCTTGTACCAGAAATACTGCATCATCCCCAATATCCACAATACCCGGCCATGCGCTTTCATGAACGACTTGCGCGCCAACCGAAGCGACCGTGCGTCCCCGGTTTTGAGGAAAGCGGCAACCGCAGCGGCGCTGTTCCGCCCAGCCGTCATGGCATAATAGATGCCCTCTCCCGATGAAGGCGCAACGACACCGGCAGCATCACCCGCGACGACAACATTGCGTCCATTGTCCCATCGCTTGAGCGGCTTCAGCGGAATAGGCGCTCCTTCGCGGCGGATGGTCTTCCAATGCGACAATCCTGTTTGTTCGCGCATCATCCGGGTGGTTTCGCGCAATGGGAACCCCTTGTCGGCGCTGCCCAGACCAATACTCGCAGTTTTGCCGTGCGGGAAAATCCACGCATAAAAATCAGGCGACAAATGTCCCTGATAAAAGACATCACAGCGGGTTTCTTCGTAATCGGCATCGATGGTATCAGGGACTTCGACAATCTCGTGATAGGCAAAAACGCATTTCACATGTTCGGCGTTTTTGATGCACTGCCTGGCGACATTCGAGCGCGCCCCATCGGCGCCAATCAGCGCGCGCGTGGTCACGGTTTGCGGTGGTGAATGACGATCCGCACGATAGGATAATGTGACGACTTCCGCACTGTCGTCGATATCTTCGCACTTTCCGGTTACCCTTATTGCGCCTGCTTCAGCCGCGCGATTACGCAGCCATTCGTCGAACATATCGCGGTCGACCATGCCGACAAAGCCGTCCCCGACCGGCATCACGACTTTCTTGTTCGACGGCGCAATGATCCGCGCCGATTTGGCATGCGCGACCAGCAATGTTTGCGGAATATCGAAATCCTTAAGCAATCGTGGCGGTACCGCGCCGCCGCACGGCTTGATCCGGCCTGCCTTGTCGAGCAGCATCACGCGATGTCCGGCACTTGCAAGGTCATGGGCTGCGGTTGCTCCCGAAGGTCCGCCGCCGACAATGATGACGTCATAATCTGCCTTGATGGTCATGCTTGCACTGCCTTTCCGACTGTTCCGGCCCGAGACAGGCTGGTCCCGGTCGCTACTATTGCTGCTATGATAAACATCGCTGCTTCCAGTGCGAAAACCGTCTGGAACGCGATACTGTCTTGCCCGATTTTACTGCGAAGCTGATCGACGATGATCGCCCCCAACATTCCGCCCGAGCCGAACGCCAAGGCCTGCGACGCGCCCCATGCACCCATTCGTGCGCCTTCGCCTGCAGCATCGCCAGCGCTGGCAAGACCGAGCATGGCACCGACGGCGGCGACGGCAAATATACCGTTGGCAACGCCAAGGCCAAATACATTGGCCGTCAGCGGCCATGCCTGACCGACTATTGCAGCGGTCGATAAGCCAGCCAGCATGACCGCCGAGCCGACGCAGCCAAGCACGATCCACAGTTTGAGATTCGGTCCGAAGCGCTTTGCATAAAGGCTGCCGCCAACGCCGGATACCAGCATGCCAAGCAAGATACCGCTATGCTGGACGCCCGCAAGCTGAGTCGATTCTCCCGGTGTCATCGCAAATACAAAACCGGCAAATGGTTCAAGGACGAGATCCTGCATGCTGTAGGCCAGCATCGAAATGAAGACGAAGTAAGTAAAGCGCCGCGCCTGATCGTCCTGCCAGATGTCTTTCAGGACATCGGCAAAGCTTGACGACATCGCAGCAGGTTTCGGCGCGGCAACCGGCTGGCTGTTCTTTTCCAGACCGCGTAGGGCGAGCATCGCGGTACAAAACGCCACGAGCACGACCAGACTGCTCACAATCGCCAATCGTGCTTCACTGAATGGATCGAGATATGCGCCCGAAATGCCTGCGGCAACGACGATCCCTGCGACCATCATCGTCCAAGTGATCGCTGCCGCCGCAGGCTTGCGTTCCATCACCACCCGCGAGGCGAGCAGCGCCAGCAATGCTGTTCCCGCCATACCGACGCCCAGTCCGATACAGGTAAATCCGATAACTGCCACAATAACTGGAGCAAATCCCGGCTCCGCCATCATGATGGTCGCGTCGACAGAAACAAGCGTTCCCAGCGCGAGTATGCCCATCCCCGAGGCGATCCACGCGCTGCGCCGCGTCGACCGGTCCGAGGTGTAGCCCCATAAAGGCCGGCTGAGCTGCACGGCATAATGCCACGCGACCAGCGCCGCTGGAACCGCAGCGGCGATCGCATATTCGACAACCATGACGCGGTTGAGCAGCGATGTCGCCAGCATCACTATGCCGCCGATTGCGGCCTGGACCGTACCCAGCCGGACAATGCCGAGCCAGCCGATGCCGACCGGCCGCTTGTCTTGCCCGATCATAGATATCCTCCCAGGCCAAGCGCCGCCGCGAGCATTCCCAAAACATACAGCGAGACGCCGGTGGCATTGTACCAAGGCGCGTATCTGGCAGGATCGTCTATCAAGCGGACCATCAGGCCCAATTGGATGACGGTGAACAGCCCGACAATAAACACGGGCAACATGAGGCCTTCAAAATACAGAATCGCGATAACCGCAATTTGCGCCGCCGCCATGACGGCGCATGCAAATGCCGCCGCGCCGCGAACGCCCATGGTCACGGGAAGCGAACGAAGGCCCGTTGCCCGGTCCCCATCCACCGCCTTGAAATCGTTCAGCGTCATGATACCGTGCGCCCCGAGGCTGTAAAACAGCAAAATGATAAATGTTGTTTGCGATGGTAACCCGCCAACCATGACGCTCGCGCCTGTGAACCATGACAGCCCCTCATAGCTTAGCGCGCATACCAGCGGACCGATCCACCCGCTGCGTTTGAACCGAAACGGCGGCGAACTGTAGACCCATCCGCTGAACAGCGCGATGCACGTCGCCAGTAAAACCCAAGGGCCAAGGGCCGCAGCAAGTGCCAGCGAAATGCCCGAGCCGAAAAGCGCGATCCAGACCGGCCAGCGACCGGGCACGCGCCCCGATGGAATCGGGCGACCGGGTTCGTTGATCGCATCGACATGCCGGTCGCAATAGTCGTTGATGACCTGGCTGGTGCCGCATACCAGGGGGCCAGTCAGCACGATCCCGGCGACAAGAAAAAACCAGCTGTCAGCTAGTGACACGCCCGATGAAATAACACCGCACATGAAAGCCCACATCGGCGGAAACCAGGTGACGGGTTTTGTCAGTTCGACAACGTCGCGGATCGCCGGAAAACGACCAAAACCCGGGGATATTGCGGAGTCTGACATAAGCGCGAGGCTATGTCAGATAAATTGGACTGTCAAATTATTTGGACATAAATTATGTCCAGTATCGGCGTTCCGTTATGACCAGGCCATCAGTCTTTACCGAGCAAGTTTCCAAGGCCGTGGCGGTGCAATTTCGAATACAGACTTTGGCGACTGAGCCCCAGAATTTCCGCAGCCGATGCACGGTTATCCGACGTGTGGACCAGCGCCGCCTCGATACACATGCGTTCGATAAGGTCAGTACTTTCCCGGACGATTTCCTTGAGCGGTTTGCGGCCGACAAGTTCGGTCAACTGTTCGACCGAGCGTGGATATGTGCCGCCCGATTGTGGCAAATCGCGTTCGCGGCGGCCGATGCTGCGTACCGAATAGCCGAACAACGGCTGTTCACGTTCGATCATGATGGCGGAAATTTCAACGGGTTCTTCACCGCCGTTCAGATCATTGACTACGGAGCCGAAATTACGAACATTCTGATGATCCTTCAGCTGCTTTTTCAAAAGACCCAGGTCCACATCCGGACGACCGATGAAACGGTTAAGCGAGACGCCCAGCAACTGTTCGACAGACCCGGCCTGAACCAGTTCGGCGAAGGCGCGGTTTGCAACGATGATCGACTGTTTTTCGTCGGCCAGCACGAACGCATCCGGCATTTTTTCGACGACATCGAGCACATATTGATCGGATTGTTTGGCCGGCACTTCATGCAGACCATCATCGATATTGATCAGCCAATATTGCTTGCCCGACTGGCGGAAAGCGGACGCCGCCATCTTTACATAGCCATCTCGCCCGGCAAGCCGAACGCTGACGGGTGCAATCGCACTGTTCACTGAGGCCGCAGCGATATACGCAATGACCGTATCGCGAAAACTGCGGTCGACCAGACTAAGCAAGCCCTTGCCTTCAAGCGATCCAGGTGCCGCGTCCATAAGCGCGTGACACGCGCGATTGGCTTGCTGGATTTCATGACCGTCGGTATCGGCGATGAGTACGGGGTAAGAAATATTATCGAAAAGCAAACGGTAGCGCGTCTCTGTCTGGCGAAGGTGCAGATAGTCGCGTTCCATCGATTGCTGAGTTTTCAATAACCGCTGCTGAAGGATCGAAACCGATCGCAGATCGCGCCCGACGGCGATGTGCCAATCACTGTTCTCAGGTTTTATAACCTTGTAGTTCACCGGGACATCTTCGGCGTCGTGTATATGGTTTACCTGGCGCCAATGATTTTTATGGACATGATGCGGGTCAAGCAGCTGTTCGATCTTCGGCCGGCTTTCTATGGTCACCGTATCCACCCACTTCCTGCCAATCCATTGATTTGCAAAGCTATGGTCCCGAACGCTAACCGCGATATCGCGGATGATGCTGTTCTGATCGATGGCAAGCATGAAATCGCCCGCGCAATAAGCAAGGTTGATGATATCAGCCTTTGTGAACCCTTCAAACATAACGTCGGGATCACTGAAAGGAATCTGGTCACTGCTGGTCGACTCTAGGTTCATTGAAAGAGCCAGTTCCCTAAATTAGATTCTCGAAACATTTTGGATTTACCGGTACAAGGCGATCGCCGAGTGCCACTGCTGACAAGGCGTCTGTCGCCGTTGCGTCTGCGCCGCATTCGTCAACCAGTTCAGGTTGTTCATTGATGACCCGCCCCCCCATCATAATCCGGATTTGCGGGTTACTGGATACAGCCTTGACCGTCTTGACCAAGCTTGCGAGCGCTCCCGTAGAGCAGTCGCAGCTCACCGTCAATCCGATGAGGTCATAATGCCGATTGGCAAATTTTTGGGTCAATTCAGACTGACTCGGTTCAATCAACACGTCGGTATCCCATCCGGCCCGCTGGAAACATTCCGCGACCATCAATGTGCCGAAACTATGTTGCTCTCCTGGTACCGACGAAAAAAGCGCCGAGCGCTGGCCATGGCCCGGCTGTGACTTTGGCGGGATCCGCAGGGTCAGTTCGCGCAGGATTTCCTGAATACGCCACAAGCCCATCGTAACGCCGACAAAGTCTTCGCTATCTTCTTCCCAATACTCACCCAGCCGTCGAGCGGCAGGTGCCAGCAATTCGACATAAATCGTTTCAACCGAGCTTCCGGTTTCAAGGCAGTGATCAACAAAATCCAGCAACACATGCGCTTCGCCGCTTAATGCAAGTTGAGTGAACTCTTCGACATCGGCTTGCGAAATGACGGGTTGCTGCCTGGGGTCAACGGGCTGCGTCAATGCAGGCAAATGCAGCCATTGATCGCGCTTGTCCCGATCGGCAATAAGCTTCGGGATTACAAGATTTTCGAGGAGAAAAGACAAATCGTAACCGTCATCCGGTCGGCCGACCAACTTCAGGTCCATCGGCGCTGGCGCACTGTCGGCCGATTCACGAATTTGCGTATTTTTTCGATTTCCGCGCCAGTCATCCAACCTGGACTTAAATCCGGAAATTCCAAAAGCAGTGGCCATATAGCAGACTCCCCTAGCAGTCTGGTCGGCGTTGCATAACGTCGGCCTCATGGATGCCTGTGCCATCTCATGCGAATCGGAGCGTATAGAAACTTTTACACCTTGGCAAACACTCTCGTGTCCATTTTTTTTGACGTCTAAAAAACTTGACACTTTGTCGATTCGCTCCTTAATTTGGCGAATTCCAGAGAGGGAGCATGTGATCTGTCCTTAAGCAGACATATTGAATCGGAAGACAGTTTCGCGATTGTGGCCAATCACCCGGCTTCTGGAGCGATTGTGCCGCTGTATACCGCCGCACAACGCAAGCGCCGCGATGATTCGCCCTGGACATTGGTTCAAGGTTTGTTGGCACCGGTGCAGTTCCTGATTTTTGGTATCAGCCTGTTTTTGGTCGTCCGCTTTTTGACGACTGGCGAGGGCCAGTCGTCAGCCGAAATATCTGTCGTCGTGAAAACCGTCGCGCTCTACGCGATCATGATTACCGGATCAATTTGGGAAAAGGCGGTTTTCGGCGAGTGGCTGTTTGCCAAACCGTTTTTCTGGGAAGATGTTTTCAGCATGGCCGTTCTGGCACTGCACACCGCATATCTCGTAATGCTTTTCAACGATTGGGGCACATCGCACGACCGGATGCTCGTCGCGCTGGCGGCCTATGCGACATACGTCGTTAATGCCGCGCAGTTTCTTTACAAGCTACGCATGGCTCGGCTTGAAGCGCCCGGGCATAAGGCGGTGGCCGCATGAACGCGCTCGCCCCACTGTCAGCAGCCAATGCAGCGGATTGTGCGCCAGTCCTGAAAGAACGCGGCCAGCGGGAAGTTTTTTGCGGGTTGACCGGCATCATCTGGCTCCATCGCAAGATGCAGGATGCCTTCTTCCTTGTCGTCGGGTCACGCACCTGCGCGCATTTGCTTCAATCAGCGGCCGGTGTGATGATCTTTGCCGAGCCGCGTTTTGCCACCGCGATCATGGAAGAGCGCGATCTGGCCGGACTTGCCGATGCAAACGTAGAACTCGACCGCATAGTCGATCAATTGCTGGCGCGGCGGCCGGAAATCAAATCGCTGTTTCTGGTAGGTAGCTGTCCTTCCGAAGTCATCAAGCTTGATCTTTCGAAAGCGGCGCAGCGACTTGGCGCGAAGCATGCGCCGCAGGTGCGGATACTGAATTACTCGGGCAGCGGCATCGAAACGACTTTCACCGAAGGCGAAGATGCCTGTTTGGCCTCGCTCGTTCCGGTCATGCCAGCATTGGCGTCGGACGCGCCGAAGAACCTGATCGTCGTCGGTTCGCTTCCAGATATCGTCGAAGACCAGTTCCGGCGGTTGTTTGCCGAGTTCGGAATCGAAAATGTAGCTAGCCTGCCCGAACGCGCGGTCGCCGATCTGCCGGGCATTGGCCCCAACACACGCTTCCTGCTCGCACAGCCCTTTCTGGGCGACACCGCGCAATGCCTTGAAGAACGCGGCGCAGTCCGGCTCGATGCGCTTTTCCCGCTCGGCGTCGAAGGCACAACTAATTGGCTACACGCCGCTGCTGCGGAATTCGGCATTTCGGACAGCCATTTCGACGCAGTGCTTCGCCCCTATCAGGACCGCGCCACCACCGCGCTGGCACACCACCGCGAACGGCTTGAAGGCCGCACGATTTTCTTCATGCCCGACTCGCAGCTTGAAGTGCCGTTGGCGCGCTTCTTGGCGAACGAACTCGGCATGGTGCTGACCGAAGT
>JANOPT010000247.1:0-1583 GCA_031421975.1 Sphingomonadales bacterium | reverse complement strand
CGTGCAAGCGCGGGAATTCATGCGGACCAGCACGCGGTAATGTGTTACAGCGTCGATTATCGCCTGCCGCCCGAGCATCCCTATCCTGCAGCGCTCGACGATTGTGTCGCCACCTATCGCGCGCTGCTTGATAATCATCCGCCGGAAAACATTATCGTCGGCGGACGCTCGGCAGGCGGCAATCTTGCCGCAGCGACTTTATTGCGTGCAAAGGCCGAAGGGCTACCTCTACCTGCGGCTCTTGTCCTGCTTTCGCCACAGGTTGACCTGACCGAGTCGGGTGACAGTTTCACGGTCAATGCCGGTCTCGATGTTGTCCTCCCGCAGTCATTGATGGCGAATAACCTGCTTTACGCTGCGGGGGCGGACTTGACCGATCCGTTGCTTTCACCACTATTCGGTGATCTCTCTGGGTTCCCGCCTACCTTGCTGCTTACCGGCACCCGCGACCTGTTTCTCTCGAATACTGTTCGCATGCACCGCAGGCTTTGCGAACAAGGCGTGTCCGCCGAACTTCATGTGTTCGAAGCGATGCCGCACGGCGGCTTTGGAGGCGCACCTGAAGATGCTCAAGCCGCAGCCGAGGTTTCGCTGTTCGTGCATAAATATTGGCAACGGCCATGTTAGCTGAATTGAAACAAGCAATGGCCGGGCTATCGATTGGCCTCGTCTATTGGTCCACTTTTAGTGCGCTCGTTGCAACGAATGAGCCGTGGGACGGGCGTTACTACTGGTCAGCGGCTTATCCCGGCTCGATGGTCATTGCCGTCGCGCTCGGCTTGGTTTGGCGGCGGCGCGGATGGATTACAGGGCTTTCACTGACCTTCGCTCAGCTTCCCATCATCTTGGTCAACACAGGAGTCGGCCCGTTGGCGTTTTTCGGCGTGGCTATTCTCGCCATACTCTCCGTTCCGGTCATTCTGGCCGCAGCCATGACATCAATGCGCGGTCGATCAACGGCGAAAATAAGATGATTTCACAGCATTTTCAGAAAAGGAATTCGGTTATGTTTGTCAGAGTTCTAGCTATATGCGCGCTGCTCGCATCATCGGCGGCTCATGCCTCGTCACCGGGTTCATGGGCAGCGTTCAATGCCAAGGTCGCCAAAAGTTGTAATGCGTCAAGCGGCTTGAAACAGGCGCGCAGCGGCGAAGTTGTCGGGTTTGACGACAGCCTCGGCAAGGTCGTCACACTGGTCACAGGAATATCGCGGCAGAAACGCCAGCGACCACAGCCTGTGACGATGCTTTGCGTTTATGACCAGCGCTCCGGCCGAACGTGGACGACGGAAGCGAAGGGCTGGAGGTCGCCCGACCGGTGAGGATATTGTTGGTCGAAGACGAGATTGAATTTGCCGTCACATTACGTGGTGCGCTTGAGCGTGAACTATTCATTGTCGATCATGTCGAGCAGCTCGAAATGGCCCGGGAAGCAGTCTTGAGTTATTGCTACGACTTGGTGCTGCTGGATCGGACTCTTCCGGATGGCGACGGGCTGTCGCTCATTCCTGACTTGCGTGCCGACCATCCCGGACTCCCGATTATCGTGCTCAGCGCGCGTGGGGACGTTCACGACCGCGTGAC
>JANOPT010000246.1:0-9509 GCA_031421975.1 Sphingomonadales bacterium | reverse complement strand
GACGTTCGTGTCGCAGGCAAGAACGGCTCCCTCAGTACCCGAACTTTCGCTTGTTCGCGTAGGTGACGCCAGTTTCGTTTACATCGTCAGCGGCATTCTAAAAGCGCGGCGCGTACCTGTCAAAACCGGGGGTCGGGACGGTAACCTAGTCGAAATTCTCGGTGGTATTGAAGCGGGTGATTATATTGTCACCGAAGGCGTCGTGAAGTTGTCGGACGGGGCGACCGTGCGGACCGGAAAGTCACAAGGCGGCGCAGGCGGCGGCCCGGCAAAAAACCGTCGATGATGGCTTGATATGTCAATTTCGGACCTGTCCGTTCGCAGACCCGTTTTCGCCGCAGTTCTGGCGATTTTGATGGTCCTGATCGGCACAGTCGGATTTATGAACTTGCCTGTCCGGGAATATCCGGACACCGAACCGCCAATTGTTTCAGTTGGGACGGCCTACACCGGCGCTGCGGCTAGTGTAGTCGAAACACGCGTAACGCAAGTTCTGGAAAATGCGCTTGCCGGAATTGAAGGCATACAGACGATCACGTCGCGCTCACGCGATGGACAGTCCGACATCACGATTGAATTTGCACCGGGCCGTCCGGTCGACAGCGCGGCAAATGATGTTCGCGACCGCGTCGGCGGCGTGGCCGACGACCTTCCTGAAGAAGTACTGGCTCCCGAAGTTCGCAAAGTCGATGCGGACGCGTCCCCGATTTTGTTCCTGGTCATTTCTAAACCAGGGTGGTCCCGCCTTGAGCTCAGCGATTATGTCGACCGCAATCTTGCCGATCGCTTTTCCGCTCTCGACGGAGTTGCGCGTGTTTTCATTGGTGGCGAGGCTCGGCCATCCATGCGGATATGGCTAAAGCCCGACCGGTTGGCGGCACTGGGTTTGACGCCAGCGGACATCGAGAATTCGTTGCGGACGCAAAATGTGGAGCTTCCCGCAGGCAGGCTTGAATCCGCCGACCAGAATGTCACGCTTCGGGTCAACCGTCCATTTGCCAGCGAGGCGCAGTTCGAACAGCTTGTCGTGTCGCGTGGGACCGACGGATATCTGGTGCGGTTGGGCGATGTCGCCCGTGTCGAAACAGGCCCGGAAAATCCCTATTCGGCATTCCGGTTGAACGGAGCGTCCGCACTTGGAATGGGTATTGTAAGGCAATCGGGCGCGAACACGCTGTCCGTAGCAAACAGTGCAAAGGCACTAGCCGAACAGATTAAACCCACGCTTCCGCAAGGGATGACGATCATCGTCGGGTCCGACGATTCACAATTTATCAGCCGGGCCATCGATGGCGTGTGGACTACTCTGGCCGAAGCTGCCGCTCTCGTCGTGCTCGTCATATTCCTGTTTTTGGGAAGTTGGCGGGCGACGATCGTTCCCGCCGTTACCGTGCCTATTTGCCTGCTGGCGACATTCGCCGTGCTATGGCTGTTCGGATTTTCGATCAACTTGCTGACCTTGCTCGCTCTGGTACTTGCCATCGGCCTGGTGGTTGACGACGCGATCGTGGTTCTGGAGAATGTCTATCACCGGATAGAACAGGGAGAGCCGCCGCTTGTTGCCGCTGTTACCGGCACCCGTCAGGTCGCATTTGCGGTCATATCGACCACCATCGTCGTTTGCGCGGTTTTCGTGCCGGTGATGTTCCTCGCTGGCCAAACAGGTCTTTTATTTCGAGAGTTAGCAGGCGCGATGATTGCGGCGATTGCATTTTCAGGGTTTGTTGCCCTCAGCCTCGCCCCGATGCTGTGTTCCAAATTGCTTCGACAAGAAGAACGCGGACGAGTGGCGAAATGGGTGGATGACAAGTTTCAGCGTGTCGAGAACGGCTATGCCAGGCTGCTCGACAAGGTTATCGGCAAACCGATGGTTGCCTTGATCGGCGTTTTCGCTTTTCTTGCTCTGTCGGGTTTTCTGTTTACCACTATTCAGTCCGAACTGGCCCCGGCCGAAGATGTCGGCATTCTGAACGCCAATATCTCCGCGCCCGAAGGCACAGGGTATGAGGCAATGGACAAATATATGCAGCAAGCGTCGGACCCGATGCTTGCCCTGCTTGAGAAAGGCACTGTCCGGTCAATCATCCAGCGCACGCCCGGCGGATTTTCTGCGAGTGATGACTTTAACAACGGTACGTTCGTTATTTTTCTGAAACCATGGGAGGAGCGCACCGAGAGCACCGAGGATGTCGTCGCGCAGGTCAATAAAATCCTGGCCGAGCTTCCAGCGGTACGCGGTAATGGCACGGCGCGTTCGTCAATCGGCCGTGGCCGCGGGCAGCCGCTCAATTTCGTGATTGCCGGCTCGACTTATGAATCGCTTACTGCTGCGCGCGACCGGATATTGACCGCAGCGCGCGACAACCCCGGTATCGTGAACCTCGATTCAGATTATAAGGAAACAAAGCCGCAAATGGAAATCGAAGTCGATACCGCGCGCGCCGGTGATCTGGGTGTGTCGGTTTCGGATGTCAGCCAGGCGCTGCAATCGTTGCTTGGGTCGCGGCGGGTGTCAACCTACGTCGATCGCGGCGAGGAATATCGCGTTATCATCCAAGCCGACGCTGTCGATCGCGCATCTCCGGAAAACCTTGCGGCAATTCAAGTTCGCGCGCGTGATGGATCGCTGGTGTCACTGGCCAATATGGTAAAATATACCGAAACCGCAGGTGCACGCGATTTGGGACGCTTCAATAAGCTTCGGGCGGTCACGCTTTCGGGTGGATTGGCACCAGGCTATTCGATGGGCGAAGCACTGGCCTTTTTGGAGGAACAGGCCGCAGCGTCACCAGAAGTGCTCGCCGTTGGGTATCGCGGTGAAAGTCAGGCGTTCAAGGAAACCGGCGGGTCTATCGTAATCGTGTTCATCTTGACGATCTTGCTCGTCTATCTCGTTTTAGCTGCACAGTTTGAGAGCTTTGTTCATCCCGCTACCATCATTACCACTGTTCCTCTTGCGGTTGGCGGCGGCATCATCGGGCTCGCGCTGACCGGTATGACGCTGAACCTGTACAGTCAAATCGGCGTCGTTATGCTCGTCGGGCTTGCGGCAAAAAACGGTATCCTGATTGTTGAATTTGCCAATCAGTTGCGCGACGAAGGCAATGAAATATTGGACGCCATAAAACAGGCAGCGGCGCGAAGGCTGCGTCCAATTTTGATGACCTCCATTGCGACGGTATTCGGTGCAATTCCGCTGGCCATGGCTGGCGGTGCGGGCGGTGCGGCACGTTCGGCCATCGGTGTTGTGATCGTGTTCGGCGTAACTCTGGCAACGCTGATCACGCTCGTACTGATCCCGATTATCTATGCGCGACTGGCAAAATATACCGGATCGCCAGAAGCCATCGCGCGTCGCCTGGAGAGCCAGCTACGCGCGCAAGAACGCGGTCAGTCCGATGCCTCCTGAACGCGCAACATGGCAAGCGCGGCCATAGCCATGACTGATGCGGCGAATGCCATTGTCCAGACCGGCTCTGTCGGAAAATAGCTTTTAAGGATTGTCCCCATTGCCGTTGCAACCAAAAGTTGGGGAATGACAATGAACACGTTGAAAAGCCCCATATAGATACCAAGCTTTTTCTGCGGCAGACTGGAGGCAAGAATGGCGTAAGGCATCGCCAAGATCGATGCCCATGCGATGCCCAGCGCGATTTGCGAAATCAGGATGATGTTTGGGTCGCGAACAAACAGAAAAGACAAATATCCCGCCGACCCGATAAGCAAACAGACCATGTGCGTTCGCGCGTTGCCGAAGCGTCGCCCCAGCCACGGCAAGATCAGCAATGCGGCAATCATTGCCACCCCGTTTCTGACCAACGACATGATCCCGACCCAATTCCCACCCGCTTGATACGCCGCCGACATTGGGTCACTCGATCCGAATATATACTGCGCCACGACTGGCGTGGTGTATATCCACATGATGAACAACGCCGACCAGCTGAAGAACTGAACCACTGCCAAACGTTTCATGACCTGCGGCATCCCGGAAAAATCGCCGATTATATGCGACAACATATTTGAATCGCTTCCGCTTCGGGCGAGGTAGATGGCAAATATGCTCGCGGAGCCATAAGCCGCGAGCAATCCGGCAAGCAGGTACATTTCCTTTTCGAGACTCAACTGGAAAACGGAAAGCGCAACCGCCGCACCGGCGAAAATCCACATCATGCAGCTTGTAAAGCTGCGGGATGCAAGGACGCGGACGGTGTCAATTTCGTTTTCTGCCTCGGCGCCCCCGTAAAATGCTCTCATTTCATCGGGACTATATTCGCGTGTAGAAACGACCGTGACGAGCACTGCGGCCAGCAACGCGAAGGCACCAAACCAGAAACTATACCGGACCGTGTCGGGAATTTGGCCCGCAGGCGCCGTATTGGCGACGTTGAAATGGTCGAGCAGCCACGGAAAAACCGCAGCCGTAACCGCGCCCGCACCGATAAAACCGGCTTGCAACGCATAACCCAGACTATGCTGCTTCTTGTCCAGCATGTCGCCAACAAATGCCCGAAACGGCTCCATCGAAATGTTCAATGAGGCGTCGAGCAGCCACAATAACGCTGCGGCAAACAATAACGCTGGGGCCATAGGCATGAAAAACAGCGACAGGCTCGCCAATAATGCTCCAGCCAGAAAATAGGGTCGGCGGCGACCGAGGCGGCCCAACCAAGTCCGATCACTCATATGACCGATAATTGGCTGGACCAACAGCCCAGTCAATGGTGCGGCAATCCAAAGCGCGGGAAGGTCATCAAGTGATGCACCCATCGTTTGGAAAATGCGGCTCATATTGTTATTTTGAAGCTCGAACCCGATTTGGATCCCAAAGAACCCAAAGCTGATATTCCATAGCCCCCAAAATCCCTGACTCGGTTTTTCCACGGCCTCTCTCTCCCAATATTTTTATAGGGATAGGCTGACAGAAACAGCTAATAGCCGCAATGGCCGACGCCGCGTTATCGAGCTACGCATACGTATAAGTTCAGTGCGCGCCGCAGGATTGTCGTATGATCAATGTCGCCGGAAGCACCGCAGCAGGGGCATGCTCGTTGCGGATTTGCTGAAGGACCCCATCAACCAGTATTTCGCCTGCCAGTTTGTAGTTTTGTTGGATGGTAGTCAGTGGTGGATGTGTGAGGCTGGCGGCAGGAATATCGTCAAAACCTACAATCGAGACGTCGTTCGGAACGTCCAACCCATGATCGCGCAGCGCCTGCATCGCCCCGATAGCAATGGTGTCACTTGCTGCAAAGATCGCATCGAATTGTGCTCCGCTGGCAATCAGGGCCTGCGCCGCATCATAACCCGCCTGCTGCGAATTTAAGGCATCGATCTGAAGTTTCGGGTCGGCGATGATCCCCTCACCGCCTTGCGCTTCACAAGAGCCGCGATAGCGATCCTGAAATTCGGGATAATGACTGCTCGCATCTCCGAGAAACGCGATTTTCGTGCGTCCGTGCTGCATCAGGTGCCGCGTCGCATCTAAACCGCCGCGAAAATTATCGCAGCCGATGGTCGTCCCCGGCTGACCTTCCTGTGCAAAGCCCCAGCGGACGAAATGCGTACCCTGCTCTACCAACTGTTCTAGTTTTGCCCGGTATAATTCATAGTCACCATAGCCAAGCAAGATTATCCCGTCCGCCTTGCGGCTGTCTTCATAATCCACATGCCAGTTGGATGATAATTGCTGGAACGAGATCAGCAAGTCATAACCACGCTGGGCGCAGGTTCGCGTCAGCGAGCCAAGCATTGAGAGAAAAAAGGGGTTTATGCCGGATTCATCCGGCATCGGGTCTTCAAAGAACAACAATGCCAAAGTCCGCGTTTCGCGAAGCCGGAGGTTGGATGCATTTTTATCGACTTTATAGTTCAACTGCTGGGCGATCGCCTCGATCCGTTTGCGCGTCTGCTCCGATACCGTCGTACTACCGCGAAGCGCGCGCGAAACGGTTGGCTGTGACACGCCGGCCAGCTGTGCAATATCGAATGATGTCGCTTTGACTGCCATTAACGGTCAACGCCTCTCCTGCTCCGCCGACCCTCGTAGACTTAAGCCGACAGACGCGCAATGGCGGCGAAAATCGATTGCGGACGACATCAGAACTGTGTCCAAATAGCCACATGTTTGAATGCATATTCTGAATACGTATGTGGATTTATGGCCAACGACCCCGTTCAAGCGCAATTTGTCATCGTGATAATGGCATCGATATCGGTCAGCGATTGGATGCACAATGTAGCCGGTTACCGCCCTTCAAATTGGACGGAACCATTTAGGGGAGTAAATCATGGCCAAGTTCCAGTTTAATTCCGTGCGCCGTTTTGCACATAATGCCAGCCGCTTTGCGATTGGAACCGCAATGGTTGCCGCTTTTGCCGCGCCTGCTTTTGCCCAGGACGCAACGCCTGTTGAGGAAGAAGAAGAAGACGCCATCGTCGTTTCCGGTTTCCGCGCCAGCCTTGAAAATGCCGTCAACGAAAAGAAAAATAATGACCAGATCGTTGAATCGGTTTCTGCCGAAGATATCGGGAAGCTGCCCGATGCCTCGATAGGTGAATCGATTGCCCGCCTGCCGGGTGTTACCTCGCAGCGCCTTAATGGCCGCTCGAACAACATCTCGATCCGCGGCTTTGGCCCTGATTTCTCGCAGACGGTGCTGAACGGCCGCGAACAAACGTCGACCGGCGACAGCCGCGCAGTCGAGTTTGACCAGTATCCCTCAGAAATCGTCAGCCAGGTCGTCGTCTACAAATCGCCGACAGCCTCGCTCGTCGGCCAAGGCCTGGTCGGCACCATCGACATCCGCACCGTTCGTCCGCTCGATTATGGCAAGCAAGTAATTGCGGTTGGTGCGCGCGGCACTTACGCCGATCTTGGCGCGCTGAACGCAGGTTCGAAAAAATACGGGTACCGCGCCAACGCGACGTATGTTGACCAGTTTGCCGATGACACCATCGGCATTGCGCTTTCGGCGTCCTACGTTGATGAGCCCTATCAGCTTCAGGAATTCAATGCTTGGGGTTATGCAGGCGACGGTTCGGCGGCGCGGCCATTTACTATCGGCGGCTCGAAATCTTTTGTGACCTCGACCCAGCTAAAGCGTCTGGGATTGAACGGAACATTGCAATATCAGGCGTCGGATACCATTCGTATGACGTTCGACGGCTTCTATTCAAATTTTGAAGATGACCAGTCTAAACGTGGCATCGAGCTTCCACTCGGCTTCGGGGCGTTCGGCACTACATTTGTTCCCGGTAGCTTTACCGCTTCCGACGGTTTTGCGACATCCGGCCAGTTTGCAAATGTCAGAGGCGTCGTGCGTAACGACATATTCCAGCGCAAGGCCGACTTATATTCATTCGGGTATAACGCTGCATATGATGGCGACGATGGCTGGAAGGCGTTTGTCGACATCGGGTATTCGCGAACAGACCGTAATGAACTCAGCATTGAAAGCTATTCCGGTACCGGATTTAACGGCGATGACACAGGCAACGGCGCAGCTGCAACAATCGGTTTCGAGTCCGGACCCACAGGGACCGTTTTCAGCCCAAGCCTTGACTATAGCAATCCCGCAATCATCAAGCTAACCGACCCGCTTGGCTGGGGTGGCGGGACCGTTCCCCAAGCCGGTTATTACAACAACCGCATCATCGAAGACGAATTGAAGCAGTATCGCGTCGGTGTTGAAAAAGAGGTCGAAGGTATCTTTTCGGCAATCAAGTTCGGTATGAACTATACCGACCGCAACAAGAGCCTGACGCCCGACGAGTTCCTCGTGCGTTTGCGCGGCGGAGCACTCGAGCTTGCAATTCCGACCGGAGCTCTTTTGCGCCCAACCAATCTCGGATATCTCGGCCTTGGACCTGTTGTCAGCTATGACGCGCGTGACCTTATTGCCGATGGAACACTGGTGCTTGATCGCAACCTGTCACCCGATATCCCGGCAAAGGCGTATCGGGTGTCTGAGGACCTGATGACAGCCTATCTGCAGGCTGATATCGAACAGGAGTTGGGTAGCGCGACTTTGACAGGTAATGTCGGCGTGCAGGCCATTCATACCGATCAAGGTTCTTCGGGGATCGTGTATGCTGGCGGTGTCGCTAATCAGGCCCGCGCAAGCGTTAGCTATTGGGATGTGCTTCCAAGCTTGAACCTATCTATGCGGTTCGACAGTGACTTCGTCGTTCGCTTTGCTGCATCTCGCCAGATTCAGCGTCCCCGTCTGGATGACTTACGCGTGGCGCTCTCTTACGGCCTTGAACAGTCAAATGTAGCAAACTGTCCGGTCGCAATTCCCTGCTTGTCCGGGAATGGCGGTAACCCGCAATTGCGCCCCTATCGCGCCAACGCATTTGATTTGAACTTCGAAAAATATTTCGGCCAGTCGGGCGTTGTGTCGCTTCAACTGTTTTACAAGGATATAAAGAGCTACATCGACCGGACGCGACTGCCGTTCGACTTTACTGGTTATCCTCTGCCCGTGGGCGCGCCACCGGCGACACTTATTGGCAGCATTGAAGCGCCATTCAACACAGGTGGCGGCAGCCTCTATGGTGGTGAACTCGCCATCACCCTGCCCTTTAGCAACATCAGTGAAGCACTTGACGGCTTTGGCGTGACGGGCGGCGTTGGCTATACCAAGACCAAGATCGAGGATGCACAGGGCAATGTCGACCAGATTCCAGGCTATTCGAAATGGGTTGCTAACGGCACAGCGTTTTTCGAAAAATGGGGCTTCAACGCACGCGGCTCAGTTCGTTATCGTTCGACATTCCTTGGCGATTTCACCGGCTTCGGCGGATCGCCGACGCGCCGTACCGCGCTTGCCGAGATGATTGTCGATGGCCAGATTGGCTATGACTTCCAGGAAGGCAGCGCGCTTCAGGGATTGTCGGTGTATCTGCAAGGCCAGAACCTCACCGACGAGCGCTTTGCGGCAATCGGTGCCTCGCGGAATCAGGTAATCGATTACCAGATTTACGGCCGCCGTTTCCTCGCTGGCTTCACGTTCAAGTTCTGATGAGCTAATCACGAGGCCCCCGCCGCGGTTCAGGAAAATCCTGACGTGGCGGGGGCCTTTTTTGTCAGTAAGAAAGAGCATGGAGAGCGCTCTGAAACAGATAGTGATAGTTGGAGGAGGGACTGCCGGTTGGATGGCAGCGGCTGCCTTCGCGCGCTTTTTAGGGCCAGGCTATTCCATACGGCTGATTGAGTCCGACGACATCGGTACCGTCGGCGTTGGTGAAGCGACCATTCCCGCCATTCAATTGTTCAACCAGAGCCTCGGTATCGACGAAAATGAATTCATCCGTGCAACGCAAGGGTCGTTCAAGCTTGGCATCGAGTTTGCCGATTGGACCGAGCCGGGGCATCGCTATATCCATGCGTTCGGACAGATCGGGCGGCCTTTGGGGCTGTTACCATTCCACCAATATTGGCTGCGGCATCATCAGGAGGGCGGCGCATCCTCGCTTTGGGATTATGCGCCAACCGCATTGGCAGC
>JANOPT010000245.1:0-13272 GCA_031421975.1 Sphingomonadales bacterium | reverse complement strand
CCATCGCGGCGCGCATCCTTTCCAGCACCAGCCGTTCGTGCGCGGCGTGCTGGTCGACGAGGACCAACCCGTCCTCGGCCTCGGCAACAATATAGGTCTTGGCAACCTGCCCGCGTGCGACGCCCAAAGGATAGCGCGTGGCTTCTGGCACCGGCTCATGCGCTTCCGCTGCACGACCCAGTAAAGGCGCTAAATCTTCGCCTTGAATTGCGCCCATATCGGCAAAACTACTGCGGTTTTCGGCAAGGCCTGGAAATGCCGGACGCGGCGCATAATTGCCTTGATACGCGGTATAAGGCGCGGTGAAGATATCACCTTGCGCCGTCCGAACCGGTTCCTGCTGCCAATTCACCTCCGCTGCACGCTGCACTGCGCGGAAGCCTGATTGGTCAAGTGCATGGCGCAGACCGGACACGATCATGCCGCGAATGAGCGCTGGCTCGCGAAACCGCACTTCGGTCTTGGCCGGATGGACGTTCACATCGACTTCGGTCGGCGGCAGATCGAGGAACAAAGCCACCACCGCATGCCGGTCGCGCGCCAGCATTTCGGCATAAGCACCGCGCACTGCACCGATCAGTAAGCGGTCCTTTACCGGACGGCCGTTGACGAACAGGAACTGATGGTCGGCAACGCCGCGATTATAGGTTGGCAGGCTCGCAATACCGCCCAGCCTTATGCCCTCGCGTTCGAAGTCGAGGCCGACGCTGTTGTCGATCAACTCACCGCTGGTCAGCGCCGCAACGCGCTCGGGGCGCGACATATCTGCCTGCACCGCAAGCACCCGCCGTCCGTCATGCTCGACGGTAAAACCTACGTCAGGACGCGCCATCGCCAACCGCTTCATGGTGTCGAGCGCTGCAGCATATTCGGAACGCGGACTGCGAAGGAATTTGCGACGGGCGGGCACATTGCCGAATAGGTTCTCAACGCGAACGCGCGTTCCGGGCGGAATGGACGCCGGCCTCTCACCTACCAGCGCCCCATGATCGACAATCCGCGTCCAGCCTTCACCCGCTGCGACCCTACTCTCCAGCGTCATCTTCGACACGCTGGCAATCGATGGCAAAGCCTCGCCACGGAAGCCTAGGGTCGTGACCAGCTCGATATCTTCATCGGGCAGTTTCGACGTCGCATGCCGCTCCAGCGCCAACGCCATATCGGCAGGTGACATGCCGCAACCATCGTCTGTGACTTCGATCAAATCAATGCCGCCCGCTATCAGCCTTACGATTATGTTGCGGGCGCCGGAATCGATGGCGTTTTCAACGAGTTCCTTCAACGCGCTGGCTGGTCTTTCGACCACTTCACCAGCGGCGATCCGGTTGACCAAATTTTCCGGGAGCCTTCTTATTGACATGCGCGCTTTCCTAGCCCAAGCGCCGGGTCCAGGCGACTCCTTAATCGTTCGCAATCCAGCCAAATACCTGTTTTGTAAAACAGCAAATTCCGCTAGGACCGCGCGATTATTTTTGGCGTGTTAAGACTCATTCGAATTGGGTGGATATTAAATGGTATTTGGCAAGTTTTTCCGTTTCGCATCGCAGGATATGGCGATCGACCTCGGCACCGCGAACACGGTGGTGTATGTGCGCGGCCAGGGCATTGTTTTGAACGAACCTTCGGTGGTTGCCATCGAAACGCTGAACGGCATCAAGCGCGTGAAGGCGGTTGGCGACGATGCGAAACTGATGATGGGCAAGACCCCCGACAGCATCGAGGCGATCCGTCCGTTGCGCGATGGCGTTATCGCCGACATCGACGTCGCCGAACAGATGATCAAGCACTTCATCCATAAAGTGCACGGCAAGCGCCGGATGTTCAGCTACCCCGAAATCGTTATTTGTGTGCCGTCGGGGTCTACATCCGTCGAGCGCCGCGCCATTCGCGATGCGGCATCGAATGCCGGCGCGAGCCAGGTGTTCCTGATCGAAGAACCCATGGCAGCCGCGATCGGTGCCGATATGCCAGTTACCGAGCCAATCGGTTCGATGGTCGTCGATATCGGCGGCGGCACGACCGAAGTTGCGGTGCTGTCGTTGCGCGGCCTTGCCTACACGACCTCTGTGCGTACGGGAGGTGACAAGATGGACGAATCGATCGTCTCTTATGTCAGGCGACATCATAATCTGCTGATCGGCGAAGCCACCGCCGAACGTATCAAAAAAGATTTCGGTACCGCACGTCCACCAGCGGACGGCATCGGCCAGACGTTGCACATCAAAGGCCGCGATCTGGTCAATGGCGTTCCAAAAGAAATCTCGATTAACCAGGGCCAGATTGCCGAAGCATTGTCCGAACCCATCGGCACGATATTGGAAGGCGTCCGCATCGCCCTTGAAAATACCGCACCCGAACTGGCCGCCGATATCGTCGATCAGGGAATCGTGTTGACGGGCGGTGGTGCGTTGATGGCTGGTCTGGATGAATATCTTCGCGATGAAACCGGCTTGCCCGTGACTGTCGCCGAAGATCCGCTGACTTGCGTGGCCATCGGTACCGGCAGAGCGATGGAAGATCCAATCTTCCGCGGCGTCCTGCTCACCGCATAAGGCGAGAGAGGATGGCGCCGCCCCCTCACCGGCGCCCCGGATTTTCCCGGAAGGCGCAATATGGCCTGTTCGCGACTTATGTAATCGCGATTGCAGGGACGGCGGTGGCTGCGTTGTTGCTGGTGATTTCGGTGGCAGACCCGACGGGTTTTGCGGCGTTGCGCGCCGCAGGTGCAGAAATTACCGCGCCGGTTGCGCGCTTCGTCAACAGCATTCGCCGCACGGGGAACGACATCGGCAGTAATATGTCCGCCTATTTCGACGCTGCATCCAAAAATGCCGCATTGACCAACGAGGCAAAAAAGAACCGCCTGAAACTGATCGAAGCAAAGGCGCTGCGGGTGGAAAACGCGAGGCTGCGCGGGCTGCTTAACTTGCAGGAGGAAACCGTCGAGCAAGTCGCCGTCGGGCGGCTGATCAGTTCGACTGCATCGAGCACGCGCCGCGTCGCCACGCTGTCGATTGGGTCCAATTACGCTGTCGAACGCGCTCAGCCGGTACGCGGTCCTGCCGGCCTGATTGGCCGCGTCATCGACACCGGGCCGACCACTGCGCGCATTTTGCTGGTTACCGACGCCGAAAACCTTGTTCCGGTCATGCGTGCCAGCGATGGCCTTCCCGCGTTTTCAACCGGGTTGGGCAACGGGCTTGTTGTCATCAAGCCGTTGAACCTGGGGGAGAGCCCGTTCAAGGTCGGTGATATCATCGTGACGTCGGGCAATGGTGGCCTTTACCAGCCCAACATCCCGTTCGCGCGGGTTATACGCCGTACCAACGATGGCGCGCTCGCGCGGCCACTGGCCGATCCGGCAAACACGCCTTATGCCATTGTGATGAAAGCCTATCAGGCCGAAGCCCGCGCCGCCCAGCAAGCCGTCGCTCCGGACGGTGCGACCAAAGAGGCGGCCGAATGAAAAGCCCGGTGACCGCAATCCGGCTGCCGCTGCGTCCTGGCCGCGAATATGAAAGCCGGTTCGACCGCGAACCATCGACGCTGAAGATGCTGGCAATCCCGATTGCATCGGTGATACTCGCATCGATGGTAACAACGTTGCCGATTTTTACCGCCCAGCCGCTTTTGCCGCCGTTCGGTTTTCTGGTGTTCCTCAGTTGGCGGTTGATGCGCCCGGGATTGTTACCGGTTTGGTCAGGCGTGCCATTCGGGCTGATGGACGATATTTTCAGCGGCCAGCCGTTCGGCAGCGCCGGGCTGCTGTGGTCGTTGGCGATGCTGACTATTGAGGTAATCGATTCGCGCGCAATCTGGCGCGACCATATTCAGGACTGGCTGATTGCGTCGCTGCTCATCATCGCTGTACTGCTCGGAGGGTTGTGGATTGCGAGCCTTGCTCACGCAGTTCCTGACCCGATTGTTTTATTGCCGCAGATGATATTGTCGATATTGCTATATCCGCTTGTCGTGCGAATATGTGCGCGTCTGGATAGCTGGCGACTGGCGACATGAAGATTGAAAAGCAGGTTACATCGGGACAGCTTGATTTCACTTTCACTCGCCGCGCAATGTTCGTCGGTGGTGTGCAGGCAGCCATCGGGTTGGTTGTTGCGGGCCGGATGTCCTACATTGCAGTTGCCGATAACGAGAAATACAAACTGCTGGCCGAAAGCAACCGCGTCAACCTGACCATCATCCCGCCCCGCCGGGGCTGGTTCATTGACCGTTATGGCAAACCCATCGCCAACAACCGCGCCGATTTTCGCGTCGATATTATCCCCGACCGCCTGGTCAACAAGGAAGCGACGATCGGCACGCTGGCACAATTGCTGGCGCTCGATCCCGACGAGATCGACCGTATCAACCGCGAACTAAAGGCCGCGCAGGGGTTTCAGCCGGTTCAGGTCGCCGACGGGCTGGATTATGAACGCTTTGCCGCCGTAAGCGTTCGGCTGCCCGATCTGCCCGGCGTAAGTCCACGTCAGGGATATTCGCGATATTATCCAAGCGGCGCAGCGGTCGGGCATTTAATCGGCTATGTCGGCACCGTTTCGGCCGAAGAGTATCAGGAAAACAAGAACCCGTTGCTGATCACACCGGGTTTCAAAGTCGGCAAAGACGGGCTTGAAAAAACGCTGGAGGCGCAGCTTCAGGGCGAGCCCGGCGCCAAGAGAACCGAAGTCACGGCGCGGGGCAAAATTGTCCGCGAACTCACGACGCGGCCCGATACGCCCGGCAAACCTGTGCAGCTTACCATTGATATCGATCTGCATAATTACGCGGCGCGGCGATTAGGAACAGAGTCCGGCTCCGTCGTTGTGTTCGATTGCCTGACCGGCGATATCCTGACGATGGCATCAATGCCCTGTTATGACCCGAACAGTTTTTCCGATGGCATTGGCCGGATCGAATGGAAAATGCTGCGCGAGGACGACCATATCCCCATGCTGAACAAGGCGCTGCAGGGATTATATCCGCCTGGCTCAACCTTGAAACCGGCGGCTGCGCTCGCTTTACTGCATCACGGTGTCGACCCCGAAGAAACCGTGTCGTGCGGCGGTGGATACCGGCTGGGCAACCGCGTGTTCAAATGCCTTGGCCGGCATGGACCGATGAACATGCCCAACGCGATTATGAAAAGTTGCAACACCTATTTCTATTCGATGGGCAGGCGCATCGGTTACGACGCGATCGCGCCGTTCGCCAAGGCGCTAGGGCTTGGCCAGGAATTCCCGTTGCCTTTCCCGTCACAGCGGTACGGAACCATTCCCGACAGCGCCTGGAAGCTGCGGAAATATGACCAGAAATGGACCGAATCCGATACGTTGAACGCCACGATCGGTCAGGGCTATGTATCGGTCAGCCCGTTTCAGCTTGCTATCATGGCCGCACGCCTCGCGTCGGGCCTCGACATCCAGCCCCAGATTCTGTTGAAAAAGCGTACGCCGCCAATTCGGCTTCCCTTTCCGGAAGAACATCTGGCGATCGTGCGCGACGGTATGGACCGGGTCGTCAACGGCGCCGGAACGGCGGTACGCAGCAGACTGCAAGTGCCCGATATCATGATGGCAGGGAAAACGGGCACCGCGCAGGTTCGGCGTATCGAAGGGTCGCAGCGCGGACAATCTGGCGCGTGGAAATATCGCGATCACGGATTGTTCGTCTGTTTCGCGCCAGTGGTCAATCCACGCTATGGCGCTTCGGTCGTTATCGAACATGGCTTGGGTGGTGCAAGGGCAGCCGCGCCGATTGCCAAAGACGTCCTCACCTTTCTGTATGACAAAGAACAGGCGATGAAATCGCTGGAGGCGTTCGAAGCTGGCTGGGGCGGAAATATCGAGCAGCGGATGGCGACCAAATACGCTGCTTTCCAGGGTCAGCCTGCCGAGCCACCACCGCTAGACCCGACCGCGTTATGAACAGCGTGACGCCATGAACAGTATCGTCCCGGCACCGATTGCCAGCCTGCCCTGGCGCGTGATCTTTATCTTGATGGCGCTGGTCGGCTTTGGCGCGACGGTGCTATATTCGGCGGCAGGTGGCCATCTTGAGCCGTGGGCCGGAAAGCACGTCGTGCGCTTTCTCGTGCTGCTGGCAATGGCGATTATCATGTCGCGCATGTCGCTCGACTTCTGGAAATCGATGACGTTTCCGCTGTATCTCGTTCTGCTGGTGTTGCTCGTCGTGGTCGAGCTAATGGGCTTTGTCGGCGGCGGCAGCCAGAGGTGGATCAACCTTGGCATCATTACCTTGCAGCCGTCCGAACTGATGAAGCCTGTCATGGTGCTCGCCGCCGCATGGTTTTTCGACCGGCTGCCGCCCAACCGCATTTATGGCATCGATGCGATCTGGCCGTTGATTGCGATTTTGGTGCTGCCGAGCATTCTCGTCATTATCCAGCCGGACTTCGACGCCGCGATTGCCTATGCGTTCGGGCTGGGCGTTGTCGGATTTCTTGCAGGCTTGCCGCTCATCTATTTTATCGGGGCGGGCGGCGCGTTGGCGGTCATCGCGCCGCTAGTCTATTTTTTCGCGATGAAGCCATATCAACAAGACCGGGTGCTGATTTTCCTCAACCCGGAAAACGACCCGCTGGGCGCTGGCTATCACATTACCCAATCTAAAATCGCGATTGGCTCCGGCGGAATTTTCGGCAAGGGGTTTGGCAACGGTACGCAAAGCCATCTCGATTATCTGCCAGAGGGCCACACTGATTTCGTGTTCGCAACCATGGCGGAGGAATGGGGAATCATTGGTGGATTTGTCATCCTGTTTCTCTATTTCCTGCTGATGCGTTGGGGCATAAATGTCGCGATGCAGAGCAAGACCCGCTATGGTCAACTGGTCGCTGCCGGGCTGACATGCACGATTTTCTTTTACATCATGATCAACTTGCTGATGGTCGTTGGCCTCGCCCCTGTCGCAGGCATACCCTTGCCTTTTGTCAGCCACGGCGGTTCATCCATGCTGACCATGATGATTTGTGTCGGCATCATCATGTCGATCGAACGCCACCCCGGCGCAAAGCGTGGGCAATTCGGCTGACGCCCTCAGCCGACGCTTGACAAAAGCGCCGAATCCCATCAAAGGCGGCGCTCCAAACGGCGCTGGGCAACTGGCCCACGCCGAAATGGGGACGCTTAGCTCAGTTGGTAGAGCAGCTGACTCTTAATCAGCGGGTCGTGGGTTCGAACCCCTCAGCGTCTACCATTCAAGTCATTTATCACTTTGTTTTCAAAAGAAAAAATGGCCAATTCAAAAATCTGAACCCACATTCGTTCCCACGTTTTAACTGGGACTGATTGGGCTGTTTTGGATCATTACGGAACCAAAAATCAGGCAACTAGCTGCTCGGTTATCAATTACGAGGCTCGCTCCCTACCCGAATTCTGACCGTGCAACGCACCGGCTGTTTCGCGTTCGCGGCAGATTTTTGGCAAGCCTCGATAGTCTCTCGGTTGTCGCGCAGCAAATCGGCTGCCGGCTCAAGCGCATTCAAAGCGTGGGGGCTTTCGCTCCGCATGAGGCGCGTGCCTGCATCCCAGCGCGATGATTCGCCGACCATTTTCGCCGCCATGCGCTCGGACCAGTGCCAGTTTTCCGGCACAGCGCGAGCAATGGTTTCGGGCAGGAACGACCAAAGCATCATCCCCGCAAGGACTCCGCCACCTATGTAGTTGGCCGCAACCAAGAGGTGCGTGACGTCCTTGGCGTCATCGATCTTGCCGCTTCGACCGATGATGTGAATTCAGCGATGTTCTGCGTGTGACTTCTCCTGATCGCGTCAGGCGAAATGTCTTGACGGACATCGAAGGTCTGCGGAAAGCGACCAAACGTCGGTCGATAAAGGACATGCCCGTAGCGGTCTGGATGAAGCTGCTGCCCTCACGTTACAACGTCGGGCGATGGTCAGGTGTGAACAAAAGCAGGGCACAGCCGTATGCTGCCAACGCGCCCGCGATCTGCACGGCTACGAACGCTGGCACGTCCGATAACGCGATGCCCGCGAAGCTGTCACTTAGGCTCCGCGCAATTGTGATCGCTGGGTTGGCGAAGCTCGTCGATGACGTGAACCAGTAGGCGGCGGTGATATAGAGCGCGACGCTGGCCGGAACGGCCTGCTCGCGCCATCGAACCGTGCCCAAGATCGTCAGGACAAGCCCAAAAGTCGCGACAAATTCGCCCGTCCATTGGCCAACGCCGTTGCGAGCCTTGATAGACATTTGCAGGGTCGGCACGTCGAACATCAAGTGCGCGGTCAATACACCGGCAACACCGCCAGCAAGTTGCACGACTACATAAGCTAGTACGAGCATCCCGCCCAAATCCTTACGGAGCCACGCAACCAGTGAAACTGCCGGATTGAAATGCGCGCCAGAGATTGGCCCCAGCATCGTGATCAACACGAACAAGATCGCCCCGGTCGCCAACGTGTTGCTGAGCAAGGCAATAGCGACATTCCCGCCCGCCAGTTGTTCGGCCATGATACCCGACCCGATGACGGTCGCGAAAAGGAAAAATGAGCCGATGGCTTCCGCCGCAAGCTGACGGCGCGTGTCGCCGATCAAGCGGACACCTGCCCGGTCGCGCCTTCCTGCCGTCCGATCTCCCCCAGCTTCGCTTTCAACGCCATGTCGTCGATCGCAGAAAGTGGCAAGGCAAGGAACAGCTCGATCCGCCGCCGAAGATAGCGCAATGCCTGAACGAAAGCCTCGCGCTGGCCACTGCCCTCTACAGTCGCCGGGTCCTCAATGCCCCAATGCGCGGTCATCGGGTGGCCTAGCCAGATCGGGCAAGTTTCGCCCGCTGCGTTGTCGCAAACGGTAAAAATGAAATCGAACTTCGGTGCGCCTTCGCACGCGAACTCATCCCAGCTTTTTGAACGGAAGCCCTCGTGCGGAAAGCCGAGGCTTTTCAGCACATCGAGCGCCATTGGATGGACCTCACCCTTTGGAAAACTGCCTGCGCTGTATGCGCGGAAGCGGCCCGAGCCGTCATGGTTCAGAAGCGACTCGGCAAGGATCGACCGTGCCGAATTGCCCGTGCACAGGAACAGCACGTTATAGATGCGCTCGCTCATCGCTCAGCAACAGCCAACGGGCGCGGGTTCTACTTTCGGTGCACAGCAGGCGCTGGCCGCCGCGCTGTTGCTTGAGAGCGTGGCAAGGTCGGGGTTGTCGCCATAGACTGTTGCGTTGCCGTTGGTCAGAAACGCTTCCCAGACCACGCCATCGGGATCGGCGATCCAGCTCTTCTCCGATTTGGCATAGCAACAGGTGGTCGCGCCCTCTTCAAGCACTGGCCCGCCAGCCGCCTCCAGCCGGCTGTAAACGTCGGCCAGTTCGTCCGCGTTCTCCACCTGAATGCCAAGATGCTCAACCCCCTTGCTCGCGCCCGTCTTGTGCGAGATCGCGAAGTTGACGCGCGGATCGTCGAGCATCCACTTCGCATAGTCGGGCTTGGTTACGCTCGGCTCCGCACCGAAGAGGCCCGAATGGAATTTGATCGAGCGATCAAGATCATCAACTCCGACATGGACATGCAGCCGCTTCATACAACTTTCCTTTCATCGACACTGTCTCGTGGGCGCGACGTGTCCGGCGCGCAGGACGCGCCGCCACAGCAATTTTCGGTGAGGTAGCCCATCAATGCGTTCATCGCGGCATAGTCGGCGGCGTAGATCAGCGACCGGCTCTGCCGTCGCTGCGTGATCAATCCGGCATTGGTCAACTGGGCGAGATGAAAGCTCATCGAAGAAGCTGGAACGCCCACCTTCTCCGTAATCGCACCTGCTGACATGCCTTCCGCACCCGCCTGGACGAGCAGGCGAAACACCGCGAGGCGATGTTCCTGCGCAAGCGCTGAAAGAGCCTTTATCGTCTGTTCTGAATGAAATTTATTGTGCACTGCGGCGACTCACATTTCCATAATAGTCGAAATATACGGACACGAATCAGGATGTCAACGACATTTCCAGTAATGTCGAATTGAAGAACTTACCTGTGTAAGCTCTCCTCATTGCCACACGGCTCACTTTCAGTCTGGATTGTCGCATGATGAATGTCGAAACGGGCTTCGAGCATTTCAGCAAGAGCGCGTCGTATTGCTTCGGCATCGCCCCCTTCGGTTAATGCGACATGGGCGGTCAGGCTCGCGTCGTCACCGGCAACCGACCACAAATGAAAATCATGAACGCCGGTGACGCCCTCGACTTCATTCATCGCCGCGCGGATCGCCTTCAGGTCGAAACCGCGCGGGACGCCTTGCAGAAGGATATGGGTTGTATCGCGAAGCAACACCCAAGTACGCGGCAAAACCCATAGGCCAATGCCGATGGCAACTATTGGGTCAATCCAGTTGTACCCGGTCAGATAGATCACAACCGCCGCGGCGATAACGCCAAGCGAGCCGAGCATATCAGCCCAGACTTCGAGATAGGCTCCCTTGACGTTGAGGCTTTCATCTTTGCCGCCCGCCAACACCCGCATCGAAATTATGTTCACGACAAGTCCGATGGTAGCGACGACCAGCATCCCGACCGATTCAACCGGCTTGGGGTCGAAGAAACGACTGATGCCCTCGATGAGTACATAACCCGCAACGGCAAAAAGCAGGATCGCGTTGAAGGCAGCAGCCAGAATTTCAAAGCGGCGATAGCCGAAGGTGCGCTTGTCATCGGGCAGACGCTGGCCGATTTTGACCGCTGCAAGCGCAATGGCAAGCGCGGCGGAGTCTGTGAACATATGCGCGGCATCGGAAAGCAAAGCGAGGCTGTCGAATAAGAACGCGCCGACAATCTCTGCAATCAGGAATAGGGTGGTCAGCCCAAGCGCGATGGCGAGACGCTTGGTGCTCGCCCCTGCGCCGTGATTATGCTCTGCGCTCATACGATAGCCCCTTTGCTGGTCGAGACTTTTGATTCCTCCCGCCCGTGGACAAGGCGATAAAGCGCGGGCAACACGATGAGTGTCAGGATGGTCGAGGATATGATGCCGCCGATGACGACGCTCGCGAGTGGGCGCTGAACCTCCGACCCTGCACCAACATTGAGCGCCATTGGCACGAAGCCGAGCGAGGCGACCAACGCGGTCATTAACACAGGTCGCAACCGCGTCAGTGCGCCTTCGCGGATGGCTTTGTCGAGGTTCATCCCGCGATCGCGCAAATCCTTGATGAAGGACAGCATGACAACGCCGTTCAACACCGCGACGCCCGACAGCGCGATGAACCCCACGCCTGCGGAAATCGACATCGGAATATCCCGCAAGGCGAGTGCGGCAACGCCGCCCGTCAGTGCCAGCGGAACGCCCGAAAACACGATGGCCGCGTCTCGCACCGATCCGAACAGCGTGAATAGCAGCCCGAAAATAAGCAACAGCGCCAGCGGCACGACGATCTGAAGCCTTGTCGCTGCCGACTGGAGCTGCTCGAAGGTGCCGCCATATTCGACATAATAGCCTTCGGGCAGCGTTACGTCTGCATCCACCTTTTCGCGCAATTCGGCGATGAAGGAACCTAAATCGCGGCCCCGGACATTCGCCGTGATAACCGCGCGGCGTTTGCCATTTTCGCGGCTGATCTGGTTGGGGCCAACCGAAAGCTCGATGTCGGCGACTTGCGCGAGCGGCACGAAGCCCGCCGCGCCGTCGCCTCCAATGGGGATTGGCAGGCTGCCAAGCCCATCGACGTTGGTGCGTAGCTCCTCGGGAAGTCGGACGACCACATCAAAGCGCCGGTCGCCCTCGAACACTTGCCCCGCCGCACGTCCGCCGGTTGCGATTGCGACGGCATCCTGCACGTCGCTCATGTTGATGCCGTAGCGGGCCAGCATGTCTCGTTTGGGCGTCACGGCCAGCACCGGTAAGCCGGTCACCTGTTCAATCTTCACGTCCTCGGCGCCGGGGATCGACTCGACAACTTCCTCAACCGCGCCGCCGCTTTCAAGCAGTTGGTCGAGATCGTCACCAAACAGTTTGACCGCAACGTCCGAACGAACGCCTGCAATCAGCTCGTTCATTCGCATTTGCACTGGCTGGGTGAACTCGTAATTGTTGCCGGGAATTTTCTGCACCGCTGCATTCAGTTCGGCGACAAGCTGATCGCGAGATTTGCGCGGATCGGGCCAATCGGTTCTGTCTTTCAGCATGATGAAGTTATCCGCGACCGATGGCGGCATCGGGTCGGTTGCTACATCGGCTGTGCCGATCTTGGCAAATACCCGTTCGACCTCGGGAAATTTGCGAATGCGGTTTTCAAGTGCTTCCTGCATCTTGATGGCCTGGCTTAGGCTGGTGCCCGGAATGCGTAGCGCGTGCATCGCGATATCGCCTTCGTCGAGGTTCGGGATGAACTCCGAACCCAATCGGGTCGCGCCAAGGCCCGCAAGCAAGACAAGCGCCACAGCGCCACCGATAATCAGCTTGCCACGCTTCATCGTCGCATCGAGCATCGGCGCGTATTGGCGATTGAGCCAGCTCATCACGCGGTTTTCCTTTTCCTCAACGCGGCCCGTCACGAATTGCGCGATGGCGGCAGGAACGAGGGTCAGCGCGAGTATCAACGCTGCGGTGAGTGCCATGACGACGGTGATCGCCATTGGATGGAAGGTTTTGCCTTCGATCCCGGTCAGCGCAAAGATCGGCAGATAGACGACAGTGATGATAATGACGCCAAAAATGCTCGGCTTCATTACTTCTGCGCTGGCGCTTGCGACCAAACCAAAGCGCTCGTCGCGGTCAAGCAGACGGCCAAGCCGGTGCTGGGCCTCACCCAATCGGCGCAGGCAATTCTCGACGATGATGACCGCACCATCGACAATGAGGCCAAAATCGAGTGCGCCAAGGCTCATTAAATTGGCTGAGGTCCGCGTTTGCACCATGCCGGTCAGCGTCATCAGCATGGCGACAGGAATAACCGCCGCCGTAATGAGTGCTGCGCGGATATTACCCAAAAGCAGGAACAGCACGACAACAACAAGCAACGCACCTTCGGCGAGGTTTTTCTCGACGGTCGCAATGGTCCGGTCGACCAAATCAGTCCGGTCGTAGAGCGGGTGCGCGATTACCCCTGCGGGAAGCGATTTTGTCGCCTGTTCGAGCCGCTCGGCGGCGGCTTGCGCCACGACGCGCGGGTTCTCGCCAGTGAGCATGAAGATCGTGCCAAGCACGATTTCGCGCCCGTTCTCGGTGGCGGCCCCTGTGCGGAGTTCAGAGCCGATCACAACCTCGGCAACATCGCCGATGCGGATAGGGACACCTCCGCGCGTTG
>JANOPT010000244.1:0-15329 GCA_031421975.1 Sphingomonadales bacterium | reverse complement strand
ACGCTTTTGCCGTTTCTCTATAAAGCCGATCTCACGTCGACGGCCAACCAGATCATCGTCAACGTTGCGCGCAAGAATGAGACCGAATTGGGCCTTAACCGTTCGGAATCGAGCGCATTCGGGGCGGCCTATGCAGCATTGGCAGCAGATGACGACGTCGAGGGCGTGTTCCTCGATATTACCGATGGCAACCAGTTTCGCGAACAGCTGCGCCAGATGCTGCCCGAGCATGAGGGCGGGTTGTTCGAAACGGTAACGTCAGGTTCGCGTGCGCTTGCCCGCCATCTTGCCGATCCAAAGGGACCGTTCAAGGATGAAGGCGATTGGGGCTACTGGGTGGCACAGGCCGGATGGGGCACATCGAAAAGCCTGGGCGACACCGCGAGCTACGATATCGGCGGCTGGGGCATTTCGCTGGGCGCCGAGCGCAAGACAGGCATCGGTAATTTCGGGGCGTCGGTTGGCTACCTGAATGGCAAAGACGGTAACGGCAGCAATTTCAACGAGGTTCGTTCAAACCAGTTTGAAGGCGCTGCTTACTGGCGCCTGCGTAGTGGCGGCTGGGCAGCCCATGCCCGCGTTTCGGGCGCGCCGATCAGCTTCAAGGGCAGCCGCATCTTTCTGGCTGAACTGGCGGGCGAAGCTATCGAAAAAACCGCAAAGGGAAGCTGGGACGGCATGCTCTGGTCGGCATCCGGCGCGGTTGCCCATGAAATCCGGACTGGCCATCTGTCGTTACGACCGGCTGTTGCCATCGACTATTACCGATTGAAGGAAGATGGCTATGCAGAGACCGGCGGGGGCGACGCGCTGAACCTCACGGTCGCCGGGCGCACCAGCGACGAGCTGGCGGTTTCCGGTACGGCAGCGGTCGGCCTCGATTTCGGCGGAGCGCATGAAAACGACAGCTGGTACCGGTTCGAACTCGAAGGGGGTCGCCGCCAGATTGTCGGCGGGGCGCTGGGCGTAACCGTCGCGCAGTTCAAGAATGGTTCGCCATTCACGCTTGTTCCGGACGAACGTACCAGCGGATGGGTTGGCCGGTTGCGTGCTGCTGCGGGCGCCAGCGGCTTCCAGGTCGGCGGTGAAGTGTCGGCGGAAGAACAGCAGAGCCACATGGCCCTGGCCGTCCGCGTCAGCTTGCGGCTTGGTCTCTAACGCATGGTTGGCTGAGCCTGTCTGCACGGGGGCGGCGATCATCGTTGAAACCGCCTCCTGCATATTTTGAAAATGAACGGAAAAACCACATCATTCGATCCAGCGCCTTGATACGGAACGACGCGGCACTCACTTCGTGCTGCGTGGCTCCCGCCACCCACCAGTTGCGTAAATGGCGGTTGCCGTTATACGGCTTTGCTACCCGTGATGCCCAACAGCGCCTTGCCCAGACCAGACGATCGATGAACGATGCGAAAGAACGAATGGCCCCTTCGCAGGGGATCGAAGGCATGCTTCTGGCAAACAGGGACCGGCTGATCCGTTTCCTTTTGGCTCGCGGCGCAGGCGAGGCTGCAGAGGATATGTTTCAGGAATTGTGGCTGCGGTTGTCCGCGCGGCCAGGCGGACCGATCGCTGATCCATTGTCCTATATTTACAGGGCTGCGAATAACCTCGTGCTCGATCGCTATCGGTCGGCGCGGCAGGCAGGGCTTCGTGAACAGGATTGGGGCGCGGTTTCGGTGGGCGCCGAACCGGCGGTCGATCAAGCGCTGATCTCGCGCGAACAACTCATACACGTCGATGTTGCCATTGACGCGCTGGGCGAACGATGTGCCCGAATTTTCCGCAGTTTCCGCCTTGAAGGCAAAAGCCAGCGTATCATTGCTGCCGAATTAGGTGTCAGCCTGAGTACGGTGGAAAGCGACTTACGCAAGGCTTATGATATGCTGGCTGCGTTGCGGAGACAATTCGATGAACAGTGATGTGGCGATGAACAATAACGTCAACGCGGCCATCCAGTCGCAGGCAAATGACTGGGTCATCCGTCAGCGCGATCCGGAATTTTCCGACTGGGACGCATTCACCGACTGGCTTGAACAGCACCCCGATCATCTCGCCATCTATGATGCTACGGCCAGCATGGATATCGATATCGGCGGCTTGCCAGTCCCCGCCCGTGGCAGCAGCGGGGTTCCGGTCGAACCGCCAAAGCGCTTTGTATCGGGGCGTCGCGGATGGCTGGGCGGTGTGCTCGCCGCTTCAATCGTCGGCATGATCGGCTATGCGCTCATCGACGTTAACAGCAACGGCACCCGCATTGAAACGGTCGCCGGTGAGCATCGCACCCTGAATCTTGCCGATGGATCGCGGATCGAAATCAACGGCGCAACGGTGCTGGAACTCGACAGCGACCGCCCCCGTTTTGCAAAACTGGAACGCGGCGAGGCGATGTTCTATATCGTTCACCGCGCCAACGAACCGTTTACGGTCGAGGCGGGCACGGCCAAACTGGTTGATCTGGGTACGGCTTTCAATGTGGTACGGCGGAGTAATGGCACTTCGGTTGCGGTTTCCGAAGGTATCATTGCCTATAATCCGGACCGCGAAAATGTGCAGGTCGATGTAGGTAAGAAACTGGATGTGCGTGATGGCGTTGGTCGCCCGCAATTGCACGATATCGATATTCAAAGCGTCGGAGGATGGCGGACAGGGCAACTTGTCTATAGCGGTACGTCGCTTGCCGAGGTCGCCAATGATCTCAGCCGGACCACCGGGATGAACATCGCGGTATCGTCCAATGTCGAAGAACTGCCGTTTCGGGGGGCGCTGCTCATCAGCAAAGATCGAGACAGGACGATCGATGATCTGACTGCTCTTGCTGGCATCCACGCGGAAAAAACGGCTGACGGCTGGTTGCTGACACGCTGACATGCGGAGCTGTCTGTACCTGATATCGCTGTGCGGGCTGATGTCGTTGCCGACTGTGGCACAGGCGTCACCGCCGCAGCAATCGGAACAGCGAGCAATCGACTTGCCCAAGGGCACGCTATCGCAAATGCTGCCGGTATTTGGCCGGCAGGCCGGGGTGAGCATCAGTGTCGCAGACCCGCAATTATGGCAAAGCCGTGTGAAATCGGTGCGCGGCCGGATGACAGTGGCCAAAGCGCTCGAGCGGATGCTGTCGGGGTCCGGTGCGCGCGCAGTGCGCGTCGGTTCGACCAGCTGGCGTATTGAACGTCATCAGGGTGCTGCAAAACTTGCACGTCGCACGGCTGCAAAAGCGCCACTGCCCGAAGCTACCGTCTTGGCCGATCGCACCAGCCAGCAGCCGCCAGCCGAAATAATCGTTACTGCGACCAAGACCGATCTTCCTTATCCGCGTTACGCCGGGATCGCCAATATGCTGGACGGCGATGATCTTGCTTTTGGCGGAGAACGCGGAATGGATTCCATCCTTTCGCGCATGGCGAGTATCTCGTCGACTCATCTAGGGTCGGGACGCAACAAGCTGTTTATCAGGGGAATTGCCGATTCCAGTTTCACCGGACCAACGCAGGCGACCGTAGGCCAGTATCTTGGCGACATCAGGCTTAGCTACAACGCGCCCGATCCGGACCTGCGGCTTTATGATATTGATCGTGTCGAAGTTCTTGAAGGTCCGCAAGGCACGCTGTACGGGGCAGGGTCGCTGGGTGGCATCATCCGGATTATGCCGACCCCGGCCAACCCGGACGACTTCGACCTCGAAGCCATTGGTGGTGTTTCGGTAACGCAGCATGGCGAACCTGGCGGCGATCTGGCCGCCATTGCCAACTTTCCCATCGGCAACAGCGGTCACGCGCTGCGCGTTGTCGGCTACACGATCAGCGACGGCGGTTATATCGACAATCCGCAGCGCGGACAGAAGAATGTCAACCGCAGTTATGTCCAGGGCGGACGCGCGAGCCTTCGGCTTGACCCCGGTGATAGCTGGAGTGCGACTGTCAGTGGCATTTATCAGGCCATCACGGCCGATGACGCCCAATATGCCGACCGGAATGCGCCACCATTGATCCGCAATAGCCTCGTCGAACAAGGTGCAAAAGCGCGCTATGGCTCGGCTATGGTGGTTTTGGCCAAGGATTGGGAGGGTCTGCATTTACAGTCGTCCACCGCTTACATCGACCATCGTCTCGACGAGCGGTTCGACGCAAGCTTGCCGGGCGATCCGTCGCGCCTGTTCGATCAGGAAAATACCACACGGATGTTCACCAACGAAACGCGCCTGTCGCGGCCGTACAGTAATGGTTTCGGGTGGGTGATCGGGACAAGCTTTATCGATAATCGTACGCGGCAGACCCGAACGTTCGGCGACATATCGGTCCGTTCCGCAGTCACTGGTGTCAAAAACACCGTCAGCGAATATACCGCTTATGGCGAAGCTATCATCGAGATTCTGCCGGACATCGTCGCCACGGGCGGGCTGAGGTTCACGCACGCAAGTCTTGGTGGCGAGGGCCAGGATGTCGTTCGGGCGCTTGCCGTTGCCGGGCAGGAAATAACCGCGCAACGCAAGCAGCAAGATGCCCTTCCTTCCTTTTCATTGCTTGCAAATCCGGTGCAGAATTTGACCTTCTATGCCCGCTATCAGGAAGGCTTCCGACCCGGCGGGCTGGCCATTGACGGTAATTTCGTCACGCGTTTCCGGGAAGACCATGTTACAACATATGAAGCCGGAGTGCGGCTTGGCAACAAGGGGAGCAGTCCGTTCGAAGCAGCGCTTTCGGCGTCGCACAGCCGCTGGCGTGATATCCAGGCAGACTTTATCGACGGTAACGGGTTGCCCACCACGGCCAATATCGGCGATGGCCGGATTACCAGCATATCGGGTTCGCTGGCGGTTCGTCCAACGACCGGCCTGTCGTTGGAATTGGCAGCGATCTACAATCAAAGCCAGGTCGAGACATTGTCGCCCGAACTGGCTTTTGTTTCGCTCTCGCGACTGGGGCGAGTCCCGAATGTCGCGAGCCACGCCGTCAGGGGCGCCATCGATTATGCTGTCCCCATCGGCGCCCAGGATTTCCGCATCAATGGCTGGGCAAATTATATCGGTCCGTCACGCCTTGGCATCGGTCCGTTGCTGGGCGAGGGGCAGGGGGATTATGTCGATACCGGGCTGGCAATGCGATTGGGCAATGTCCAGCGCGGCCTTTCAATTACCGTAACCAACCTTTTTGATGCCAAGGGGAACCGTTTTGCCCTCGGCACGCCTTTTGTCGAGGGCGGGGCGGGTTATTTGACTCCGCTTCGCCCTCGCAGCATCCGAATTGCAGTCGATGTCGCTTATTAAGGCGCGCGGCGGGTCGTAGTATATGTGCCCGATGGCGTCCGCTGATTTGCCGGGCTACCATAGCACATAGGCAATTTCGAAATCGCCCCATCGGCGTCCGGAAAAATATAGCGGAATATAGATGTTTCGCACCGCACAATTGTCGTCGTCGCGCCCGTCATTTGTCACGCCATCCAGACGATATACCGCCATCATATAATCCTGCTCGCTGGCTTTTGCGATCTTGTCGATCGCGCTGTTGTAAATGCGCCCGTTTTGGCAGTGTCGGTTGTCGATGGCCGGGGTGCCAGTCGGGCTTCGCGATGAAGCAGTCATATGGGTCGGCAAAAAGCCGTTCTTGGCGCTACAGACAACGTTCCGTATTTCCGGTCGCAGTCCCTCTATGCGGTCAAGCTCGGGGCGCCAGTTGTCGTCGGCCCATGGCGTCAAATCGGTGCAGAACCGTGGCGGATTGCTATCGGCAATCTCGATAAAGTCTTCGTCGAATAATGCGTCGATGTTGAGATCGCCCTTGTCCAGCGCGCGTTCAGTCAAGTCCGTTATGGTCATTGCCTCGCGCATGGCAATCTCGACAAATGCACTGTCGGCCAGAGACATGCCGCTGTGGACAAGTTTGTCAAACATAGTGCTGGCGCGAATTTCGAGATTGGTGATCTCGCGTTTGGACAGGTCGAGATGATCCTGCATTCTTGCATTGGCGCTCTTCACCGACGTGCGCGCCACCCTCGACAGCGACAGGCCATGACCGATAGCTTCGGTATTGATGGCAATGTCAGAAGTCTGTGCATCTACTTCGCTGACAATGCTCTCCAATTGTCCGAAAACATTCTCCATTTCGGCGAATCGGGCTTGCGCGTCATCGCTGCGTTCGATGCCTTTGTTAATCTCGTCGGTCAGCTTGTCCGCTTCGCTGGAAAGAGAATTGACCGTACCGGTAATCTGTTGCGCCGCGCTTCGGGAGTCGAGCGATAGTTTTTTGATTTCGGCGGCAACGACCGCAAATGTTCGGCCAGCCTCACCAGCATGCTCTGCCTCTATGGAAGCGTTGAGGGCGAGCATGTTCGTGGTCTTTGCGATGCTGTTGATCGTATCTGAAATGCGGCACACCTGATCCATTGCGGCTGAGAAACCAACGATATGCGTTCCAAGTCGATCGACGAGCTGGATCATTTCGGCAAAGCGGGACATGGACAAAGAAATAGTCGCATTGCCCGATTCCAGTTTGCGCCGCGCGCCTTCCGATAATTCCTGCGCGAGCATAGTCGCATGCGCGACGCGTTCGATCTCGGTCGAAAGTTTTTCGGTTATTGCATCCAGTCGTTCGTTCTCGACCGCAAGGTCTGTCGCCAGTTCCGACGATGTCTCCAGCGTCCCGACCGTTTGCGCGCAGCCAACGGCAACTTCGCCGCAAATACGAGCGGTGTCATCAATATATCTATTGTTGGCAAAATGCATTGGCGTCATTTTTCGAAACGATCCTGGAATATTGACGATCAGGGCGATGGTATTTCATTGCTGACAGGTGGCCGTAACCTGATGCAGTCGGCATCGAAAGCGCGGGGTCAGACCAGGTATTTTGCAACAATTGCATTGAGGCAAAATCGCAGCTCTTTCCGCATTTTGGCGGAAAATTCCGGACTTTGTGCGACCGAGTTTGACAGCACGCTATGAATCATGAGAATCATAGTCGTGGCGTTCGCCTTCGCCTGAACCGGGCACAATGCCGGCGCGAACTTCAGTTGTGCGCTAACCATTAAGTTGCCCACCTCATCATCATGCTGAGCATCGAGCTTTCGCAGGTCAGGCATAATGGTTAGCGCGTTATAATATTTGGCAATGACCGGCTCGTCGTCATAGAGCGCCGCGTTACGCAGAACAATGAGATCGATCCATTGGAAAGGCGTGGCCTGTTGCGTGACGCTGTGCAGGGCGGCAATATATCCCTCTTGCAATCCGGACAGCCAACCTTCGACTATCGAAAACAGGATGGCTTCTTTGTTGGGAAAGAAATTATAGATAGCGCCCGTCGAAACGTCGGCGGCTGCCGCGATCCGGTTTGTATTCAGCTGATCCAGACCGCCGGTATCCAGAAGACGCTTTGTCGCCTCGAATATCCGTTCGATGCTTCGCTTTGCGCGTCCCTGCGCGGGTGTTCGTCGCAGCTCGAGATTTTTCTTTGCAGATGCAGGTTCTGTCAACGGCGCTTTCCAATTCGAAACGAACAAACATAGCTCGGTCGTAGTCATATACTGAACTCCAGACGATAGACAATTCCCAGACCCGGCGTCGATAACATTAAAACCGCGTTATTGCGCGTATTAAATTTTTTAGCGCATGATGTCGAGACCGAATTTGAACGTAAAAACGTAATTTTACGCTACGTTGAAGCAATTGTGAAAAAGGGCGCGCCTTAAAAACCGATTGACGACTCGGTTTTAACGTGGCAGCAAAACATCATAAATGCGCGGTTTTAGAAAAATGATTCTGGGAGGAATTAGATATTATGCCAGGGAAATGTTTGAAATTTGCAATTGCGGCGTCCGTTTCCGGCATGGCGTTGCTAGCAGGAAATGCTGCTGCGGTTGCCCAAGATGTGCCTCCTGAAGAGGCTGGATCACTATCGGATCAGAGCGGCGGTATTGAAGAAATACTCGTCACCGCCCAGCGTAAAAGTGAAAGCGCGCAGGATGTGCCGGTGGCGATTTCGGCCTTCAGCGGCGACGATCTGCAGGAGTTGGGCGTAACCCAGCCTATCGACATCGCCGCTCAAACCCCGGGCTTGTACATCAAGAACGGTATCGGATCTGCAAACCCCTATATTTCGGTCCGCAATGTCGGGCAGTCGCTGTTCGTGGGGAACGCCAGCCAGCCGGTCGGCATGTACGTCAACGACGTAAACCTCTCCTACACCAGCGTAATGTCTCAACCGCTTTTCGATATCGAGCGCGTCGAAGTGTTGAAAGGTCCGCAAGGGACGCTGTTCGGTCGCAACAGCACCGGTGGCGCATTGAGCTATTTTACCGCACAACCGACAAATGACACCGAAGGCAGCATCATCGCGCAGTTCGGCAACAAGGCCATGGTGGACGTTGAGGGTTTCATCAACATTCCGCTGTCCGCCGATGTAGCTACTAGGGCCGCGTTCAAGGTACGGCGGCAGGACGGATTTCATACAAACACGCTGACCGGTAACGATTTGGGTGCGACCAGCTATTGGGCAGGGCGCCTGACAACCAAATGGAACGCCGGCGATAATTTCACTGCGTTGCTTACCGTGGATGCAAGTTTTGATCGAAGCGGAAATGTACCCTGGGTCAGCTTTGGTTTTGCAGACCCCAGCGTGCCTGTCACCAATGCCGATCTGATTGCGGCTGGCCGGGCACAAGGTAATGGCGTCAATTTCGCTACCGGCAACGCGTTCGGTCGAAACGAGGTTTATGGATCGAGCTCGTTTGTTGCTGCGGGGCTCGGCGCCAACAACTGTAGCGAGCAAAACACCCGGGCTGAGTTGATTGCCCGTAACGAAGCAGGGCTTTGCGCCACCCATCTGGGGCATTCCGGGGATCGCGATCTGTATTCGGGCGAATACAGCCTTGAACCCAAAATCAAGCACGACCTCTACAGCGCGGTCCTCAATCTCCAATATGATTTCGGTGGGGCGACCGCCACATCGATCACCGGCTATGTCAACTCCGACCGGGTTCTGGAGGAAGAGTTTGACGGAACCGCCGCCATCAGCGCCGACAACACCTATCGCGGCAAAACCGAGCTGTTTTCACAGGAATTGCGCCTGTCCGGCGACTCCCAGCTTCTCGACTGGGTCGGCGGCGCCTATTATAGTTATGACAAGATCGACGAGTCCGACACCTATGCCTATGATGACATATGGTTCTTTACCCACCTCGTCGATTTCAAGCAGGTGACAAAGAATTTAGGGCTGTTTGCCCACACCAAATGGAATCTATCCGACAAGATCGGGCTGATCCTGGCTGGCCGGTTTACCCGTGAACGGATTTCGTTCGACGGCGGAACCGACGTGATAAATGTCGTCGATCCCGATCTGGATGTGTTTGGCTATGGCCTACCGTTGACCGCGCAGCAGCGCACGCGCCCGCCGGCCGGGTTTGAATCGACCAAGACCAAGAAGTTCACGTGGAAGGCCGGGCTTGAGTATAAGCCCAATGACGACATTCTGCTTTATGGCTTTGCGACAAAAGGTGTGAAAAGCGGCGGCTACAACGGAACGTGGACCGTCACTAACGCCGAGCTGCGTCCGTATCGGCCCGAAAGCCTGATCGATTATGAGGTCGGCTTCAAGACCAACCTGATGGATCGCGCGCTTCAGTTGAACGGAAGCATGTTCTATTATGACTATCGGAATCTCCAGGCATTTGTCCTGAACTCGGCCGCGCTTTTCGTCGTCGACAATATTCCGAAAACCGCCGTGAAGGGCGGTGAACTGGATCTCCAGTTTGTTCCCAACAGGGCGATCGACCTGCGTCTGGGCGTGTCCTACACCGACGCCGAAATACGCAGCGTTACCGCTGACCAGGTCAATAATGGAATCCTGGTCGGAAACACGACTGCCAATTCCGCAAAATGGACGTTCAACGGTCTGGCGAAGTACACATGGGCCGTGTCCGACCAGATGGACGTGGCATTACAGGGCGACTTCAATTATCAGGGCAAGACTTATTTCACGGTGCAGAACACGCCTGCATCCAGCCAGAACGGCTATTGGCTGTTCAATGCTCGGCTGACCGTGGAGCCGAACGACGGGCCATGGTCCTTTGCTCTTTGGGGGAAAAACCTGGCGAACAAAATATATGTGACCGAAGCATTTCCCGATCCGGGCGAGGGTTTGATTTCTTACAATCTGGGCACGCCGCGCACTTTTGGCGCGACGTTATCCTACAAATTCTAGAACAGCCCGGATCGATCACAAATAGTCGGCGGTGGCGGCATCCGGATGTGCCGCAACCGCCGCCGGGCCGTGCAGTTTTGATTGTTTCAAAATTTCAAAGCAACGGTCGCCCTTAGGAAAACTCATGACCAAGATTGCGTTTGTTCAATGTGAAGTCATCGATGCAGATGTCGAACGGAATTTCGCCGTTCTTGAATCGACCCTGTCGGCGATCAGGGATGATACCGACATCGTGGTATTCCCCGAACTGTTTCTGCAGGGATTTCTCACCAACGAAGAAGTGACGGAGCTGGCATTGGCGCCGGATTCTCACATTTTTCGGAAAATTATCGACCTGTCCCGCATCAATGCGGTCGTCATCGCCTTCGGCTTTGCCGAGCGCAGGGACGACGAATTCTACAACGCGCTGGCATGGATTTCGCCGGACGGGGTGGTCGAGATATACCGGAAAAACTACCTCTGGCTTTGCGACAAAGACATTTACTCGCCTGGCAACAACAACAAGGTCGTGGAGCATCAAAACCTGAAATTCGGCCTGGCGATATGCTTTGATATCGAGTTTCCGGAATCAGGCAGGGCGGTTGCCCAGCAAGGATCCGAAGTGCTAATCGTCTCGAACGGCAATATGCATCCCTATGGCGCTGTTCACCGCATCGCTGCACAGGCAAGGGCGGTCGAAAATCACTGCTATGTGGTGATGTGCAATCGCACAGGACACTCGCGCGGGCGGTCATTCGTCGGCGATAGCCTAGTTGTCACCCCTCATGGCGACATCGTTTGCGAATTGGGGACCGAACCCGGCATTGGTTATGTCGAAATCGAGGCCAGTGTGATTGCCAAAAGCAAGTCGGCGTATAACTATCTTGAGTGTCTCAACGGTCTGCCAGTCCCGTCACGCCCTATGAATGACCATAGTGGCGGCGTCCTGTCGGACCGCGAGGCTTGTACGGGGGACGAGCAATGACCAATGAGCCAACGTTGAAAAGAGACCTTAGTCTGGCGGCACTGGTGCTGTTTGGGCTGTCATACATGACGCCGATGATTGTCTATGGCACGTTTGGAATATTGTCATCGGCAACATTTTCGGCGGTACCATCGGCCTATGTCATCGCGCTAGGTGCCATGATTTTTACCGCGTTGAGCTATGGCCAGATGGCAAAACGATATCCGATGTCGGGTTCTGCTTACAGCTATGCCGTCAAATCATTCGGCCCGACGATCGGGTTTTACGTGGGCTGGGCCGTGTTGCTTGATTATCTTTTCCTGCCGATGGTGATCTGGCTGATTGGCGCGGCCTATCTGTCCGAGGCATTCCCGGACGTTCCATCCTGGCTTTGGTTGATTGGATTCGTGACGATCAGTACCGCGATCAACATCATCGGGCTGAAGGTCGCCAACCGCGTAAATCTGGTTGTGATGGCCGCACAAATTTTCGTTATCATATTATTTTCGGTGCTGTTGCTGGTTTACCTTGCGGAAACCAGAGCGCCTGGCGGGCACAGCCTGACCGCACCGTTTACCGGAACGGATTTTTCCTATCAGGCGATTGTCGCCGGTGCGGCGATTGCGGCTTATTCGTTTCTGGGGTTCGATGCGGTGTCGACTCTGGCCGAGGAAGCCAAAGACGCGCAGCGCAACATCCCGCGTGCCATTTTGGCGGTCACGGTTATCGGCGGGCTGATTTTCATTTCAAGCTCCTATGTGGCCCAACTTGCCTTTCCGACAAATGACTTTGTCAATCCGGATGCAGCGGCATCGGAGATGGCGTTGGCTGCGGGCGGTATCCTGTTCAAGAGTATTTTTATTGCGACATTGATCTTTGCCCAGTTGGCGTCGGGAATCGCGGCGCAGGCAAGTGGCGCACGTTTGATATATGTCATGGCCCGCGACGGGGTGTTACCCAAAACGCTGCTTGGCCGACTTCACAAGACGTATTGCACGCCGTATGTCGCCATCCTGATTACCGGAGCGATTGGATTACTGGCGCTCGCCATGGATATAACGACATCCACGTCGTTCATCAACTTTGGTGCCATGTCGGCCTTTTTCGTCGTGAACCTATCGCTTATCGTACATTATAAGCGGGAGACGGACAGACGCTCGCCTTATGCAGTGGTGCAGCTATTGATCTTCCCTGCTATCGGCGCAGCAACCAGCCTGTTTTTACTGGCCAATCTCCAGATTGAGGCTGTTACTTTAGGGGTGATCTGGGTCGGGGCTGGCTTCGTTTATCTGGCGTTTCTGACCGGGTTCTTTTCACGGCCGGTTCCAACAATGCGCGCTGGCCCGCCATAAACGGGCCAGTCGCCGCGCCCTGACTGTTGGGTATGGCTGCGATGCCAACTTTCGCCGTTGTTCGCTGTCGCCCGGTTTGCAATGACATACGCGCATTAACTTTGTGGAATTGAGATATGACAAATAACGACCTTCTCGACCGTAAGAATGCGGCCGTTCCCCGCGGCCTCGGCATGGCAACAAGTGTGTTTGCGACACGCGCCAAAAATGCCGAGTTGTGGGACGTCGAAGGCAAGCGATACATCGATTTTGCGGCGGGCATCGCTGTGGTAAACACCGGCCACTGCCACCCGCAGGTCATGGCAGCGGTGACAAAGCAATTGTCGGCGTTTACCCACACCTGTGCCCAGGTTGCTCCGTATGAGTTGTATGTATCCGCAGCCGAGCGGCTCAACAAACTTGCGCCAGGCGATTTTCCAAAAAAATCTCTGTTCGTGACGACGGGGGCCGAAGCCGTCGAAAACGCCATCAAGATCGCCAAAGCATATACCAAACGGTCGGGCGTCATCGCCTTTTCTGGCGGGTTTCACGGGCGGACGCAGTATACGATGTCGCTGACGGGCAAAGTAACGCCGTACAAGGCCGAGTTCGGACCAATGGCCGCCGATGTGTTTCACGCGCCGTTCCCCAATGCGCTGGGCGGCGTCACATCAGACGATTCATTGGCCGCACTGGAGCTGATCTGCCGGGCCTCAATCGGCCCCGACCGTATTGCCGCCGTCATCCTCGAACCGGTTCAGGGCGAAGGCGGGTTCTATATTGCACCACCCGAGTTCATGCGAGGATTGCGTGCCTTTTGTGACCTGCACGGGGCGTTGCTGATTGCTGACGAGGTCCAAACCGGCTTTGCTCGCACCGGCAAGATGTTCGCGATGGATCATTATGATATCGCGCCCGACCTGATCACGATGGCAAAGGGGTTAGGCGGCGGGTTCCCGTTGGCAGCGGTCACCGGAAAAGCCGAGATTATGGACGGCACGAACCCCGGTGGTGTCGGCGGGACATTCGGCGGCAGCCCCGTCGGACTTGCTGCGGCGCATGCGGTCCTGGACATCATCGAATCAGAAAATTTGTGCGCCCGCGCCGATGCACTGGGCTGCCGCCTCGAACAAAGATTGAATGCATTGCAAAACATCGCGCCGCATATTGCCGAAGTCAGACGGCTTGGCTTTATGGTGGCGGCAGAATTTATCGATCCCGACACTGGCAAGCCGGCCGCCGACATTGTCGCGGCGGTTAAAGCCGAAGCACTGAAGCGGGGGCTGATCCTGCTGTCGTGCGGGGTGAATGCAAATGTAATCCGGTTTCTTGCACCGCTGACAATCGAGGACGAGGTATTCGAAGAGGCGCTGCTGATCATCGCACAGTCGGTCGAGGCTGCGGTCGCATGATCGAAACCCGATTGCTTTCCTATCTTGCCGACCCGGCATTACTATCGCCGCTGGCGTATATTGACGGCAAATGGATCGCGGCGGGCAATGGCGCCACCTTTGGCGTCGACGATCCGGCCATCGGCGAACATTTGGCAGATATCGCAGATTGCACCATCGGCGACGTGAATGCTGCTATAGATGCAGCACAAGCCGCATTGCCCGCATGGCGGGACAAAGCGGCGAAAGAACGCAGCGACATATTGCTGCGTTTCCATGACGAGCTTGTTGCCAATCAGGACGACCTGGCGCGAATTCTGACCATGGAAATGGGCAAGCCGCTGGCCGAAGCGAAAGGCGAAATCGGCTATAGTGCGTCGTTTCTCAAATGGTTCGCAGGGGAGGCGGTGCGCGCTTATGGTGCCGTTATCCCCGGTCCGGCCAGTGACAAGCGGCTGATTTCCATCAAACAGGGTATCGGTGTTGTCGCTGCGATTACACCATGGAATTTCCCCAGCGCGATGATCGCCCGCAAAGTCGCCCCTGCTCTTGCCGCAGGTTGCACCATAATCGTCAAACCAGCACACGAAACCCCGTTATCGGCACTGGCATTTGCTGAATGCGGCCGGCGAGCGGGTGTACCGGCTGGCGTTATCAACGTGGTGCCGGGCACCGACGCGCCGGGTATCGGTCAGGCCCTGTGTGCGGACAGCAGGGTTCGAAAATTGAGTTTTACCGGCTCGACTGAAGTCGGCAGAATATTGTTCCGTCAGTCGGCTGACACGATCAAGAAGCTTAGTCTTGAGCTGGGTGGTAACGCGCCGTTTATTGTGTTCGACGATGCCGATCTCGAGCAGGCGGTCGCCGGGCTGATGGCGTCCAAATTCCGGGCGTCAGGGCAAACCTGCGTCTGTGCCAACCGCGTCTATGTCCAGGACGGCATCTATCAGGCGTTTGCTGACAGGCTGTGCGCTGAAATCCGGAAACTTGTGCCAGGCCACGGATTGAGAGAAAATGTCACGCAAGGTCCACTGATTGACGAATCTGCCTGTGCAAAGGTTGAGCGGCACGTCGCCGACGCAGTGGCGCGGGGTGCATCGATCCAGACCGGCGGAGCGCGGCAGTCACCCGACGCCCTGTTCTTCGAACCCACTTTGCTGACCGACGTGCCAGCCGATGCGCTGGTCGTCCGCGAAGAAACATTTGGGCCATTGGCAGCATTGATCCGTTTTTCGGACGAAAAAGACGCGATCCGCATGGCCAATGATTCAGAATTCGGGCTCGCGTCCTATTTCTTTACGAAAGACATCGGGCGGGTATGGCGCGTGTTCGAGGCGCTGGAAGCAGGAATGGTCGGCATCAATACCGGTATCCTTTCATCTGAAGTCGCGCCCTTTGGCGGAATAAAGCAGTCAGGCCTCGGCCGCGAGGGGTCGCTTTATGGCCTCGACGATTACCTCGAAATCAAGAC
>JANOPT010000243.1:0-3407 GCA_031421975.1 Sphingomonadales bacterium | reverse complement strand
ATTTCCGGCGAAGCCGATCCAGCGTTAGGCGATGATCCCTGGCATTTCGATGCCGGATGGAACATCAACACGCTCAGCACTTATTATGGCGAAAGGCCGTCGGCATTTGCCGTGGGCGGCGGGACCGATGCACCCGCCGGGTTTGCGCCATGGGCAGTGCAGATATATTCGGCCCGGCCCTATACACCCGAACAGATTATTGCAGACCGGGGATTGCAGGACTCGAACACCGCAAAGAAATTCCTCGATCAACTATCGACCGGGCAGGAGGAGCATCGCTGCGGCGGGTCGCTTATCGCCCCGGATATTGTGCTGACGGCGGCGCACTGCGTGGTCCAGGGCGATCTGGATTTCCTCGCCCATCGCAAGGTATTTGTCGGCAGCCAGAAACTGCGCGGTGAACCAGGCGCGAAGGGTGCCGATTATGCCATCGTCGCGGCGGTATATCACAAGGGCTATTTACCGTCACGCGATAAGCCTGCCGTCACGCCGCCTTACCATGACATCGCCGTTCTGAAGATCGCGCCGTTGGATAAAAAGGCGCTGGCGCGCCGGATCTTGCTGCCGGATGAATTCGCCGGCTTTCAGCAGGCCGGGCCGGCAAAAGCCATGCGGGTGCTGGGTTGGGGCTTTACCCGAATGCGGCAACCCAACCAGAGCGGCCTGTTAAGCGGAGGCAAGCCGCTCGCTTATGCGACGTATCTTCAAATGGGCAATTTGAAGCCGGTGGACATTTCCGACTGCAAACAGATTCCCTTTTATGCAGGCGTTACCCTCCGGCATCTCTGTGCCGAAACGCCGCCGCCATCCGAGGCGACAGGCGGCTCGAAAAATACTTTCAGCTGCCGGGGCGATAGCGGCGGGCCAGTGATCCGGCAGATCGGAACAGCCAAGGTGCAGATTGGTGTCGTGTCATGGGCCTATGGATGCGGGATAGCCGCTCAAGGCGCTAACGCACGTCCCGGCCAGCGTAACCCGTCGGTGTTTGTCAACGTCGAGAGTTACGCCGGCTGGATTACAAAGGCCAAGGGCAGCTTTCAGCAAAACAGGATTGTCGCTTTGCCTTAGGGGCAGAGCCTGTTCAATGCGCCGCGATACCGCTGCCAGAATCAGGCGCCGGAATCAGCCACCGGTTTACTGGGCCGTTTCACCCTGATCGTTACTTCCCTGATCATTGCTGCCTTGGTCATTACTACCCTGATCATTACTGCCCTGATCGTTGCTTCCCTGACTGTTATTGTCGCCTTGCTTTCCGGTTTCGCCACAGGCGGCAAGGGTCAGCGACGCTGCGATAATGGTCGCTACTGTCAGTAATTTTCTCATCGTCTTTCCTCCGTTGTTGAACTTGAAATTATGTGAAACCCGCCTGCGACAACAAAGTACCGAAGCGTCGGTCTTTGCGGATGGGGTCGAGAAACGGGTCGTTCAGCAGATACACCATACCCGAATCGCGAAGCGTTCTTGCTTCCTCCAGCGTTTCGAAAGCTGCATCGGATTCGCCCCATTGGGCAAGCACCTGCGCTTTCTGGTAAAGCGCATTATCGCCATGTTCCGCGATGAGCTTTTCAAGGTTGGAACGGGCGCTTTTATCGTCGCCCTCGATATGGTCGATGATGGCAAGCCCGGTCAGCGCAATCAGGCTGTTCTTTTCGGTTCGATAGGCGGTCCGCGCCTTATCGAATTTACCCAGCATGACGTAGGAATCGCCGATATCGCCATTGACGCTGTTCCGATCGGGATTGATTTTCAGCGCGTGTTCGCCCGCATTGATCGCCGCGTCATATTGGCGATTGGCAAATTTGATCGTGCCTAATGTGCGGAAGATCGATGCATTCAACGGATCGAGCGATGCGGCCTTTTCAATGGCGAGCGAGGCTTCGGCAAATCGCCCGGTGCGGGCACAATAAATGGCATAGCGGCTGATCACATCGACGTCGCTTGTCGTCAGCGCATAAGCACGCTCGAACGGTATCCGCGATCCTTTTACATCGAGCCGCCCATAAAACAGCGCATAGCCCAGCGCATTGAACGCCGCGGCAAGCGCAGGCGCAATGCGCGTGGCCGCCGACGCTTCGGTAACGGCATCGTCGATCAGCTTGATCCGCTGCGCGCTTTGTTCATACTGGTTGGCGATGACCACCAGCACGCGTGAGCGCGCCGCGCGTGCGGTCGCATATTGCGGGTCGATGCGGATGGCCTGGTCGAACTGTGCCAGCGCCGCGCGTTCGCTGGCTTCATCGATATGCAGATCGAACAATTCCTTGCCGCGCAGATACGCGTCGAACGCCGCGACGTTTCTCGTGCTGCCGATTTGCCCGTCGCCCGGGCCCGCCTTATCCGCCCCGATTGTGGTGGCCAGCGCCGATGCCACGGCGGCGGCGATTTCGGCCTGGACGGCAAATATGTCGGCGAGCGGCCGCTCAAACGATTCCGCCCATTTGCTCAGGCCGGATTTGCCGTCGGTCAGGCTGGTTGTAATCTTGACGATGTCGCCAACCCGCTGAACATTCCCGTCAAGCAAGAACGCAACGTTGAGCGTGTCGGCAATTGCCTTTGGGTCGCCCTTGCGATCGCGAACCGCATTCGAAGAAATATGCCCGGCAATTTTCAGCAACGGGTTGCGCGCCAATACGGTGCGGACTTCTGATGCCAGACCATCGGAAAAATATAGCTGTTCGGGGTCACGGCTTAAATTGGTAAAGGGCAGCACGGCGATGCTGTTCGCTGCCTCGTCATCGGACAATAATCCGGATTTCCACGCCAGTATTCCGCTTCCCAGCGCGGCAATCGCGATCCCGCCCGCCAGTATCAGTCCGCGCCGGTTGGGCTGTGCAGCGACGATGGCGGATGTGGAAAAGCCAAGCTGCGCGCCGGGCGCAACGGCCACAGCGCGTATCGCCTTTACCAGTTCACCGAAGGGCGCGGTGTCCCGTTTTCCGGTCCATTTGGACAGGTCGATATACTGGATCTGGCGAAAGCCCAAAGGCGGCTCGGTGCCGTCGATCGACACCGGCACCATGCAGCCGCGGTCACGCCCCCGTGTCGCCTCATCGCGGACCCAGTGCGACTGTACAGACCGTTTGGACCACAAAACCACGACGACATCGGATGTCTCCAGCGCGGTTTCGGTCGTTTTGGCAAAGGATGTTCCACCTTCGAGTAATCCGTCCCACCACAGGCTGATATTATCGGTCTGACCCAGCGCGTCGATTATCGGCAAGGCGCGCGCGCGGTCTTCGCGGGAATAGCTCAGGAACACCGAAATCGGCGCATCGCTTGAAAGCGAATCGACCCGGGCTGACCTGATTTCGATTTCACAACCCCCGCTGGCAAATCTGAAACGCTGCGTTCTTATATGGTGTAACAGACTGCCATGACGCGCCGCATGTTACAACTGTCATTCGAAC
>JANOPT010000242.1:0-2426 GCA_031421975.1 Sphingomonadales bacterium | reverse complement strand
GACAGGCCACTGCTGCTGCGCGTTTTGCCTTCTGGCGCGACGGTGATGAAGGCGCTGTAATTTTCTTTCGACGCACCTTGCACAAAGACATTGCGCGCGATGCTGCCCGTGGCACCGCCGGGCAGGTCGATCATATAATTGGTTTCCTTGCCGCGTGTGTCGTCAAAGGCGTTGTCGCGGATGTCGACACGCGCAGCGCGGCTTTTGACATAATGCCCGCCATTGCCACGCTCGAAACGGCTGTTGGTAACCGTCAGCGAGCCATATTCGCCGATGTAAATGCTATGCGCGCAGCTTAGGCCTCGGTCGCAGCGACCAAGGCCGGAGAACGTCGAACGGTCGATGCTGATCGCGCCAACGCGATCCTCAGCCGTCAATATCCCCTGCTCGCTGTTGCGGAAAATCGAGCGGGTAACGGTCAGGTCGCCTTTTTCCAACCGGATGCCAGCGCCATTTGCATCGGGCACGCGCATATTCTGAAAGATAATGCCGTCAATGCTGGCCCCCTCGCCGCGTAGGACAAGAGCCGCTTTGCCCTCGCACATGGTGCCATCGAATATCGTCTGGCCAGGTACCGACGCGCGAAAGGCGATGACGCCTGACTTCTGGACGGCGCACTCGCGGTAAGCACCGGGCGCGATGATGATCGTCCCTTCACCTTCGCCAACGGCATCGACCGCCTGTTGCAAGCTGCCATAGTTGCGGCCGGTTTCGGCGTTCTGGAACGGTGCTGGTTGTGCGTTGGTGCTCGATGAAGCCGCAATGGCTGCCGCGGCTAGAAACAGATATTTGTTCATTACTGGCATTGACCGATCCTCTATCGATGCGGTGATCGAAAATACATAGCCATCAATCTGTGCATCGTCGCCATTTAAGGTAGTTAATACAAAGCCCGTTTCGTTTCGGAACGGAATATGAAAAATTGTGAATGTCCAATGGACGACAATTCGCACGCTTATCCGTTGCGCCCATGCAACCCGCAGCTACCATATCACTAAGAAAGATCAGCATGGCAGGGAGAAGCGCATGAACCGGATTACACTTGTGGGAACAGTCATCGGACTGTCGTTATTTGCCGGTGCCTGCACCAATATGGAAGATATGCCCGGGCCAGACCGCCCAAAAATCTGCACCAAGGAATATATGCCAGTATGTGCGGCCAAGAAGCTCCGCCGTCAAACCTTTGGCAACGCCTGCGAAGCGCAGGCTGCTGGCTATCTTGTGATCAGCGAGGGCAAATGCGGAAGCTAGCAACGGATATCATTGGTTGAGATTGGGCCGCAACCAGCGCGTCGCCGTTTCCATATCGACGCCGCGGCGCGTGGCATATTCGCTCACCTGATCCTCGCCGATCCGCGCAACACCGAAATATTCCGCCTGCGGATGGCCGAAATAAAAGCCGCTGACCGCTGCGGTCGGCAGCATCGCAAAACTCTCGGTCAAGGTGATGCCCGTCTTGTGCGTCGCATCGAGCAGGTCGAACAATATCGGCTTTAGGCTGTGGTCGGGGCAGGCGGGATAGCCCGGCGCGGGGCGGATGCCGCGATACTCCTCGCGGTTCAGCGCTTCCATCGTGAACTGTTCGTCGGGTGCATAGCCCCATAATTCCTTGCGGACATGTTCGTGCATGCGTTCGGCAAAGGCTTCGGCCAATCGGTCGGCCAGCGCCTTCAGCATAATGTCCGAATAATCGTCGATATTGGCCTTGAACTGCGCCAGATGCGTGCCGATGCCGTGCCCGGTGGTGACCGCAAAGCCGCCGATCCAATCGCCATCGCGGCTGACAAAATCGGCCAGGCACATGTTCGCACGGCCTTCGCGCTTCGCGACCTGCTGGCGCAGAAACGGCAGCCGCACATGGCTTTCGTCATCGAGGTGGATGACCACATCATCGCCTTTGCGGGTGCAAGGCCACAGCCCCGCCACGCCCTTGGCCCGCAGCCATTTCTCGTCGACGATCTTGTCGAGCATGGCCTGCGCGTCGGCAAACAGGTTGGTCGCGCTTTCGCCTACCACGGCGTCAGTCAGGATATCCGGATAATTGCCATGCAGTTCCCATGCGCGGAAAAACGGCGTCCAGTCGATATAGTTGCGTAAGTCGGCCAAGTCCCAATCGTCATAGGCATGAACGCCGGGCTGTAGCGGCGCGGCGGGTTTCAACGCCTCGTCCATCTCGAACGCGTTTGCGCGTGCCTCTTCAAGCGTGGCCAGCGGCTTGGCCGTTTTGCCAGCACGTGCAACGCGGATATGCTCATATTCGGCGCGGGTGTCGGCGACGAACTTGTCGGCCATCGTGTCGCTGACCAGCGTGCCCGCAACGCCCACTGCGCGCGAGGCGTCGAGAACATGGATCACGGGGCCCGAATAGACCGGCTCGATCCGCAGCGCGGTGTGGGTTTTGGAGGTGGTCGCGCCGCCGATCATCA
>JANOPT010000241.1:0-3194 GCA_031421975.1 Sphingomonadales bacterium | reverse complement strand
GCAATGCGGTCGCCTGCTTGCACGCCCAGAGCCAGCAGGCCGTTCGCGGTCTGGCTGCTCCGTTCATGCAGTTCGGCATATGTCGTGTCGCTGCCTTCGAACACGAACACGGTCTGATCGCCACGTTCCTGTGCTTGGAAGCGGATAAGGTCGCCTATCGAGATTATGTCTGAAGCTTCCATTTTACCCTCTATGTCCAGGTCCCGACCAGTTTCGCTTCTATAGATAGCGCACCCTAGTGTGCTTCCTACCATAATCATTAGCTGAATGGTGCCGCAACGACGCCTAGCCTGTCTTTCTGGAAATAAGGAGAGAGGCAATGGCACTGGTTTCAGTCATCGGCGCAACCGGCCGGCAGGGACTCGCACAAATGCGGCAACTGGTTGCCGCAGGGCATAAGGTGCGCGCCTTGTCGCGTAGCGCAAACCCGGATCTTGGGCCGACCAATGCCGATATCGAAACGCGGCAGATTGATTTGTCCGATCCGGCGACTTTCGTTCCGGCGATTGAGGGGTCGGACGCGGTCTTCTTTACACATCCTTTGCAAATGCGGGCATCGCGTGCCGAACTGGCCGGAATGCTGGGGCAGGCCAGCCAGCTGGTGGGAGTAAAGCGCTTCGTCTGGAACACCTCGGCTTGGATTCCCGACAAGCCAGGCGAGGCGTTTACCTATGCCAACAATACGACCGCAATTAACGCGCTTTGGCGGTCAGGCGTGCCTGCCACAGTGTTCGGGTCAGTGCTGTTTATGGACAATCTGCTGACCAACTGGGCGCGGCCTTTCATCATGCACGAGAGCCGCTACGTCTACCCCCACCAGCCGCATCTTGAATCGAACTGGATCAGTCTGGATGATGTCGGCAAGATCATGGTGTTGGCGTTGGAGCGCCCCGACCTCGAAGGTGCATGGATGAACATTGGCGGGCCGCAGCGGCTGCGTTCGCCACAAGTCGCCGAGATCCTCTCCGATGTGCTGGGCCGCCCGATCAAATATGACCCGTGCACGCCCGAGGAATTCGGCGATTATCTGGTCGCGGCACTCGGCGACTCTATGCCCGAGGAAGAGCGCGCGCCTTATTCGGCAGGCATCGCCGCCTTTTATCATTTCAACAACGACTCGCCCAACCAGCCGTTCAAAGTTAATACCGATTACATGCAGGAACGCCTGCCCGAAATGGAGTTTGAAAGCTTGCGCGATTGGGCGAAGCGGCAAGACTGGTCCGATGACGCGCATCGGCCGTCTGGCGGCTAAACCACGATAGGATGAATAATGACCGCCCAGAAGACCGTTGAAGCCTTTATCGCGGCCTGGAACCGCAACGATCTCGATGCCGCTTTCGCTATGATGGCCGACGACATTGTTTGGCATAATATCCCGATGGAGCCTGCTGTCGGGGTCGAGGGATGCAAGGCCCTGATGGCGCAGTTCCCGCCGATTGAAGGCATCGAGTTCGAGACGCACCATATATCCGCCAATGGCAATGTCGTGATGACTGAGCGGACCGACAAATTCCTGATCGGCGGCAAATGGCGCAACATCCGGCTGATGGGAATCTTCGAGGTCGATAACGCGGGCAAGATCGCAAAATGGCGCGACTATTTTGATATGATCGAATTCCAGCGGGAATTTGCCTGATGGCGCAGGTGCCCGGGCGCGGGCGACGTAATGACTGTCCTTGCCTTTGAGCCGAAGCTAGCCAGCAGCCTCATCGTACCGCTCCCAGTCATGCACACCGAGGCGCTTCACGATTAGCCATTTGCCGTCGCGATATTCCATTTCGTCCAGATAGCGTCCCGCCACGATCCAATCGGTCGCCTTGCCGCCGGTTGGCACCGGCATCCCCTCAGGATGCCCGGCCTCAATCAGGTGGTAGGCAATAAAGCTGGCTTCGGTTTTGGCGCTGAGGCCGTCATCTGACAGCGTGATGTGGACATTGGAAATGCTGTGATGGGTGGCCGGTAACTTGGCGAGAAGGCCTGACGCGGCAGCGACAAATTCGTCGGGTGTGCCGTTGAAACCATTATGATCATGGTAATGGTCATCGGCAAAGCAGGACCGCACAAGCGCGTAGTCGCGGCGGTCGATACCCTTGCAATACAGATGCAGGCGGTCGCGGATTTGTTCGCGGGCCCATAGTTGTTCGGCGATATCCACGATGCTCTCTCCTTATTTTTGCTAGGCTCGTGATGCTAGCATGACGTGGCATTTCATGGGAACATGACAAAAATAACAGGAGCAGGAACATGGGCAGGCTGGCCGGGAAAATTGCTATCATCACCGGCGCTGCGAAAGGTCTGGGAGAAGCCGATGCGCGGATGTTCGCGCGCGAAGGTGCAACCGTCATTATGACCGATGTTGATCGCGCGGGCGGTAAGGCATTGGCTGTAGACATTGGCGGCAAGGCGGAGTTTCATTATCACGATGTCCGGCACGATGCGGAATGGAAGGCGCTGATCGACGATGTCGTCACGCGGCATGGGCGACTGGACATTCTCGTCAACAATGCGGGCGTCGTCACGCTCGGCAATATCGAGACGCAGACCGAAGAAGAATATCGCTTCATCATGGCGGTCAGCGCCGATGGCACGTTTTTCGGCTGTAAGCATGCGGTGCGGGTTATGAAGGAAACCGGCGGTGGTTCTATTGTCAACATGGCGTCGATTGCCTCGATTGTTGGCGAACCCAGCGTTGCCGCATATGCCGCTGCCAAGGGTGCGATCGAGAGCCTGACGCGAAGCGTTGCGGTTTATAGCGCCCAGAATAAATATAACATCCGGTGCAACAGCGTCCATCCGGCGGGGATATTGACGCCGATGGTCGAGGAGGTCATGCGGCAGGCGGGAGCAACGCCTGCTGACGCCGATGATCCGGCAAGTTCCGGCGTTCGGCTTGGTGAACCCGATGACATTGCGAACACCGTTCTGTTTCTGGCGTCGGACGAATCCAAATATATCAGCGGCGCAGCCATTCGGGTCGACAGCGCCAAATCAGTGGTCGAAGCCCATTTCGCTTGATGCCCCGGCAGAAGGAATATCATATTGAGCCTATTGGATAAATTTCGTCTGGATGGCCAGGTCGCGGTGGTGACCGGCGCGGGCAAGGGCATTGGGCGTGCGATTGCGCTCGCATTGGCCGAGGCGGGTGCGGATGTCGCCATCGGCGCGCGGACGGCGGCTGATCTGGACAAGGTGGC
>JANOPT010000240.1:0-4671 GCA_031421975.1 Sphingomonadales bacterium | reverse complement strand
GAAATGCCTATGCCGACGACCGAAAGCCTTAGGCAAACTGACCTTGGTACGCTGGCGGGCAAGACCGAAATTTGGCTTGAGGCGCAGCGGCCTGCTTTGCCCGCACCAGCGGTCGCGATCATGCAGGACATTGGCGTGCGGCTCGACCAGCTTGCGCCGCAATTGCAGGCGCTCGACGAAAGCGATCCAGCCTCGCGCGAAGTCCGCAAGCTGGTCGGCGAGCATCTGCCCGAGCTTATTAACGGCTACAAACGCATTCCGGAAAGCCTCAAGCGTCAAGAACATGGCGGCAAAACCCCCGAACAGCAGCTGTTGGACGGATTGAAGCTGATCGACCGGGAGATTGAAACGATGACGGGTCAGATTTCACGCGGCGAACTCGATAAGCTGGCGGTACGCGGGCGTTATCTCGAATTGAAATATGATCAGGGGTGCGACACCAGCGCGCCGCGTTAGGCCGTAAACTATCCGTTTCGCGCTACGCCGATTCTCGGCTAGGTTTCTCGATATGCCGCCGGACCATTCCCCCAGGCCAAAGCCGCTGTGCGAAATCGAAACGCAATTGTCCGATGGACGCCCGGTCTGTCTCCGCACGATCCGGCCCAGCGATCAACAACGCATCCGCGAAGGGATCGCCGACATGTCGGACCGGTCGCGATATTTGCGTTTCTTCTCTGCTTTTCGGGAGCCTCCCGACAGCATTGTGAAACGATTGAGCGCAGTGGACGGCCACGATCATATCGGGTGGGGCGCGATCCTTTTGAATGGCGACGACAATCCGCCGATCGCGGCAGCACATGCAATCAGGTCGGATATGCACGCGACAACCGGTGAACTGGCCATCGCGGTGCTCGACGATTATCAGGGACTCGGACTTGCCCGGATGGTGATCGCCGCCGTGCTGTGCGACTGCCTCGACGAAGGCATTGATTGCCTCGAAATGCAGGTGATGGCGGAAAACAGCTCCGCCAAATCGCTGGTGCGGGCGCTTGGTGCCGAACGCACGCCCGCGCTCGATTCAGTCGAACATTATACGCTGGACGTGGCGAAAACCTTGAGCCGGCTGCGCTCGGCAAAAGGACTGCCTGGAATTGCCCAGATACTGTCCGGACTTTTGGTGTAACGCACAGTCAGTCGACAGTTTCTACCAATTCGCCAATCCGCCCGACCATTTCGTCGATATGCGCTTTTTGCAGTATCAGCGGCGGTGACAAGGCAATGATGTCGCCGGTCGCGCGCACCAAAAGACCGTCGTCGAAGCATTTGTGGAACAATTGCATGCCGCGTTTGCCGATGCCGCCGGAATGCGGCTCCAGTTCGATAGCGGCAACGATGCCCATATTGCGGATGTCGATGACGTGGCGCTTGCCCTTCAGGCTATGCACTGCGTCCTCCCAATATCCGTGAAGGCTGGCGGCGTGTTCCCAGATGCCTTCGGACTGGTAAAGCTCAAGCGTTGCCAATCCCGCAGCGGCAGCGAGCGGGTGGCCCGAATAGGTGTAGCCGTGGAATAGTTCGATCCCGTCAGGCCCGCCTTCCACGACGCCATCGTAGATATGGCGGCTGACCGCAACGGCCCCCATCGGCACAGCGGCGTTGGTAAGGCCCTTTGCCATTGTAATGATGTCCGGCGTCACGCCCAGGGTCCCCGACGCGGTCGCCCCGCCAACACGGCCGAACGCAGTGATGACTTCGTCGAAAATCAGGACAATGCCATGCTTGGCGGTTATCGCGCGGAGTTTTTCCAGATAGCCGATGGGCGGCACCAGCACGCCGGTCGATCCAGCCATGGGCTCGACAATGACCGCCGCAATCGTTTCTGCGCCGTGCAAAGCGATGATGGATTCCAGATTGTCGGCAAGATGACCGCCCCATGACGGACGCCCTTTGGTAAAGGCGTTGTGCTCCATATTATGCGTGTGTGGCAGATGGTCGACCCCGCTCAGCAAGGTACCGAACTGGCGGCGGTTGTTGACGATCCCGCCTACCGAAATACCGCCAAATCCGACACCGTTATAGCCACGCTCTCGGCCAATCAGCCGCGTGCGGGTGCCCTGACCGATGGCGCGCTGATACGCCAAAGCGATTTTGAGCGCCGTGTCCACCGATTCCGAGCCGGAATTGGTAAAGAAAATCCTGCTCAGCCCTTCTGGCATGATCGCCGCAAGGCGCGACGCCAGTTCGAAAGCGAGCGGGTGCCCTAGCTGGAACGGTGGCGCATAATCCAGCTCTGCCGCCGTTTTCTGGATGGCCTCGACAATCGGCGCGCGGCAATGGCCAGCATTGACCGCCCATAGCCCTGCCGTGCCGTCAAGAACCTGCCGACCGTCGTCGCTGGTATAATGCATGTCTTTGGCGGTTTTCAGCATCCTCGGATTTGCTTTGAATGCCCGGTTGGCCGTAAACGGCATCCAGAAGGCGGCGAGGGGGTCGTTTTCCAAATTCATCATTTTGCTCCAGCAACCCGAATCAGTCTGTCCGGGTTTTCTGCCACCGGCTTTTCAGCCAATAGCCAATCAAGAATAACGTTGCGACCAGCACGCTTGTCCATAACTCTATGGAATGGGTGGCTGACACACCCATCAGCGCCAGCACGCCGATCATAGCCGCGATGGCGGCCCATGTGCCATAGGGGTGGAACCACATTTTGATCTTCAGCCGTTCGGGTTCCTCGGATTCATATTGTGCGCGCAATCGCAATTGGGCCCACGCAATCAGCAGGTAGATGAACAGCATGATCGCACCCGATGCGTTGACCAGAAAGTTGAACACCCGGTCGGGTGACAGTACCGAGGCGGCCAGCGCGAGATAGCTGAACAGGCTGGCAATCAGGATAGCGCGAGCAGGAACCCGGTTTTTGCTTAACCGTACGCAGGACTGCGGGGCGTCGCCATTTCTGGCAAGCCCGAACATCGCGCGCGAAGTGATGTAAATGCCCGAATTCAGACACGATAAAACGGCCACCAGCACGATGCTGTTCATGATCAGATCGGCAGCGGGATAACCCATGACGCGCAGCGCCTGAGCGAATGGCGAAGCGCCGACCTCGATTTCGTTCCACGGAACGATCGACACAATCATCAGGATGGACAGCACGAAGAATATCAGGATCCGCATCGAGACCGATAGGGTCATCCGGGCAATCGTGCTTGCCCCTTCCTCGGATTCGGCGGCCGCCAGTGTAGCGATTTCGGCGCCGCATAACGAAAAAATCGTAGTCGAAACACCAACGAAAATGACCGCGATCCCCATGGGAGCAAATCCGTCATGCTGTGTCAGGTTGGAAAATGTCGGTCCATCGGGCGAGGTCAAACCCGTCGCATAAGCGGCAGCGGCGAGGATGAAGACGATGATCGCGACCACCTTGGTCGACGCAAACCAGAATTCGAATTCGCCATAGGATTTGGCCGACATCAGGTTGACTGCGGTCAAAATCGCCATGAGCACGACGCCGATTTGCCATATTTCCAGCATGGGAAACCAGCTGTTGATAATCTTTGCGCCGGCAATCGCTTCGATGGCGATGACGACCACCCAGAAATACCAATAGAGCCATCCGACGAGAAAGCCCGCCCAGTTGCCAACGCCGGTGCGCGCGAAGTCCGGAAATGTCTGAACACCTGGCATGGCCATCGCCATTTCCGAAATCATCCGCATGACAAGAAGCACCAGGAACCCTGCAAGGGCATAGCTGACGACCGCGGCCGGGCCGATGGTGCTGATCGCTGTAGATGAACCCACGAACAGCCCGGCACCGATAATGCCGCCAAAAGTAATCATCGACACATGGCGCGATTTGAGCGAGCGGCTCAGCTCTTGCGGTGCGCTATCGGTGTTACTGATGGCTGCGTCTGTATTCATGGTGGCTTCCCCTGATCCCGGAACGCGTTCTAACGCCTGTGGTGCAATTTTGTAAATGACTGGTGCGTTGCATCGCGATTATCGGCGACAGTTGTCCATATGTAACAATCAAGGCGATGTCCCTCGCCAATGGCATTCCCCACGACGTAACGAATGCTAATATATCATATTAGAAAATCCAATAAACCCGCTTTCACGGTGCAAGCGGATTGCCGCACGGCAAATCTATCTGACATAGCGATACCCGCGCGGAGGCAGACATACGGCGCAGCTGGATGAATGGCATGAAAAGCACGGCAAGGGCAGTGGTAATCGGGGGCGGCGTTGTCGGCGTCAGCACATTATATCATCTGGCCAAAATGGGATGGGATGACGTCGTCCTGCTTGAACGAAAAGAGCTGACGTCAGGATCGACATGGCATGCGGCGGGGCTCTTGCCACTGTTCAATCTCAGCTATTCGGTCGGCAAATTGCACCAATATTCGGTTGGTTTATACCCGACGCTTGAGGCGGAAACCGGATTACACGCGGGCTTTTCGCAAGTGTCAAACATCCGGCTGGCAACGACCAAGGACCGGATGGATGAATATCATTATTATGCCGGTGTCGCGAAAACAATCGGTGTCGATGTCAACTTCCTGACGCCGGATCAGGTCGAAGATATCTGGCCGTTGGCCGATATGGACGGCGTTATTGGCGCGATCCAGCATCCCGATGATGGCTATATCCAGCCTGCCGATCTTACTCAGGCGCTGGCCAAAGGCGCGCGGCAACGCGGGGCGACCATATATCGCAACACGACCGTCACCG
>JANOPT010000239.1:0-4249 GCA_031421975.1 Sphingomonadales bacterium | reverse complement strand
CGCGCATAAGGTTTTAGTGTGTCTACTGCTCGTTCAATTATCGCGCGATCTTGGGTTGGATGCGCCTTCAAGTTCAATTCGGACATAATAGTCTCCGTGAATATTTGTGGTTGGTATTTGATGATTGATAATCATTGGACTTCTCCTGTTCGTGAGCATGAGCGCATATGTCCGAGATTCTGCTCACGGCGGTCCGGCCAAGTTCCTCGCTCGAGGAACATAAGAAGAATCTTACATAGCAAGCGGTCGCTCGCCAAGAGTAGTAGGAAAATAAAACTGGGGGCAGCTCTGTGGACAAACCATGCAGCCCGCTGAGTTGCGGGAGTGGGATTTAGATGGGATTTTTGCGATGATATCCGGGAGCAATTCCCTGTTATTGGAAAATGAATTCCCTGTTATGCGCGCGCAAATTCCCTGTTATGAACCTAGGGAGTTTGCGTTATTTTGCCGATGAAAGCCGCGGGAATCGGTGCATCTTGGCCGTGGGCTGACGCTGATTTTAGTGGTTTTCCCTGTAAATTCCCTGCATAACAGGGAATATCAGGCAGAGACGAGTGTCAGCTGACTGGTCGCACCTCCAACTGAATTTCCGTTGAAAAACGACTTGGATTATCTGAAATATAGCCGGATTACTCGAGTTTCAGGCCCCTAGAAGCCGTTGTAGCGGTTTCAGCCTGTTGTTACGGCAACATATTGATACGTAAAAACTCACATGCCTGAAGTTCCGAAACAACCTCTGCATATTTAGCCTGCAGATCGAATAAACTAGCTTCGTGTGGTGCCGAATGCCGGTCTCCACAAGCGTCGCGCACGACAAAAGGTGCAAAGCCGGACTGCAGAGCGTCCAGAGCCGTTGCGCGCACACAGCCTGACGTCGAAAGGCCCGTGATAAGCAACGTATCAATGCCTTCGTTTGTAAGGATTTCCGCAAGCGACGTTCCGAAAAACGCGGACGCAAATTGTTTGGAAATAATGTGTTCGCAATCCCGCGGTTGAAGTGACGGGGGAAACGCCCCCAGCGGAGAGCCTTTCATAAATACTTTGAGAGACGGTATCTTTTTGTAGAACAAGCCGCCATTCGCGCCATCTGCATCATAAACGACTGTTGTAAAAATAACAGGGATGCCTGTGGCTCGCGCCATAGCCAAAAGTCGTTCGTTGCTCGCCAACGCGTCCTCGACATTTGCATATAATGGCGACGCCGGATCCAGATATGCCATGACGAAATCGACGATCAGCAAGGCGGGACGATGGCCAAAAGTCAGATGCCCGTCAAAAGCGCCTGCATAATTTGCCGACAGATCGTCTGGCCCCGATGACATCAGATTGCGCCTGCTGCCTTTAGCACAGCCAGGTCGGCAGCGCCCATTCCAAGCAATCCGCCATAAACCTCGTCATTATGCTGTCCGACAATCGACGGTGCGGGCGAACGAACGCCGCTTGGGGTGGCTGAAAGCTTGGGAAAGGCGCCCTGCATTTTCAGCTTGCCGAAGCGTTCGGTTTCAACCTCGATAATCGCCTCACGCGCCCTGAAATGCGGGTCGGAAAGCATTTCAGGCGCACGGAAGACGCGGCCCGCGGGGATCGAATTTTCAATCATCAGCGCGTCGACTTCGTCGACCGTCAGCGTCCCGGTCCAGGCGTTGATGATCGCGTCGAGTTCAAGCTGGTTACGGCCGCGCGCCAGATGCGTCGCGTACCGCTCGTCGCTGCCCAGTTCGGGCTTGCCCATTGCTTCGGCGAGCCTTTGCCAGAGCGAATCCTTATTCGCGCCGATCATATATTCGCCGTCCTTGCAGATATAGACGTTGGACGGCGCGATGCCGGGGAGGATCGAGCCAGAACGTTCGCGAACGAACCCTCCATGGTCAAATTCGGGCACCAGCCCTTCCATCACTTGCAGCACACTTTCGTACAATGCGGCGTCGACCACCTGCCCCTGACCCGTCCGGCTGCGATGATGCAGAGCCGCGAGCACCCCCATGCAGCCATAAGTCGCGGTCAGCGTATCGCCAATGGAAATCCCCATGCGGCTGGGCGGGCGGTCGGGTTCGCCGACAATATAGCGCCAGCCGCCCATCGCCTCGCCAATGCCACCAAAGCCAGCCCGGTCGCTATATGGCCCGGTCTGGCCATAGCCTGACATCCGGGCGATGATCAGGCCGGGTTGGTCGGCCAGCAACTTATCAGGCGCCAGGCCCCATTTTTCCATTGTCCCGGGCTTGAAATTTTCGATGAGAATATCGGCAGTCGCAATCAGCTTGCGGACCAGCTTTTGGCCCTCGGCAATACGCAAATTGGCGGAGACCGATTTCTTGTTCCGCGCGACTACCTCCCATTGCACCTTTTCGTCGCCCTGACCCCAAACGCGCATCGGGTCACCCGCGCCCGGCGGTTCGACCTTGATGACTTCGGCGCCCATATCGCCCAGCAGCTGCCCGCAAAACGGGCCTGCCAATAACTGGCCCATTTCGACGACACGCAGGCCCTTTAATGCGCTCACTCGGCGGCCTCCAGCGTTGTCCATACGGGCTGGATGGGTGCCTTTAAGCCAGTTTCAGCCTCGCAGTCGGCGCGTAGCCTGTCGATACCGGGGCCATAATTGAACAGTGGCAGATCGCCCCTGTCATTTCGCATTTGCACGCGCAGCGCTTCGCTTGCGGCCAGATCAACGATGCCGTCATAGCTTGCAACCACGCCATAAGCTTTGGCGCCTTCAACGGTGACAAGGCCTTGCACAATCTCCTTGCCGACCAGCGCCGGTTCACGTGCAAGCGGATCGCCCCAGCCGCCGCCGCCCCAGGTGATAAAGTGCAACTGGTCGCCTTCATCGACGTGAACCTCCTCGACCTTGTTGCCGATGATCTGCGATGTGCCGTCGGCTTTCTCCAGTATTTTGCGCGCTCGCTTGCCCGGTTCGCCGCCATTGACGCCCCATGGCGGCACGAACCAGCGGTCGTCGTGAATCGAGATCGTGCCGGGGCTCAGAAACCGATATGTCATGTGGATGCCGTTGCCGCCGCGATGCAAGCCAGCGCCGCCGCTGTCGGGCTCGGTTTCATAACGCTCGATGATTAGGGGGAAATAGCGTTCGAGAAACTCGTTGGGCACGTTGGTGAAGCCCGGCCAGAGCGAATGGCCATCCGGTCCATCGCCCATCGGACGTCCCGGAATGCCGCCAAAGCCGATCTGGAACAGCTGGAACCAGTCACCCTTTTTGTCATTGCCCGAATAGAAGAGATGCGGGCTTGACGAAAATCCGGCCGCATTCAGGAATTCCGGGGTCTTCTGGCCCAAAAGCCCACCTAGAATATCGAAAATGCGGCCAAGCGCATGGGTGCGACCCGACAGCGCTGCTGGGAATTTTGGTTTGAGGAGCGAACCTTCGGGAATGCGAACGTCGATCAGATCGTAAAAGCCGTCATTGAACAGTATCTGCGGATCGAAAACCATGATCATGTAGATGCCGAAGAACATCTTGAACATATTCTCGTTCAGATAGAAGTTGATCGAGGCCTGGCTCTGCGGGTCGGTTCCGGCAAAATCGAGCACGACCTTTTCGCCTTCGCGCCACATCGTGCATTTGATTTTGTAGGGGCCTGCGCCCATGCCGTCGTCGCAAATATAATCTTCAAAGCTGACCGGCTCTTCGCCGATGGCCATGGCAATCAGCGACTTCATCGCGCGGTGGTTGCGCGCCAGCAGCTCCTGCGTTGCCGAGACATAGACATCGTCGCCAAAGCGGCCAGCCATTTCGATAACGCGGCGCGCGGCGACACGGCATGACGCGATCAGCGCGTTCAAATCGGCCTGACACCAATCGGGCTTGCGCGTCTGGTGCATGACGAGCTTCATCAGATCGTCATTATATTCGCCCTTTTTCCAGATTTTCACGGGCGGGATGCGGACGCCTTCTTCGAAAATCGAACGCGCGTTGATCGGCATCGAGCCGACAACCTTGCCGCCGATGTCGGACTGGTGTCCGAACATTGAGGTATACGCAATCAAGCGCCCGTCCTTGAACACCGGCAGCAGCACCAGCCAGTCGTTCGAATGGCTGACCGCGCCCGCACATGAATAGGGATCGGACAGCAGGATCATGTCCCCTTCTTCCAGCGTGCCGTCCCAGTTATCGAGAAAGCCGCCGATGAAGCTGCCGAACTGGCCGACGATCATCTTGCCTGTATGATCGGCGATCAAGGGAAAAGCATCGCCCTGTTCGCGGATGCCGGGCGACATCGCCGTGCGA
>JANOPT010000238.1:0-17188 GCA_031421975.1 Sphingomonadales bacterium | reverse complement strand
AGGCCTTTGTTGATGTCGATCAAAACATTGTCATCGGTATACGGCCCGCTGCTGTCATAAACGCGCACAGGGGCATCCTCGCAACTGGGGTCGAGATAAATCTCGCGCATGGCGACTTTAATCCCGCTGCCGGTTTGGGTGGCAACATGGATTTTCTTGCTGCCACGGATCGGCCCGGTGGTGACGCCGATTTCGACTTTGGTGGGGATGTCTGCCATATTTCTCACTCCAAAAAATTCGGAGTGAGGGCGGTATCAGGTGAAACCGCTCCCTCCCTCCGCCCGCGTCAACGGGATCAGGTTCAGCGGGTCGGATGGCGTTACCCATCCCTCTCAGTCACATGACTCCCCGGGGATGGCGGGACAATAGGGAAGGTCGGCAGAGCTGTCCAGCAAAGCCGCCGCCCGCGATGTAAAGCGCGGGCGGCGTTTGTCTTTTTTAGCTGATTTCGAGCGCGAACGCCGCGGTTTCGGTCTTGTAGAAGTTCGGTCCATACAGGAACGAGCCGCCATTGTGGTGCTTGCCGACCACGCTCAACGTGGTCGAGAACGTGCACTTACGGTGTGGCCCCATTACAGTGCCGCCCACCAGATGCGCGCCCAGCAGATAGCCAAAGGTCAGGTCGGCCGATCCCACCGGTGTCGGTTCACCCCGGTCGGTGGTCCCGCTGTCCAGCGTGCCAGAAGGCCCGTTGAGACCGCGCTGCCACGATATGCTCCAGCTACGCAGGAACGAGTTGGTATCGCTTGCCCCCCCGCCGGTGGTTACGCCATCGGCATGATAGGCGCTGAATTCGACCGAGAAAGTCGAATCCGCCGGGCCCGACATGAACTGGCATTCGCCGCTATTGGGCACATTGCCGTTTTTGAGGTTGACGATATCCGCAACAACCGGCCTGTTGTTCACCCAGAATATGTGCGCGCAATCGGCAAAGGGAACGTTGGCGGTATCATCTGCATCGATCCATCGGCGGAACTGGAACGCCTCGGGATTGCCAGGTCCGGCCGCGCCATTTGGCTTGATCCGAACGCCATTGGGTCCGAACACTTCGAGCACCACCATGAATTTGTCATTTTCGATGGTTTCCGGAGCGCCTGGATCGGGATCGAAAAGCGCGGTGTTCCAGTTCTGGTGATAATCCACCCAGAACCAGTTCTTGCCGTCGCCTTCATAGGGGAATTTATACAGCCCCTCTTGATTGCCGACATCCGATGGAGCGGCAGCCAAATCCTCGGTCGTCGCTTTTGTGCCATCATAACGCTGCCACGGAACGCTGCCATTCAACGTCTGAAACGCGCTAATCAGTTGTCCGGAATCGTCGACCCTGGCAACTTTCAACCGGTAATAGACAACCTTGTCTCTTAGCAGCGGTGACGACCAGAGACGGAAGCTTAAGGTCGTCGCCCATGGGCAGTCTTGCTCGCCGCCAAAGTCGTACAGCCCGGCATTTGCCGGCATTGCCGGCGGCATGGGCACCAGTGGCGCCACCCGCGAGACATCGGTTTGAACGGGGAAGTTGAAATGTTTGGTGGTGCCTGCACCCACATTTTGCAACAGTACAAACGGCGTTCCATCGCCTTCATGCGGCGGCTTTGGCCCGGCGGCGCAGGGCCGCGCCTTCGGGCTGGTGGTGGTGATTTCAGCGCGTTCGCCCTGACCGTAGTAATCCTGGCCAGCAACACCATTGTACACCACGGTCCAGACGCCGTTGATCAACTGCTTCACACGATAGGCAAAACTGGTGTGGCAATGATGATGATAGCCATGATGGAGCTGGCGTGGCCGCCAGTAACAGAAGTCGAATTCGCCATCGGGCTGGATCGCGACTTCGCCGACCTTCTTCATCGTGCAATGGCAAAAATAGGCATAAAGATAAGGCCGCGCCTCGACAAAGGCCTGGGCCCCGGCACGCGGCATGGCTACTAGCGCCTTGTAATCTTCAAAAATGCGCTCGGATACATAGGTCTGGCCTGGATCGAACGATTTCCTGCCCGCCGCTTGCAATTGCAAACGCTGTTGCAACCCGCTGCGCGGCGCATTGCGACGCGCCACTGGCGGCAATGGCTGCGGATTAAGGGCAACGGGACCGGCTGGATCGAAACGCTGACCCCAGGGTTCGGGTTCAGGCGGGAACGGCCAGTCGATCTCGATCGGAACGCGGTCCAGCAGGTCGCGCAACCGGTCAAGCAGGCTGTCGATATCGAGCCAGGGATGATGGCAACAACATTTTCGTTCCCACACCTCGACAATCCCGTCGCACAGCGGCACACACCACCTAGGAAACAGCAGCCCGGCATAGTCCTGAACGGGCGAAAGCGACTGCACCGCCGATCGTCGCGATAGCGTTGTGACCGGGGTCGCAATCAGATCATACCACCATGGCCGGCATTTCCTGACGCGGCCGCTGACGCAAACAATCTCGCTGAACAGCACGGTCCAGCGGTCTTCAGGCAAAAATACGCCGCGTTCGCGCCAGATGTCGATCACGTCGTCGAAACGATAGCGCAGCAACGATTCCGGGTTGATACTGCCGGGGTTTTTTACATCGGGGCCGATGGCCACCTGCGTGCCCTTGGGCGGCGTATTCTCCAGCCGCAGCACACCATCCACGACACTGCCAAGTTTCTTGCCCGGCGCACCATCACCGCCGATAACATATAGTGCCGTTGCGGGTGGTTCCGCCGTGCGCTCAAGCCCGGCGAAGTGAACGACGATTTCCGATTCCGATTTTGCTGCCATGTTAGCCTCCTCATTGAAAACAAAGGGGCGCGCAGACGAACATGTCCCACGTTCATACCGAACGTAGCCAGCGATCAAAGGTTGAAATAACAGGCCGCAATAAAAGACATGACACGTAAACGCGCATTATGCGACCAAGGGACAGTCTGCTTATAATTTTGCAAACATTATATGCAGTATCTTATCACAACTTGTAAATTCATCAACGCCGCGTGGTGCACTCTGTCGTAATTTGATTTCGTTTCAACTTGAACAAATATTAAATAATGGAAATATTTTGGTATTTTTATTGTAATAAGAAATAAACCAAATAATTATACTATGTTGTTGATGAAAGCTTATTTGGCATTTCGACCGACATAGCCGCAGCGCGCGCGTGCCGGATTTGGCCGGGCAGATGCTGCGGGACAGAAAAATGGCAAAAAAAAGGGGCAGAGTGACGGTCGCCCTGCCCCATATATTCAGCGAATTGAGATTAAAACCGTACCGCCATATTCAGTGCCGCCCGGTCGTCGCGGGTAAACTGCCCACCTAGCCGCGTTTCGACGACAGCGCCAAATTCCACTACGCCGTTGGTCAGCTTAAAGCCGCCCTTCAATTCGCCGTAGCTCGCGTCCTGCAACGCGATGGGCAGGTTCAGCCGAATCGCGTTGGCAGCCAGGAAGCGCAGCTGCAAATAGGTGTCGTTACCCGACAGCCGCGCGACGTAATCGGCCTTTAGCTCGGGCTGAAGCGACCACCCTGATCGCCTGCCCAATTGCGCGGATCCGGAGATTTTCAGACCAGCTTTGGCCTCGAAACCCCGGCGGCTGATATTATCGACGGCCAGCGCCAAATCGCCGCCATTACTGCGGAAACCGCTGACATCATAAGCCGAATAGCCAAAGCTTGCGCGCGGCGTAAGCTGGATACCGCCAAAGTCGAAATTGCGTCCCGCCTCGATTTCGCTGGTCAGGCCCAAGGCTGAGGTTTTCAGACCGTCTTGGGTACCGCGACCCTGATCCAGGCTGTTGGACTCAATCCGCGAATGGGCAAAGCTTGCGTGCCCGCCGATGTAGAAGCCATTGCCGAGACGGTGGCTGCCATAGACCGCGCCCTGGTTGGTTTGCACATCGGCGCGACCCCCGCTGAAGCTTTGTTCACCGTTGGAATGGCCGAATGCAGTGGCAAAGGTCGTGCGGTCGTTCAACGCAAATTCCATACCCGATGCAATATGCCAGCTGCCTTCGTTGGTCCGTCCATCATTGGCAACGCCCGCCAGCGACGACCGAACAAAACCGGCCGACATGAAGCCACTGACATTTTCTGGCAAGGTCACCGCACCCCAGGTCGATGTCTGGTAGCTTTGGGTAAAGCTGATCTGCGATGCCGCGCTGCCGGTAAGCCCCGATCCGGTGCCGAAGATATTGCGGTTGCCCATTATGCGAAGCGTGCCGCCTGCTGCCTGCTGTGTTCCCAACACTGACAGACGGTCAGTGACCAGATTGCGGAACCGGCCGGCCTGTTTTTCATCGAGAATCGTGGCGCGCCCGGCGATGCTGGCAGAAAGCCCCTGGAACGTGCGATCGAGCTCGCCCGCTTCCTGGATATCGATGATGCTGTAGACATCCGACAAATCGGTGAACGAAGTTGCGCGCAATCGGTCAAACGCCCCTGCAAACGCCAGTGAAAACGGGTTGAACACTGCGTTGCCGCCAAAGAAATCGGTAAAGCGAATGGCGCGCATTTTTGCCACGACGGAATTGGCGCGATATTCCAGTTCGGGATATAATACACCGATGCGGCCGACCACATCGTCGAACTGGTCCTGCACGCCGCCTTGTGCGGTCACGATCGTGAACGTCTGGCCGAACCGCGCGCCGTCCCGGCCAACCGCGTTGATGACCGCAGCCGTGCCGCCCAACGAGATGATACCGGCGTTGCTGCCATCTGCAACAACCGCAAGCGTGTCGCTGCCCCTACGATTGACATCGAAATAGGTTAGCGAGGCCGATGAAAGGATTACGTCGCCAGCGATGGTCAGCGTCCCCGTGCCATCGATGCTGCCCGGCGCGATGATACCGCGGATCGACGTCAAATATGTCGGATCGAACCGTCCACTTCCGGTCAGCAATCCGTTACCCAAAAACGCCTCGCCAGTGGTCAGCGCGCCATCGACGTTTAGCCAGCCACCGGTCTGCGTGTAGTCGCCCCACACCTTGAGCGCACCGGACCGCTTGATATCCAGCGTCGCCAGCCCGGCCAGGTTGAGGCGGTCGATGGTGATGTTGCTGGCCAGGCGCGTGCGGCCCAACGCGTTCAGCGTGACCTCATAATAGCGCGCGCGCACGTCATCGGCGGGGTTGGCAACAACGTTGTTTGGCACAAAATGGGTGCTTCCGGGGCCACCGGGAATGCGAATGCTGTTGGGTGTGCCATCGTCGAGCGGAACGCCATCGGCCGAGATATCATAGCAGTCGTCGATAAAACAGACATTGCCAAATTTCGGTGTGTCGCCCGAAATTCCCGGTGCTTCAAATCCGGGTAGCGCGTTGACCAGATTACCGCCGACGGCAATGGCATAATTCGGATCCATCGTCTGGACCCAGTGATTGGGATTCAGCCAGTTCCGGTCGCCGGCGCGCGCGGTAACATAAGCATAGCTGTTGTTGGCGACAATCTGGTCCCAGAACATGAACAGCGGCTGGTAAAAGGCGTTGGTGCCATAGCTGGAAAATGGCTGCGGTCCGAAGAATCGCGACCCGCCCGACAGCACGCCGACAACCACTGGCCTGTCGAATGCCCGATCCGCGATCAGCGGGCCGCCGGAATCGCCGCCTGCCGTCGTGCCTTCGTTCGGCAATGCGTCGCCGTCATACAGGTCGAAATCGAACGAGACCGGGCCCAAAGCAGGGTCATCGTTGAATGCAGATGCACCTTCCGGACTGTCGAAATCGAGCTGATATAATGATTGCGGCAAGCCAGCGGGCGTACCGAACAGCCATAGGTTGCGGTCATCCAGCGACGACAGTGACGAGATCATGTTCTCGGCAATGCGGCGGCGGAAGTCGATGCCCAGATTGGCGCCATTGGCCCCCTGGCCACGCCCGCCATAGCCATTGACGATCCCGTGGGTTTCTTCGGTCAGCGGCGAAAACAGCAACGTCCAGGTAGGCACGCCATCGGCATGGGTGTCGAGCGTGGCCAATGCGACGTCGGCTTCCAGAAAGCCGTTGGAGATGGAGCGTTCGTCGTACCAGACCTGTTCGACATTATAGATATGTGTGCCGATATCGGTCTGGTTCGCTATGCCGCCGTTCAACCCGACCCAGCGCAGCAAACCAGGCAAGTTGTCGGCGCTGAAACCGACGGACACTGCAGTTCCTCCGGAGGCAAAGCCATAGCTGTTGGCCGCTTGGTCATTGACGCAGTGCGCCGCAAATATGACGGTGCGCGGATTGATCAACGTGCCCGTACACAGGCCAACTCCAAAACTGGCCTGGTCCGGACGGACCACGATCTGACCAACCCCCGTAACGTCGACAAGGCTGTCGAACGATCCCGTCGGCGGAGGCGTAGTAAGACTGATATCGTCACGAACGACAATCGACGGTGAAATGGTCGATCCATCAGGCCCTGACTGCGCCATGGCAGAAGATGACATTCCAGCCATGCAAGAAGCCACCGACGTCGATGCGAGCAAAAAACGGACAAGCGTAACGGACATGAACCTTCTCCCTATGTTAAAATATGCCAATTTGATGCGACTCGTTTTTTTCGAGACTAACACAACAAAAGCCGATTCAAATTTCATAAGAAGACGGTAATTTGCAATTTTACTAATAAATTAACCAATTTGTATATTATATTGTTACCCAGTGTTCTCAATAATACTTAAGTAATCGTTTACCAAAATTGCTGTTTGCAAATCGAACCCGACGTCACCGCCTTCGCCAATTTGATGGCGTTCGCAATCTTGTTCTTTCCGGTGATAACTCCGCCCATGTGCGGGCGGGCAATTTCGGGCCGCGGATTTGACCAGCAAGCCGCCGCTGTCGTCGGCCAGATTTAAGCCGATCTATCGACCCGAACTGTCACGCAGGTTGGCAGTCTTATCCCTCGTGTCGTTTGGCGCCATCAGAATCGAGCGCCATCCAAAAAATCGGCGAACTCGCCAAACGGACGAAATTCTGGGCAAATAATGGGTCGAGGCTTTGCCCACTTTCTTGCATGACAGCAGCCATTGCTGCCTTGGCTCCGCCGAGTGCTGATTCGGCTTCGGCAAGTGTCGCAATGGCGACGATCTGCGCCGCGAGCTGGTCGATTTCGTCGCGCGGTGGTTTGCTGGCAAGATCGCCCTGCAGTATACGCATCCAGATCCGGTGATGAAGCCCATCGAGCTGGTCATCCGGTAACCCAGTCGTTTGGGCGAGTTTGGAACCAATCCAGCTTGCACGGCTCTCACGACTGTAGCCGGTTGTTTCCGGTTGAAACTGCTCTTGCAAAGAATGGATCATATGCGCGCCCTTTTTATGACGCACCAGCTATGCCGCAATCACAGTTGCCAACTGGTTAAAGCCGACTTTAGAATGTGTAGCTGATCCCGCCCGCCAGAAACCACTGGTCGGCGTCGCCACGGATCGACGTTACCGGCGACCGTTTTGCATCACCGGTCAGCTTCGAATAGCTCACCAGGCCGAAAACGCCCCAGCCGCCATCGCGTGCATCGCCCGACAGGTCGTAGCCTCCAAGCAGGCTTGCACCATAGCTTTTCCAACCATCGTCGGCATCGAACACAGGCAAGCCGCTGGCGGTGCTGCCTGCCGCGTCGATGCTGAAATAAGTGTCGGCATAATTCCCGTCGACATGCGTGGCAGACAGGCTGAGGCTAGTGAAAATGGCTGTCGATAATGGCGTCGAGTAACTGATGCTTGGGCTAATCAGCCGACCGCGATGTGCCTTGGCGACATCCCATTGAATGTCAGTGGAGATTGTTAGCGTATCAAATGCATGCAGAAGTTTGGAGAATGAAACACCGGCGGTTGCGCCGATTTCAACGGCGACATCTTCCTTGCCCAGCGAACGGACCACCGGATCCTTGATCTTGCTGTTACGGTCAAGCCGGACGCGAAACAGCGGCCCAGCGAGAAATTTGACGTTGCTGCTGCTGTTGCTGTCCGCAATAAGATCGACATAAAGCCCCGGGCCGCGCGCACCGAAATCAAGGCCGCCAACACTGCCTTGTGCGATGGGCGCAGGGAACAGAACATAATCGTCGGAGCCTTCATAGCTGGGTGCATAGCCCGCGCCGATACCGACGGTCAGCCAGTCGCCGTCGAAGACACCGCGATCGGGCGCATCCGCAGCTGCAGCAGCGGTTTCCGATTCCTGGTCTTGCGCGAAAAGCGGCTGTTGAGCGCAAAGGGCTGCAAACGCGCCTGCCGAGGCCAAGATTTTAACAATGTTCATGAAATGCTCCCGTTGGTACCGAGCGTGCAAACCCACGGGGCTGCTAAATAGTTCCACGCCACATGGCGGCCACGGCAATCAAAGCATATATTTCATTTTAACCCGCTGGCTGACTTCATCGGCGTCCACTGGAAATGCGGCAGCCTTGAATTTCGGCGGGCCAGTGACGACGGCGGGATTACGCGAAAAGCCAAAGCCTTCCTTCGGCAAAAACACCGCCAAGTCCATCTTGCTGTTCGCGTTCTCATCGTGCAGCAACGCGACGGCATAGGTGCCATGACTGACACCGGCAAAGCTTACATTCGACGCATCGCGTGCCGCAACCTTTGCCCGGTAGCTTTTGGGATCCTTGCTGCAGTCGGGGAAATATTTCGGATTGGCCGTGGCACAGACTAGCACATTGCCTTTCAGGCTGCGTAGCCCGTAGACGCTGACGTCAAGCGTCGACGTGCTCGGTGTGGCGCTCAGCATGGCTCCGCCCAAAGCTGCCAAGGCCAAGATCGGTGCCGCAAACCTTGTCCCAAAACCTGAAATATAACCCATAATTTCCCCGATACGCGTCATGATGTTTCTGGTGATGCGTTGCTGTTATCAGCCAATTTCCTAATTTGCCGTTAACCAATGCCTGTGGAAATGCTTCCCACCCCATATGATTGGTCACGCCCATAATGGTCATGATAGCTAACACAAGCGCCAAAGCCCCAACATGAATAGGGATGGTGAATACCAATAAAGGAATGACGATTGCGCCGGTCAGTGCCTCCCACGGGTGGAACGACATGGCGGCCCAAGCCGTTGGCGGGCGGCTGGCATGATGCACCGCATGCGCCGCCTTGAACCACCAGGGGCGGTGCATGAGCCGGTGAGTCCAGTAAAACCAGCTATCGTGAGCGAACAGATAGAGAAACACCGATACCGGCAAATACCAGATCGGGTAATCCGCAATGTCGCGGTAGATGACTGTCCAACCAAGGGTATTCCATCCCCAGGCGACGACGCCTGCCGGAATACCGTAAATGGCGGCGCTGGCGAGGCTCCATCCGATTTCGCGCCTTATTTGAGGTTCGAGGCCAGCATATAGGCCTGGCTGTTTCAGCTGCGTTGCCAACATGAACGCGCCGCTGGCCAGCAGATAGCGCACCCCCACAATCAGGGTCATGGCAATCGCCGAAAGCAGAACAGACAGCCAGATTTCCATTCGCTGCCTTTACGCCGGTTGGCGGTAATATGGCAACATCAGTCGCGCGCCTTTGAAAGCTTTCGTTCGATTGCCCCCGACAGCATCTGGAAAGCGTCGCCCGAGGGTGAGCGATGGGCAAAGACACCGACGGGCGCGCGGTGAACCGCCATCTGCTCGACCGCGCTGGCCATCGGAATGCGCGGCCAGTCGGGGTTTGCCGACATTGCGGCCACGTGCAGATTGCGCCGCCGGTCAACCATCGAGAATACCGGCAACAATGGCGCATGACCCTTGTGGTGCTCTTTCAGGTGGGCGACCACATCATGAAGCGCGCGTTGCGACAGTGGCGACGGAATGACCGGTACGATGATAATATCGGCGGCCCGCATCATCTGTTCGGACGTCTCGGTTAGGCCTGGGGGACAGTCCAGAAATATCCGGTCATATTTGCCGCTGATCGTTTCGACCAGCTTGGCCAACCGCTTTTTCTTGCCCAGCGAATTGAAGAACCCGTCAAGGCCGCGCAACGAGATATCGGCCGGCAGCAAATCGAGGCCCGGAATTGCAGTTGGCGTGATTAGTTTGTCGGGTTCGATATCCCGCTCGAAAACCGACCTTGCCTTTGGCTTTTTGTCCGGTTCATGCCCCAGAATAAAACTCGCGGCCGATTGCGGGTCCAGATCCCACAGCAGCGTTTTCTTGCCGCGCCGTAACGCCGCCTCTGCGGACAGATTAACCGTCAGCGTGGTTTTGCCGACGCCGCCTTTCAAGCTGTAAATTGCAACGACTTTTGCTTGATGCGCCATATTCCTTTGCTCCCCTCCCCCAACTCAAATGTCAACCTCCCAGAAACCTGTGTATTTCCGTGGGACAAGGCTTTCCCTTGTAAAGTGGCTGCGCTAGGGGCGTGCCATGGACAGCGGAAATCGCGAAAATATCAAATGTGATCTGGCAATCGTCGGCGGTGGCCTGGCCGGTGGGCTTATCGCACTGGCGCTGGCCAAGATGCGGCCCGAACTGAAGGTCGTCCTGATCGAACAGGGCCAGACTTTTGGTGGCAATCATATCTGGAGCTATTTTGCCACCGACATATTGCCCGAGCATCGCTGGCTGACGGCGCCGCTGGTGACCTATGGCTGGTCCGGATATGAAGTGCGTTTCCCCGCGCATAGCCGCGAGCTAGACAATATCTATTACACTATCGAGTCAGAACGGCTTGACTGGGTTTTGCACAATAACCTGCCTGCATCGGCGCTAATGCTGGGTCGGGAGGTCAAATCGGTGTCGCCGCGTCTGGTGGTGCTGGACGGCGCACAACGGATCAACGCAGGCGGCGTCATAGATGTGCGTGGCGCAGGCGACCTCAATCATCTGGACTGCGGCTGGCAGAAATTTACCGGGCAGTTGATGCAATTGTCCGAACCGCATAACCTGACCAAGCCAATCGTCATGGACGCAACGGTCGAGCAATTCGACGGCTATCGTTTTGTCTATGTCCTGCCGTTCGGCATGGACAAGGTCTTCGTCGAGGACACATATTATAGCGACAAGCCTGACCATGATCCGCGCCGCCTGCGTCAACGCATCGCCGAATATGCCGACACCAAAGGTTGGAAGGTCGAACGCGTATTGCGCGAGGAAAATGGCGTATTGCCGGTGGTCATGGGCGGCGACCTTGAAAGCTATTGGGCGAGCGGCAGCGGGCGGACAGCCAAGGCGGGCGCACGCGGGGCGTTTTTTCAGGCAGTGACAAGTTATTCTTTGCCCGACGCGGTGCGGAACGCGATCTTCATTGCCGAACAGGCCGATCTTGATGGCGACAAGCTGAATATGCTGATGCGGAACCGAGCGCAGGAGCATTGGGCGAACGGCAAATTCTACCGGATGCTTAACCGCATGCTGTTCCGGGGTGCCGATGTGACCGACCGCTACAAGATTCTGGAGCGTTTCTACAGGTTAAAGCCCGGATTGATCGAACGCTTCTATGCGGGGAAGACGACCGGCGGTGACAAGGCGCGCATATTGTCTGGCAAGCCGCCCATTCCCATTGGGAAAGCCATCACCGCGATCCGGAGCAAGAAGAAATGACGAAGACAGCGGCGATTATCGGTGCCGGTTTTGGCGGTCTGGCATTGGCCATAAGGCTGCAATCGGCGGGCGTTATGACGACTATTATCGAAGCGCGGGACAAGCCGGGCGGGCGCGGCTATTACTGGGAAAAGGACGGCTTCACCTTCGATGGCGGTCCGACGGTCATTACGGATCCGCCGTGCCTTGAAGAATTATGGGCGTTGTCGGGGCACAAGATGGCCGACGATATCGAGTTGATGCCGGTGTTTCCGTTTTACCGTTTGAACTGGCCCGATGGCACGAATTTCGACTATTCGAACGACAGCGTTGGCCTGAAAGCCGAAATCGAAAAGCTTAACCCTGACGATGTCGAGGGTTACCGGAAGTTCCTCGAATATTCGAAGGGCGTGTTCAAAGAAGGCTATCAGAAGCTTGGCTCAGTCGCGTTTCTGGACTTTGCCTCGATGATTAAGGCCGCACCGGCGCTGATGAAATATCAGGCATGGCGCTCGGTTTATTCGATTGTTTCGTCTTATGTGAAGGACGACAAACTGCGCGAGGCATTGTCGTTCCATACATTGCTCGTCGGCGGCAATCCGATGAGCACCAGCGCCATTTACGCGCTGATCCACACCATCGAAAAAGAAGGCGGCGTCTGGTTTGCCAAGGGCGGGACAAACCGGCTGGTCGCGGCTTTTGTAAAGCATTTCGAGCGGCTGGGCGGCACCGTTCGCTTGGGCGATCCTGTGGCAGAAATCGAAACGCGCGGTGACAAGGTCGTCGGCGTGCGAACCAAATCGGGCTGGCGGATGGACTGCGATGTCGCGGCCTCGAACGGCGATCTGATGCACACTTATAAGGATTTGCTGACGAGCAATAAACGCGGCGAGCGGGCGGCGAAGTCATTGAACCGCAAAAGCTGGTCGCCGTCATTGTTCGTTTTGCACCTCGGCATCAAGGGCACATGGCCCGGTATCCCGCACCACATGATCCTGTTTGGCCCGCGGTACAAAGGGTTGCTGGACGATATCTACAAGAATGGGATATTGCCAAAGGATTTCTCGCTCTATCTCCACCACCCGACGGTCACGGACCCGAGCCTTGCGCCTGAAGGTTGCTCGACGTTCTACGTGCTCGCCCCGGTTGCCCATATGGGCAAGGCGCCGCTCGATTGGGACGGCGATGTAGGCGAGGCACTGAAAGAACGCATCCTCGACGAACTGGAGCGGCGGTTAATTCCGGATATCCGCAGCCGAATCATGACTCAGTTCCACTACACGCCTGCCGATTTCGGGCGCGACCTGTCGGCACATCTGGGCAGCGCGTTCAGCCTTGAACCGGTACTCTGGCAGTCGGCCTATATGCGCGCGCACAACCGCGACGATGCGATACCTAACCTGTATTTTGTTGGCGCAGGCACGCATCCGGGTGCTGGTATTCCCGGCGTCGTGGGAAGTGCGAAGGCAACGGCGGCGTTGATTCTGGAGGCTCTGGCTTGAAGCGTCTCGCGGTCTATTGCGGGTCAGCGACGCCGGAAAATCCGGTATATATCGAATCTGCGCGCGCCGTCGGCAGGTCGCTGGCGACACGCGGCATCGGCGTTGTGTATGGCGGTGGACGTTTAGGGCTGATGGGAGCGGTTGCCGACGCTGCGTTAGAGGCTGGCGGCGAAGTCATTGGCGTTATTCCAGAAGCTCTCGTTGGCGCCGAAGTCGCGCACAAGGGCTGCACCGAACTGCATGTTGTCTCGGGCATGCACGAACGCAAGGCGTGGTTCACAGACCTTTCGGACGGCTTCATCACCATCCCCGGCGGCGTCGGGACGATGGATGAATTGTGGGAAGCGATCAGCTGGTCGCAGCTTGGCTATCACAGCAAGCCCGTCGGCGTTTTGAATGTCGCGGGTTTTTATGACCAACTGATCGCGTTCAACCAGAATATGATCGATGTGGGTTTCGTTCGACCGCAGCATTCCGGGATCATGATCGTCGCCGATACCCTTGACCGCCTCCTCGACAAAATGGCGGCTTATGTCCCGCACAAAAACATTTTCCAGATGAAGGCGGATGATTTGTGACTCCCCTCCCGCAAGCGGGAGGGGCTTTGACCGACCGCCCTACCCTCGTCGCATTCGCGCGGGAAAGTATCGCGCGCGGCTCCAAGTCCTTCCGCTTTGCCAGCCGCCTGTTTGACAAGACAACGCGGGAGCGGGTGTGGCTGCTATACGCTTGGTGCCGCAAATGCGACGATATGGCCGATGGTCAGGATCATGGCGGGGCGATGGAGGCGGTGGCCGATCCGATGGCACGGTTGGCGTTTATCCGCAAGCTGACGGCAAAGGCATTGCGCGGCAAAGCTACCGGCGAAGCAGCCTTCGATTGCTTGGGCGTCGTCGCGCGCGAGTGCGGACTGACTCAGGCGATGGCTGATGATGTGATTGAAGGCTTCGCGCTCGATGCCGCCGACTGGAACCCGCGCCGCGAAAATGATCTGTATCAATATTGTTACCATGTTGCTGGAGCCGTCGGAGTGATGATGGCCGTCGTCATGGGCGTCTCTCCGCACGATGACGCGACGCTTGATCGCGCCTGCGATTTGGGGCTGGCCTTCCAGCTTGCGAATATCGCGCGCGACATTGCCGAAGATGACGCGGCCGAGCGATGCTATCTGCCTGACGACTGGCTGGCGATGCTCGACATCGCGCCGGGCGAACATATGCGCCCGCACAACCGAAAAAAGCTGGCGCTGATGGGGCGCTGGCTGGCGGATGAGGCCGAGCAATATGAGGCATCGGCGCGGGTGGGTGCGGCCGCATTGCCCTTCCGCGCGCGCTGGGCCGTGCTGTCGGCGGCGGGCATTTATGGCGACATCGCGCGGCAGGTCAGAGCCGCCGCAGAACATGCCTGGGACCAGCGGATTTACACCAGCCGCCCCGAAAAGTTTCGCTGGGTCAGAAAGGCCTTCGTTGATGCGGTGGCTAACAGTCCGCGCGATATGGCGCGGGACGGGTTGTGGACTAGGCCAAAACCCTAGATCTCGTCATGCTGAACTTGTTTCAGCAAGATGATAGTAGGAAGGTAGCCCGCCCCGACAGCCGCTCCACCGCCGCCATATGTATCCCCGGCGCGCAGCATATCAGCCCGAAATCCAGAGGCTCGCGCTTGTTATAGACAATCGGCTTTCCCAGCGCGTCGGTCACGACCGCCCCCGACTCCTGCGCCACGAGATGCGCCGCCGCTATGTCCCATTCATTGCCCCAACGCAACGCCGCTACAAGGTCGGCACGGTCGCAGGCGACCATGGTCATCCGCATCGCGATGCTGTTGGGCTTTTCAACCGTTACAAGGTCGCGGTCGAGCTTCGGCAAATCATCGGCCGGGACGCGTGAGCCACTAAAGTCTTGGCGCATGCTACCTGTCAGGCGCTCGCCATTGCAGGTTACGCCCTCGCCTGCTGCCGCAACCCACAGCTTGCCTTCGGCAGGCGCTGCCATCACCGCAAACACCGGCTGGCCATCGGCTATTAGTCCAACGGAAACGCACCAGCCGCTGCGTCCGCGCACATAATCGCGGGTGCCGTCAATAGGATCGACGAGCCACAGCAACCGCGTATCGAGCCTTGCCGGATCATCCACGGTTTCTTCCGATAGCCACGCTGCCTCAGGCAATATCCCGCGCAGCCGATCGGTCAGCAGCGCATCGACCTCCATGTCGATATCGCTGACCGGATTATCCTTGCTCTTTTCCCAAACCTTGGTGTCAGGTGCCGCGCCATCGCGCCAGCTGATAAAGGCCAGGGCCGCTGCCTCCTGCGTGGCGGCAATTACCGCGTCGCGGTCAAGCAGCCGCTCAGGCACCCGCGATCATCATGCCATCGATCCGCAGCGTCGGGACATTGTTGCTGCGGATGAATTCAAGGTCGTTGGCGGCGGTCATCGCCTTGAACATATCTTTCAGATTTCCGGCGATGGTGAATTCGCTCACCGGCCCGGCGATTTCACCATCGATGATGATGAACCCGGCTGCGCCCCGACTATAGTCACCGGTCACCGGATTGACGCCCTGCCCGGCCAGTTCGTGGATGTAGATACCGTGCTTGATGTCCGCTATCAGCTCGGCAGGCGTCATACTCCCGCCCTCCAGATGCAGGTTCGACGGGCTGACCCCCGGCGCACCGCTGACGCCCCTGCTTGCATGGCCGGTTGGCGCCAACCCCAGTTGCCGCGCTGACGCACTTTCCATCAGCCAACCGGTAAGCACGCCGTGATCGATAATCGAACGGCGCGCGGTAGGCAGGCCCTCGCCGTCGAAAGCCTTAGACCCCAACCCGCGTTTACGGTGCGGGTCGTCGATGATCGAAATGCTGCTATCGAATAGCTGAGCGCCATTGGCATCGAGCAAAAAACTGGTTTTGCGCGCAATCGCGGATCCCGAAATCGCACCAAGCAGATGCCCGACAAACGAACTGCCGACGCGCGGGTCGAACACCACCGGCATTTGCCCGCTCTTCACGGTGCCAGGATTGACCCGCTTCACGGCCCGTTCGCCTGCGCGCTTGCCAATGGCTGCAGGGCTTTCAAGGTCGGCATAATGCCGCGCCGAGCGCCAGTCGTAATCGCGCTCCTTCGCGTCATCCTCGCCTGCAAGGACGCTCGCCGAAATGCCATAGCCGGAGGAAGACTTTACCCCTGCAAAGCCGTGGCTGGTCGCAAGCGCGAATATCGAACGACCAGCGCTGGCCCCTGCGCCTTCGCTGTTGGTAACACCAGATACCGCACGCGCCGCATCTTCACATTCGAGCGCAGCCGCCCGCAAGGTCGCCGGATCGGGGTCCATACCATCATCGGCATCAAGGTCAGGCAATGCATCTTTCAGCAAGCGGTCCGGCGGTGCGAGGCCCGCATATTGGTCCTCGGGCGCTTCCTTGGCCATATCGATGGCGCGGGTGACCAAACCGGCCAGAATCGACGGGTTCATGTTGGATGATGAAATCGTCGCCGATCGCTGGCCGACAAAAACGCGAAGACCGATATCCTCGCCTTCCGATCGCGCGACATCTTCAAGCGCGCCCAAGCGCACCTGCACTTCGGTCGAGGCATCACAGACATAGACCGCGTCGGCAGCATCGGCGCCTGCTTGAATGGCTTGCGATACAAGATTTTGCGCGCGATCAAGCGCTTCCGAAGATTTTAACATCGCTCCCGCTTAGGCGCGGGGCGAATGAGCGTCAATTGCGTCAGCGTTCAAAAAACCGTGAACAGCACAGCCAATACAACTGGAATGCCGAGCGCGGCGACCCATAATTTTATCCGGTCGGCGGTAAACCGCGATTCGAGGCCCGATGCGCCCAGCTCGCTGGTTTCCAGTGTTTGCCAGCGACGTTCCATATTGCGGCAGCTCGGGATGACCATGGCGACGAAAACCACCAGCATGAAATATGGCAGGATCGACGTGCCTTCGGAATGCATGGTGGGCGACGTGACAAAAATCAGTTCGAGAGTATAGACGACCAACGCAATCGCAACGTGATCGCTTATCCGTTTTGCGTAACTTTTATGTGCACGACTGTGCGCTGCATGTTCGGCTTTTGCCATGACATTCTCTCCTGCTCTACCCGGGCAAAAGACTGTCACCATCTCGACCGCTATTCAAGCAGATTCACCATGACCTATGGCAGCCCCAGTATCTTGTGATTTTGCAGCGATAGGCGCCACTTCGGATGATCCATAACAAATTGGGTCGCTGCATCGGC
>JANOPT010000237.1:0-6785 GCA_031421975.1 Sphingomonadales bacterium | reverse complement strand
GGCACCGTTGCAAACTGGCCCCGGGCTTCATCGTCGAAAGCGAATTTCTTACCCTGCACCATTTGCAGCCGGGTATCCGCCGCGACCAACATCCCGCGCAGCGCCCGCGCTCGGCGGCGCTCATCGTCGTTATTCACCGCTGCCAGTACCGCGTCGATGGCAGCCGTCAATACCCGCGCCTCTGCGATCAGGGCGTCGACCGGGCGCGGTTTTGCTTTGGCGGCTTCTTGCAGGCCAGCCGAGCCATAATATGCATCGACATATTCCGCCTCATGCGTTCCCGCCTCCAACGTCATCATGACATAGCGGTTCGATATCTCGTCAATCGTCAGGACCGGGGCCTGTGATATTGTGGTTGGCGCTGTCATATTCGACGCGCATCCCGAACCCAGAAGGGCGATGGCAAGCAGGGCAAAACGAATTTTCATTCTTGTTCTCCAGTCTTCGTTTCTGTCGGCGCGACCGTTCGCAAGACCGCATAGCCGACCAATGCCGACACCAGCGACCCCATCAGGACGCCGATTTTTACATCGTCCCCCTGGCTGGCATCGGTAAATGCCAGTCCGCCGATAAACAGGCTCATGGTAAAACCGATTCCGCACAGCAATGCCACGCCATAAACCTGGGGCCAACTGGCATCTTTCGGACGAACGGCGAAACCCAATTTTACCGACAGCCAGACGCTGCCGAAAATGCCGATTTGCTTTCCGGCAAAAAGGCCAAGCGCGATACCCAGCGGCAGTGGTGCCACCAACGCCGCGACACCGACCGCGTCGAGCGCGACCCCGGCATTGGCAAAACCGAAAACCGGCACGATGAAAAAGGCGACCGGTTTTGCCAACGCATGCTCCAGTCGGTGAAGCGCCGAATCCTCTGCATCGGGCGCGCCAGGAGTCCGGTGGAAAGGAATCGCAAAAGCGGCCATCACGCCTGCTATGGTTGCGTGAACACCTGATAATAAGGTGGCGTACCAAAGCAAGGGTGCTAGAATAAGATAAGGCCAGAGCGCATTCACTTTGAACCGGTTCAGTAGCATCATCGCCAGCCAGATCACAGCTGCTGCGACCAGTGCCGCGACGTTCAGCTCGGCGGTGTAGAATAATGCAATAATGGCGACGGCGCCCATGTCGTCGACGATCGCGACCGTGGTCAGGAACAGTTTCAACGATGCCGGAGCGCGGCTTCCCAATATCGCCAGCACGCCTATTGCAAAGGCGATATCTGTCGCTGCCGGTATCGCCCACCCGCGAACGAGCGCGGGGTCGCTGCCAGCTATTGCCAAATAGATGGCGGCAGGAAAAATCATTCCCGCCGCCGCTGCAATCACCGGAAGCCGCCTGTCAGCCCATGTTGTCAGATGCCCGTCGACAACTTCGCGTTTTATTTCCAGCCCGACGAGCAAAAAGAAAATCGCCATCAGGCCATCATTGATCCACAAATGAACCGTCATCGGACCCAGCTTCGGGGTCAGCTCGGGTCCGGTAACGGCATGGACAAAATGGAAATAATCATCTGCTACGAAGGAATTGGCGACGATCATTGCCAGGGCGGCCGCCGCCATCAATAATATTCCCCCAGCAGCCTCGCTGGCCAGAAACTCCCTGAGCGCCGATTTTCCTGCGCCGTGTTTACCGCCTGCGTTCATCGTCAAGGTCTATGCCTTCCGCGATATCGCTTGGCAAGCAAGGCGGGAATCAGTTGAAGCAATTTTCTTGCCTTGCCCGTTTTGCATCGGCTAACAATTGTCACGTGGGGGCGCGAACGATGGCCAACCGAGTGGAATTAATGACTTTGACGACGATGAGGCTGCGGGGATGAACCTGTCTGCCCTTGCCGACCTGACTGAGGGACAAAAGGCCTGCCTTCGGCTTGTCGACGACCACCACACATCCAAGCAAATTGCCAGAATTCTGGGGATTTCTCCGTTTACTGTCGATCAACGGCTCGATGCCGCACGCCGCAAGCTAAGCGCCGCCAGCCGAAAGGAGGCCGCGAAGTTATTCGCGTCGATGGAACGCGGCGGCATATCCGAACCATTCGTATACCAACCGCAACAGCTTGAGGCGATGCCATTTGCCGATATCTCGGTGTTACCCCCCAACCAGGTGGAACAGATTTGGGCTTCGGTTTCTTCGCTTATGTCTGTTCCACCCATCGGTGGGGAACGGCACGAGTTATCGAAGAAGGAAATTTTGGTTCAATCGCTGAACATTGCATTTTTCAGCACCATGGTGATCGCGTTTGTTGTTATCGTTCTAACCGGAACTTTGCGACTTTTCGAGTAGGTCTCCATGTGCTGGGTCGGCATTGTCGGCTAAACATGGAGACAGAATATGGTAGAATATGACTTCCAGTCAGCTCAACAACTGGCCAGTGACATCCGGTCGGCGCATGTCGCGATCGACAACGCTCTGGCCGACGTGGCAACGCTCGCTTCGTCCGTTATCGAGACGTGCCGGACATCTAACGCCGCTCCGGCCCAGACGCAGGCTGTTATCGAGGGTATTGCCGCTGGCCTCAACAAAATGGTCGATGCCCGCAAGGGCTTCATCCTGGCTCACCGCGAAATCGCGCTCGCTCAACGCGACAGCAACCTCAGCGAGGTCGGCTTTGGTTGCCTTGGTCCAGGCCCCCTTACCAGACCAGCCGGTCTTCGGGTCGTAAACGGCTGATGCTGGTCCCCGCTCGTCGTCATACACTGGTCTAAAGGACGGGCGGGGAATGGATCTTCTGCAAACTGCTTTCGCATTGGCGCTGTTACTGTGCGTAATCTACGGCAGTTCGGCTGGGGGCCGAACCGGAAAGGCCGGTTCGGCAATCTTCATGCTCGCGGCATTTATGTCGGCCGGTGCAGCCATGCTGAACCCTGAATGGTCCAGCACGTCCTATGCCGTATTTGCGGTTGACGGCCTGTGCCTGATTGCGCTTGCTGTGCTTGCTGTCAGAAGCAACCGGTTTTGGCCGATCTGGGCAACGGGGTTCCAGATTGTCGCAGTCGCCACGCACCTTGCAACCACCTGGATGCCGGACATCATGCCAAAGGCGTACCAGGCGATCCTGTCATTCTGGAGCATTCCCATCCTGTGGGTGATGGTCGCCGGAACGCGCAAGGACCGCCGATACGAACGGATGAACCCCCAAAAGGGCTGATATCCGTCTTCACACGAGCCGAATGAATACATGGCGCGCCAGCCCTGGGCGATCGCCAAGGGGGGGAGGGCATCTTGCTGAATCAGATATTTTCAGCCGTTGAAACAACGCAACGGGAGCTGCTGCTATTCAGCGCATTCTGGCTACTGATCGGCGCGGTCGACGATTTTTGCATCGACATTATCTGGGCGGCGCGCCGGGCATACCGCCATTTCAGATATTACCGGAAGCGCGCGCCGCAAATGGCGCATCAATTACCATTGGCCAGCGACGACGGGCTGATGGCGGTCTTCATTCCCGTCTGGGGGGAATCGGTCGTCATCGGCGCAATGCTTGATCGGTGTGCCAGGGCATGGAGCGAAAGCCATTGCCACCACCGCATTTATGTCGGTTGCTACCCCAATGATTCATGGTCTGTCGCCAAGGTCATGGCAGCAGCGGCGTGCGACCATCACGTTCGGGTCGTGCTGGTGAACCACCATGGTCCCACCACCAAGGCCGACTGCCTCAACCGCCTGTGGCGTGCGTTGCTGTCCGATGAAATGGCGGCGGGATATAAGGCAAAGGCCGTCATCCTGCATGACGCCGAAGACGCCGTACATCCCGCAGAATTACAGGTTTTCAGCCGCTTGTTAGCAAAAGCCGACGCTGTCCAGTTGCCGGTTATCCCGGTCCGCACGCCGGGTTCACGTTGGATCAGCGGCCACTACTGCGATGAATTTGCCGAATCACATGGCAAAACAATGGTTGTGCGCGAGGCATTGGGCGCTCCGCTTCCGCTCGCGGGCGTGGCGTGTGCCATCGACCGCACCCTGCTAGGCCAAATGTCGCTTCACAATGACGGGAAGCCATTCGACGAAGGAAGCCTGACTGAGGATTACGAACTGGGGCTGCGCATCGGCGCGGCCGGTGGGCGTACGCTGATGGCCCGCATATTGGATGTGCATGGCGAACTTGTCGGGACGCGTGCATGTTTTCCCGACACCCTGAACGCATCGGTGCGGCAGAAAACCCGGTGGCTGACGGGGATTGCACTTGCCGGTTGGGATCGCTTGGGGTGGCAGGGCAATCTGGCGCAGAAATGGATGCTGGTGCACGACCGCCGTCCGATTTTTGCAGCGATGGTATTGATCGCCGCTTACGCATGCATCGTGTTGACCGCTGTCCTCATGGTCGCAGAAGCGCAGGATCTTCATCAGCCACGCCCGCTATCGTCGCTGTTGGTAACGCTGCTCTGGATCAATGCCCTGTTTCTGGTGTGGCGGCTAACGATACGCGCCGCGTTCGTTTGGTCATTGTACGGACCGATCGAGGCGTTGTGTTCAGCGCCGCGCAGTCTGATTGCCAACATCATTGCCATCATGGCTGCACGGTGCGCCTGTGCCGGCTATGTGCGGCATTGCTTCGGCGTGCCATTGCGATGGGACAAGACCACGCATCACCATGTTCCGGGCGCCCTGACGGGCAAATATTGATGCGAGGCAGGCCGTTCGGATTTATCGGCCTGCTGTGCGTCACGTGGATATCAACGCGCGTTATCGTTCTTACATACGCCACGTCTGTCAAGCCGGTTTACCCGCTGGCATTGACCGTTCCGACGTCCGCAAAACATCACGTCGAATTTGTCAAAACCGAAATTAGCCCAGCCCATTTTTATTGCCGTTCCACTTGCGGATCAGGGGCGTCTGCGCCGCGATTATCGGCATTCAAACCGTCAGTCCGACAGGCACCGCCGCTCCATACTACCGTAGCCGTCGCCTTAATGCCGATCCAGCCACGTCGGCAAAATCCGGACACCGGGGCCACGCTGTCACCCTTCCCCTCGATTGCATTCGCGAAAATTCGCGCCCCGGGTGCACAACGTCCTGTCTTCTACGCCTATAGTTTCTGGCGCAACGGCGCTGCTCCGCTGGGATTTGCCCGATATGGCGGCGGCCAAAGCGGTGTTATTGCAAGCTATGGCCTGGGCTCTCAGCTTAGTCTGGTGGCCCGGACAGCGGTCGCGCATAGCAACCTGCGCGAACGTGAAATCGCCGTGGGCGCGCGCTGGTCGCCCGATCAGAATATACCGGCCAGCGTGACGGTCGAACGTCGGTTCAGAAATTCAGCGTCGGACGTTTTTGCGGCCTATGTTGCTGGCGGAAAATCCGGGATTTCCATACCACTCGGCTTCAGTTTGGATACCTTCGGACAGGCTGGTATCGTATCGGGACAGCGCGCTGGATATTTTTTCGATGCCCATGCCCGTGCCGAGCGCAATTTTGTCCCACACGGACCATTGCCGGTCAGGGCCGGAGCCGGAATCTGGACTGGCGGCCAGCAAGGCGCCGCCCGCATCGATATTGGCCCGACGATCAGCACCGATTTGAGCGTCGGGCGGGCGAGCGTCAGGGTGAATGCCGACTGGCGGTTCCGGGTCGCTGGAACCGCACAACCGGGCAATGGCCCTGCCCTCACCTTGTCCACCAGTTTCTGAAAGCCCGCCTTTATCCCGCCGCCAATTGCCGTTAGGGTCGGTCGGGTCAAGTCATGGATATCTATCTTCCCATAGCCAATTTGTCGGTGAACGCGCTGGTCATCATCCTGCTGGGTGGCGGCGTGGGCATATTGTCGGGCATGTTCGGCGTGGGCGGCGGGTTTCTGACCACGCCACTGCTGATCTTTTACGGCATCCCCCCGGCGGTCGCGGCGGCATCGGCCTCGACTCAGGTCACTGGTGCAAGCGTATCGGGGGTGTTCGCGCATATGAAGCGTGGCGGGGTTGATTTCCAGATGGGCGCGGTGCTGGTCGTCGGCGGCATATTGGGTGCTGGTGCGGGCGCGGTCATATTCGAAATTCTCGAACAACTGGGGCAGATCGATACGGTCATCAACATATTGTACGTCCTCATGTTGGGCAGCATCGGCGGGCTGATGGCTAAAGAAAGCCTGACGAGCGTGCTGGCGGTGCGCGCCGGAAGGCCAGTCCCCGCCGCAAAGCGCCGCCATCATCCGCTGGTCGCCAACCTGCCAATGCGCTGGCGCTTCTATCGTTCGGGGCTGTATATCTCGCCGCTCGCACCACTGCTGCTTGGCTTTGTCACGGGCATCATGACCATGCTGCTTGGCGTCGGCGGCGGGTTTATCATGGTGCCGGCGATGCTGTATCTGCTTGGTATGGGCGCGCAGGTTGTGGTTGGCACGTCGTTATTCCAGATATTGTTCGTTACCATGGCCGCGACCATGATGCACAGCCTGACCACCAAGGCGGTCGATATCGTGCTTGCAGTTTTTCTACTGATCGGCAGCGTCACCGGCGCGCAAATCGGTGCGCGGCTGGCGCAACGGATGAAGCCTGAAAATCTACGCCTGTTTCTGGCCGCGATTGTCCTGCTGGTCGCCATCCGCATGGCGCTGGGGTTAGGTTGGCAGCCTGATGAAATCTATACGGTGCAGGCCATATGACCCGGTTTCTGGCACTCTTGCTGATGCTGTTTCCTGCTGCGGCTTTGGCTCAAAATGTTCCCAAGCTGGTCCCTGATGTGTCGCAGCGGCAGATCGACATTAAGTCGGGGTTCACCGGCGCAGAAATGCTGTTGTTCGGCGCCATAATCTACCCGCGCGGCGTTGCGCCTGAAGGGCAGATCGACGTTGCG
>JANOPT010000236.1:0-10279 GCA_031421975.1 Sphingomonadales bacterium | reverse complement strand
GGTGGACGATAGCCTCGCCCCCGCTGGCCAGCATGTCGCCAGCCTGTTCTGCCAGCAGTTCGCGCCCGACCATGATTGGGATGCGGATGAAGGCAAAGCGGCCGATACGATCATCGACACCGTAGAGGCCCACGCCCCGGGATTTCGGGCCTCGATCCTTGGCCAGCAAATCCTGTCGCCAAAAGGGCTCGAAGCCAAATTCGGTTTGGCAGGCGGCGACATCATGCATGGCAATATGAGCCTGGATCAGCTGTGGAGCGCCCGCCCTGTGCTGGGCCACGGTGCCTATCGCGGGCCAATGAACGGCCTCTATATGTGCGGCGCAGGGACCCATCCAGGTGGCGGAGTTACCGGCGCACCAGGACATAATTGCGCGGCCGAAATTTTGGCTGAGCGCAGCTTCTTGGGGCGCATGCTGCGTCGCGCCTGAACGAAAAAAGCCGGACCAAACTGGCCCGGCTTTCTCCTCCCCCTGTCACATGCGTGACAAACTGCTGGAATTCACGTGCGTGACAAACTGCTTAAAAATCGCGTGAGAATTTCACGCCGATCAATCGTGGCCTGATGACCGTGTCATAGAACGCACCGCCCGTTGCGGTCGCGTTGGTCGGATCGCCGCAAATCGTCTCAAGGCACTGCACACCGGTTCCTACAATTCCGTTCTTGTCGAACAGGTTCGTTGCAAACAGATCGATTTTCCAGATATCGTCCTTGATACCGACGCTCACATCGGCGGTTGTGTAGGCAGGAAGATTGCCCTTAATGGCGTTCTGTGCCGGACGTAGATCGTTACGCCTGCTGCCGATATGATTGACTGCAAACTGCACATGGCCGTCCCATGCACCGACCGGAAATTCATAGCGCGCAATCGCGTTGCCCTTGAATTTCGCGGTAGTAGGTAGCCGCGATCCTGACGGAGCCAACAACGAGTTGCCCGCCGTTGTGCAATCATAGGTTGCGTTGGCGATGGCGCAGAAATCACGCCGGATCGAAGCGTCATTATAACTGAATCCGGTATTAATGCTAAAGCCGCCGGTGCGATAGCCCATGTCCATTTCGACGCCGCGAATACGCGCGACGCCAGCGTTGCGGATTTCCGTCAAGCCGTTTGCGCCCAGGAAAGAAAGTTGGATACCGTTCCAGTCTTCCTGATAAACCGCACCGTTCCAGCGGAACGCGCCAAAGGTGGTTTTCCAGCCAAGCTCGTAATTATCGAGTTCATCCGCACCATATGGCGGCAACGTCCCGCGACGGTTGATCCCGCCGGGTCGGAAGCCGCGTGACCATGTCGCATATACCAGCGCATCGTCGGTGATCTTGTACGTCGCGTTCAGCTTATGAATGAAGTCGGTGTCTGACGTCGATTTGTCGACATTGGTGCACGGACTTCCTTCCACCAGGATCGGAACTGGCGTGCCCGCTGGATTGGCGTTCCGCGTAGTACCATCGGTGTTAAGACAGGCAGCTTCGCCGGTCCGGCTGGAATAGCCAGCAGAATAGCCGAAAAAGCCCTGCAACGAGTTATCGTATTTGTAAGCGCGCAAACCTCCGGTCAGCGTCAGCTTGTCGGTGACATCATAACTAACCTCGCCAAATGCCGCGTAATCGCGGTCAACGCGTTGCTGCTTGGTCAACCAGATATTGCTGTCTGTACCCGTCACAGTGATCGCGTCGGCGATATTGTCGATGATGTAATTCTGTTCGATGTTATGCGATTGGCGTTGATAGAACAAACCGGCAAGCACCCGGAACGGTGCGTCAGCGGGCGACGCGATACGGAGCTCGCCAAACGTTTTCTTGTACCGATCAATGCCCTGAATATACTGGTTCGGGCTGACCAGATCGCCGTCATTATCATAGAAATATGCGCCATAACCGGCCAGCGCGTCATAAAAGTAGGCGTAGTCAGAGTAATCGGACTGAACTTCTGTCTTGCGCTTCAGGTGCCCGCCCGCCAGCGTCAAGTCCCAATTGCCGATTTTGCCCTCGATCGTCAGAGCAGCCTGGATCCATTTATCCTTGCTACCTTCGGGATTATACTGAACCGTCTGAAGCTCACCTGTGGTTTGCCCCGAACGCTCTTGCGAAAAACTGCCATCGGCTTTCTGCACCTGTCCCATCACTGTTGGGCGCAGCGTCCAGTTATCGTCAAGGTCGATACCGAGCGCCAGACGAGCGCCATAGGTTTCAACATCGTTGTAGTTTTCTTCGACAAAAGCGGCGTTATTCTGCGTCGCTACGGCCGTACCTTGCTCGGCTTCAAGCGATGGATAAACCCGGCTGCCAGCGATATTATCGATATAGCCGCCATCCTTGCGGTACCAACCTACAAGACGCGCGGCGGCACTGTCGCTAATGCGCGCATTGACGAAACCTTCGAAAACGGTGCCGAAGTCACCATGTGCGGTGTTGTTGACCTCAACGCCGCCCGAACCATAAGTACCGCTGGTATCGGGCTGATTAGTCACAAGCTTGATGGTACCTGCCATCGAGCTTGCGCCGTACAGTGTGCCTTGCGGCCCGGCGAGCGCCTCGACGCGGGCGAGGTCATAGGCGTGCAAATCGAGCGCGCCTTGAATAGTGGTGATCGGCAATTCGTCGAGATAGGTGCCGACTGTAGGCAGCGAAGCCGAATGGTTCGCATTCTCGCCGGACGCCACGCCGCGGAAATAGACCTGAGCGAAACCTGGACCGCCCTGTTGTATGGTGACCGAGGGCAGGAATTTCACGACATCAGCGAATTCCTTAACCTGCAACTGGTCAAGCCTTTCAGTGCCTATCGCGGTAATCGCGACAGGAACGTCCTGCAAATTCTGTTCACGCTTTTGCGCGGTGACGACGATAACATCGCTGTCGTCTTCGGCTGCCTCTTGCGCGAGCGCTGGCATTGCCGCCGCAAGCGCCGTCGATGTCAGCAATATCGCCAAACTGGCACGAATTTTTGTTTGTTTCGTAAACTGGCGCACGTAGCGACCCTCCCTTGTTACAATGATGTGACTAGGCCCAGATTCGACGCGGTAGCGCAATATTTTTTCGGCAAACAACGCAATCCGACGCCGTTTTGCAATCGTGTGTGGCAATGCCGCAACTATCCAGCGGCGGGGTAATTCTGCCACAAATTGCCCAATGTGTCCCTGAGCGATCCCAGATGCGCGTCATACGGACGCCACTGATCGACGCCGTCACGATTGATCGGACGACGAACCTGTTCGCTCGACGCTGTTCGAACCGCTCGCTTGTTTTCATGAAAACGAAGACAGGCCTGTTCGAACGGCACTTTAATATAGTCAAGCAGGCGGCGGACTTCGGCTTCGGTGTCATCCAGCAATTCTTCGTGAATGACGCGGTGAACATACCCCGGCATCACGGTATCGACGTGGATCATGGTCCGGACGTAATCCGAATAATATCGGCCGATATGATCGAGGTCGTAGCTGAATGCCTGACCCTTGGCAAAATGCTGTCGGAAGTTCGAAAAGCAACAGTCTAGCGGATGCCGGCGTGCATCGATGATTTTAGCGTTCGGCAGGATCAGCCGGATAAAACCGAGGTAACTCCAGTTATTAGGCAGCTTGTCGATGAAAAACGGCTTGTCGGTTTTCCGCTGAATGCGCGTGCGCTCGATATACTCTGCCCCAAGCTCGGCAAGACGCGCCGGTGACATCTGTTTTACAGCGTCCACCCAACCCGACGTGCCACCTCCAAATTCCCTGCCCTCGCGCATCGCGATTGCCGGAATGTCGGGCAACTCCATCGTTCCCTCGATCATCGAATGGCTCGACAGGATCTGCTCGATCAGGGTTGAACCAGCGCGCGGCATTCCCAAAATGAATATGGCGTCAGGTGCCGGATGCCCCCGTGCCGTTGTTTGCGCGACAAACTCCGGCGTGAACCGAGCAATAATCTTGTTTGCCTGCGCGGTCACCGTATCGGGATCATGCGACAGTTCTTTGCTTCGCAGCGCGTTACCTTTGGCATAATGTGAGAACGCGGCATCGAAGTCTGCCCGATCTTCATTGGCTTTACCCAAGGCGAAATGGAGATGAAATTCGTCCTCGCTGGCAAGCCCGGCTTTGCCCAACGCACCCCGCATGGCGTCAACGTCCTCATCGGAAAACCGCACCGTTTTGAGGTTCGCCAGACTCCACCACACCTCGCCAAGCGAAGGTTCGACGTTCAGAGCCATGCGGTAGGCCGATATGCACGCGTCCTGTTCGCCCACCGTTTTCAGCATATGACCATAGCTCATCCACAGCTTGGCCTGATCGGGAAAACGCTCGGTCAGTTCACGGTACAATTCAATGGCTTCATCGTAGCCGCCAATCCGGCCCAGCGCTGCTGCTTTCAAATTCTGCTGCGACGGCTTGTCCCCGCCTTCGGCAAGCACCATGTCAAGTTGTTCGAGCGCCTCGGGAAAGCGGTTCTGTTTGTACAGCACTGTGGCGAGATTGGCTCGCGCTGCACCAAAGGCAGGTGCAATTTCGAGCGCACGTTGCAACAATGTCTCGCTGTCTTTCAGCCGACCGATCCGCGCCGCCAGTTCGGCCATCATCCGGATAGCGGCAACGTCGGAAGGCGCATCACGCAGATGGTCGCGCAATAACGGTTCAGCGTCATGTAGACGGTTTTCTGCCAGAGCGAGCGCAGCATCCATCAGCGCCGGGTTGCGTAACGCGGCATCGATTGACTGGCGGGCAGGATCAGTAGTCATGGAACGTGCGCTCTAGGCAAATCTGCACGGGCGTCAATGTCGCGCAATTCGTCAACCGTTGCATGGACCATGTGCGCGGCGCCCAGCAAAGGCCGCGCCCCGGCGTCACCCCGCGTTTTTAGCAAATCCGGCCAGCACATGCGCGGAAACAATGCAGGTGGCATCGAAGCTGCGCCATTATGCGATGCTGCCAAAGCGCCGCACTGCGAAATCCGGACGATATGTGCCGTCGAGACAAAAGGCATGTCGGCGAGAACGACCATTAACGCGGTTGCTGTAGTCTGTTGCGCTGCGGCAACCGCGAGATGCAACGAGAGCGCCTGACCCAGATGCGGTTCTTCGTTATCGATTATATCAAAATCCAGTGCGGAGAAATGAATGGCAATCGGTGCATCGTCGGCACATACCGCAAACCGCCAGCCAAAGCCCATCGGCGCAACCGTCCGCGCGATATGCGCTCCCAATGGAAACCCATCGAGCGAAACCATGAGCTTGTCCGAACCAAATCGCCGTCCCAGCCCTGCTGCCAGGATCGCGACGGCGATGTCAGCGCATGGATTAACGCAGTCCGTCATTGAATGCCCTAACCATGCCACCTGCAATAGACAGCGCGATTTCCGGCGCGCTGATGGCGTTTATCGATACCCCAGCCGGACCTTCGATTCTGTCGAACTCGACTGCGCCGACACCTGCTGCTGTCAACCGATCGCGACGTTTGGCATGGGATGATTTTGAACCCAATGCTGCGACGTATGCCGCAGGGCTGCCGAGTGCTGCGATGAGGGCCGGATCGTCGATTTTCGGATCGTGGCTTAATGTAACGATTGCCGTCCGGATGTCAGGCCTCAATGCCGTTATTGCATCATCGGGCCAGCGATCATCAAGGACTACATCGGGGAAGCGTTCGGAAGTCAGAAACCGCGCGCGCGGGTCAATGACCGTCACCGCGATACCCATTGAACAAGCGATAGCCGACAAAGCAGAGGCAATCTCAACCGCGCCAACGATAATCAGCCTGCGTAACGGCAGATAATGATTGATAAACAGACCCTTATGGTCGCCATCGACGACATGACTGGTGCCCTTTTCGATATCCGTTGCGATCAGAAGATTTTGCCCGGCGGCACGCGCATCGATAATCGCGCCGAAAAGCTTGCCCGGAAAAAAGTCGGGCGATACGTTTTGCACGAGCACGACAATGTCTCCGCCGCAAGGAAGCCCAACCTCCCATGCCGAACCGTCGGCAACGCCATAACGGCGCACTGCAAAGCTGTTTTCAGCGATAACGTCCGCCGCAGTTTGCAGCACATCGCCCTCGACGCATCCACCAGATACGGAACCTACAAACCGCCCATCCTCATGTACCAGCATATGCGTGCCTACGGGACAAGGCGCCGAACGCCACGTTTCGATCACCGTTGCCAACGCCATCGGTGCGCCGCGCCATGCCTGAACACTCGCCAATATCCGGTGATGGTCTGCTGCGCCGGTAGTCATCACCATGTGCCTAGCAAAGCCGCAATCCAGTTGCTATATGAAACGTAGTGACAGGTGGGAGCGCGGCATTATGGCAATTGAAACGAGCATCAACGGAAAAACGGTGAGCCTGAAAGCCGAACCCGACACGCCATTATTATGGGTCATTCGTGAAGAGCTTGGCCTTACGGGAACCAAATTCGGCTGCGGAATTGCCGCCTGCGGGGCTTGTTCAGTCCATGTGAACGGCGAAATCACCCGGTCGTGCAGCATCCCGGTCAGCGAAGTGGCTGGCAAATCAATCACCACTATCGAGGGCCTGAAAGCCGCAGATGGCACGTTGCATGCGGTGCAGCAGGCGTGGATTTCAGCGCAAGTCCCGCAATGCGGCTATTGCCAGTCCGGCCAGATCATGGCCGCAGTCGCGCTTATTGAAAAGACCGGAAAGCCGAGCGACGCGCAGATTGACGAGGCGATGACCAACATCTGTCGTTGCGGCACCTATCCACGCATCCGCAAGGCGATCCGCGCCGCCACGGGGCAAGCTGCAAATAATGTTCAAGGAGCCGCATGATGGCCGATAACCCTACCCTTGAGATGGAACCTGCCGCGCCTGCCAAACGCAAAGGCGTCAAGCGTCGCGCGTTTCTGATCGGCGGCATCGCGGTAGTCGGCGCCGGGCTGTTCGGCATTTCAATGGCCGACGGCAACGCAGTAAAACGCGCCGCTAAGCTGACCGCTGGTGACGGCGAGCATAGCTTTGCGACATGGCTCAAGATCGCGGAAGACAACACGATCACAATTTACTCGCCGCATACCGACATTGGTCAGGGATCGAACACCGGCCTTGCCCAGATGCTCGCTGAAGAGCTGGATGCAGCATGGGATCAGGTCAAGCTAGTATCGGCGCCCGCAGAATCGGCTTTCGCCAACACCGGGCTGGGCCGTGGTTTCCTGGGGGAAATGACCGGGCAGCCGGGCATCATCAACGGCGTTCCGCAATCCTTTCTTTCATTTATCGCGCGGCAGATGAACCTGCAGATTACCGGCGGATCGTCCGCGCTTCGCTATACCGGGCAAGTCACTTTCCAGAAGGTCGGCGCAGCCACACGGCTGGCGCTGGTTGAAACCGCAGCCAAACGGCTGGGGGTTCCCGCATCCGAACTGACGACGCAGGACAGCCACGTCATTCATGCGAAGTCAGCGCGGTCGCTGCGTTATGGCGAGCTGGCTGCCGAGGCTGCGACGCTTAGCCTCCAAAATGAGCCCAAGCTGAAAGACCCGAAACAATATCGCCTGATGCGGCAATCGCTGCCGCGTCTCGATATTCCCGCGAAGGTCGACGGGACTGCACAATATGGCATGGATTTTTCCGTGCCTGACATGCGCGTTGCGACAATCATGGCCGCGCCCGCCCGGGGTGGCAAGCTGAACTCGGTCGAGGTCGCACCAGCCATGGCCATCAAAGGCGTTGAGAAAGTCATCAAGCTGGACGATGCCGTCGCGGTGGTCGCCAAGGGCTATTGGGCCGCGATATCCGGCCTGCGCGCTCTATCGCCGCAGTTCAGCGACGGCGGCCACGGCGGTGTATCGACCGCTTCGATCTTCAAGGCCTATGACGACCTGATTGCCAAAGGCGAACCTGCGGGCGAGGCGGGCAAAGGCGACGTCAAGGCGGGCCTTGGTGCAAAGCCTACGCAAGCCAAATACCAGGTGCCGTTCCTCCACCACGCGATGATGGAGCCATTCGCGCTCACCGCGCATCATAAGGACGGGAAGCTGAACATCTGGGGTGGGATGCAGGACCCGCTGACATCGAAAATGATGGCCACCGAAGTGTCCGGCCTCGACGCCGACAATGTGACCTTTCATCCAATGCTGATCGGCGGCAGCTTCGGGCGTCGCCTGCCGATGTATATGGAGATCGTCCAGCAGGTTACAAAATTGGCAATGCAATTGCCCTATCCGGTAAAGCTGATCTGGAGCCGCGAAGAAGAAGTCGCGCAAGGGGCCTACCGCCCGCAAAGCACCGCAGTACTGAAAGCGAATGTGAATTCGAACAAGCGGATCGCAGCTTATGCCAACGACTATGCACAGACCGAGAGCGCGGAAGCCGAAACAACCTTCATTTATAATTTGCCAGTGGTTGCAAGGCGGCATTACGAGCACGCATCGAACCAGATTACCGGTGCGTGGCGTTCGGTCAATTCGACGCAGCAGGGCTTTTACAATGAAAGCTTCATGGACGAACTGGCGCATTCGGCGGGGGTCGATCCGGTCGAATTTCGCCGCAACCATTTGAAGGCGGACTCGCGGCATTTGCGCGTGCTCGACGAATGTGCGCGCCTCGCAGGCTGGGGAACGCCGCTACCCGAAGGCGTCGGACGCGGTGTTGCGATTGTCGAAAGCTTCAAGTCCATTGTCGCCCACGTAATAGAGGCATCGGTCGGCGAAGACGGCATGCCAAAAGTGCACAGGATCACGACCGTCGTAGATGCTGGAAGTATCGTCAATCCGGATGCTGCCATGGCGCAGATCGAAGGCGGCACGATCATGGGCCTGTCGTCGGCAATCGGCGAAGCGATAACGCTCGACAAAGGTGTGGTCCAGCAATCCAACTTTTCGGATTACTCGCTGTTGAAACTGGCGGACGCGCCAAAATTGCATGACATCCATTTCATCAATAGCGGTGCCTACATGGGCGGTATCGGCGAACCCGGCGTTCCTCCGGCAGCTCCGGCTCTGGCGAACGCGCTGTTTGCGGCGACCGGCAAGCGGATACGCAATTTGCCGATACTCGCGCAGGCGAAAGCATAGGGTTTGCCAGAAGCGAAATTACTCACCCAAACGGACAATCTGGAGATTGCCGAAACGCTTGCGCGCGCTTTTCAGAACGAGACCGGGTGGAGCTATGTTATCCCCGACCCAAAGTTGCGCGCGCAACGGCTTACAGGTGCGTTCCATCTGTTTCTGCGCGACGAGCATCGCAAAGGCGCCGTGTTCGGCACTGCAGGCGTTGAGGCCGTCACCTTGTGGCGCGGGCCGGGTCAGGCGCATGATAGCCTGTGGGACCGAACACGGCTGATCGTGCCGTTTGTCCAAACGCTGCGTTATTCGATTTTCCGCGGGCTGGAGGTCGCCGACCTGATCGAAAAGCATCTACCCAAAGAACCCGTCTGGTATCTCCACTATGCCGGATGCGACCCCGCATTTCAGGGCCAAGGTTTCGGCGGAGCCGCAATTCGCGCTGGCCTCGACCGCGCCGACCAAGACGGCCTGCCGGCATATCTGGAAACCGCCGACGAAGATAATGTTGCACTCTATCAAAACTTCGGTTTTGAGGTAAAACATATCTGGCAAATACCCGAAGGGCCCATGTTCTGGGGCATGCAAAGACCCGGCAAAACGCGGCATTGATTTTTGGTGCCACGCACCATTGTTCGGCTTGTCGGGTGTTGAGCAACTTACTTCACGCAAAGGCGCTAAGAAAAATAAGACAATAAGGGCGAAGCATCGATATCATCGACGTTCGCCCATTAGGGTGAATGAGATTGAAGTAAGGGCTGCGCCCTTATTTACCTTCGCGCCTTCGCGTGAAACAACTGGCGCGGTCTTCAGGGATAAAACGGCTTAGCTGCTTGCACATAAACAAAAACCCGCCTATCGGCCCTCCCACGCACCAGGTCCGCGCGAGAGCGTGGATAATAGGGAAGCCGGCGAAAATCCGGCGCTGTTCCCGCAACTGTAACCGGCGAGTTTGGCTCCGATAGACCACTGGGCACCAATTATTTTGGGCTTGGGAAGGTGGGGCCTAAATTATGACCCGGGAGCCAGGAGACCTGCCCGGTTGCGGTCTGTCCTTTGTGCTTGCGGGACACTGGCGCAATCGGGGTTTTCCTCCGCGTGACGACATTTGTTTGGACGTCATGTGAAGGGTTTAAGTATATGACATTTTTGAAAAGTTCGGTTGCCGTATTGGCACTGTTACCTGCCTGTGCTTTCGCGCAGGAAGCACAAGAAGACATCGTTGTTACAGCAAGCGGCTTTGAACAGCCGCGATCCGAAACCGGTCAGGCAATCAACGTCATCGAC
>JANOPT010000235.1:0-4588 GCA_031421975.1 Sphingomonadales bacterium | reverse complement strand
GCCGTCGTACAGGAACCGCGTTGTCGTGGGTGCTGTATTGGCGCTGGTTTCATAAAGACGGCCGAGCGGGTCGTAACGCAGGCTCGCTGTCGTACCGCCGGTGGCGCTTACCAGGCGGTTTTCGACATCATAGAGATAAGTTGTGCTGCCGTCGGATGTGAGATTGCCATAGGCGTCGTAGGTGAACGTTGCACCCCCAACAGCTGTGTATTGGTTCAAGCCGTTAGCGGTGTAGTTGCGGCGGCGGGTGTTGCGACTATGAAACCGGATGTGCTGCGCTTGGCATGATCCGGGAATTTTCAAAGGACGGCGGCACGCTTTCATAAGGCATCATCGTGGTGCGGTGAATGAAGTCAAGCGTGCAAATCGGCAAGGGCTGCCGGAAAAGTGATCGCTAATTGGTATAGTGTCCCCGTAATCCGACGTATGTCAAAGCCGCAAAAGCGAGGGCCGAAGCCGAAAGATGTTTAGTGTATTTAGTAAACTGGCACCGTAATTTCCCAGGCGGTTACAAAAACAGATCAACAAAGTCGTTTCACATGCAGCCCCGGCCATTCTAACGACTTAGTAATCCTCCGCTGTCGTGTCGTCAGTCCGCAGAAGTCAAGCAGAATAGAACGGTTGTCCGGAAAGGACAAGGATAACAGGTTATTGCTCTTTCCCTTGTACAAAACCTCTCGCTCATGGTCCGGACTCGTGCCATAAACGTAATAGCGATATCCTCCCGCTGCTCCTCCATAGCTATAGCGCTCCACAGATATCGTTCCCTGCATAGCGAACATCGGCGGCAATCTTGTCTCGCTGATATTTTCGGGCTTTTGCGAGCAGGAGAGCGTCAAGAAGCTGGCCAATGTAAGAATGCTTTTTCTCATTATTGGTAACATCCTCGATCATAGTACGCTGCACCCGCCGCTATGTCATCTGGATCTCCCGGATTGTCACCAAATCCGTCAAAGTCGCGGTGTCGTAGGTCGTCAATTGCCTGAATTAGGGTTGCCATTCCCTGAAGCTTTCTCAGCGAATACCCCTGAGCCCTCCCGGTCGCACCATATGCAAAGTTGCCGAAACGAGCCGCGTCTTTAATTCTCAGTTTCCAATCATACTTGCCACCGGGCATTACAGAGGTCGCAAAATCGACGGCTGATCCAAACCGAGTTCGGTCCGCAAAGCTACGCTGTGAGTCTCTAATTGATCGATCAAGTTCCTCTTTTCCTGGACCAGGTGCTGGAGGTGTGCAGTTTGTCCTTGGTGCAGTCACGACTATTTCTGTTTCGACTACTGCAGCACCTCTGTCTCCAACGCCGTCAAATACTCGACTTGGGACTGGCTCTTCAATATTGTAGCAGGTCGTTGATCTGCTACCGCCGGTTGGCGCATTTTCGCCAACGCCAACCCCACCTGTAATTGTTGTAACACAAAACTGGCCCAACCCGCTCGGGTCTGTCATATTAACCGGATCGTTGCCGACATAGGCGTAGAGGTTGACCTGATCGTCATATCCGATGGGGTCTGTCTGGAGGAAACGCCCGAGCGTGGGGCTGTAGATGCGGGCCTTGTAGTAGTACATCTTGAGTTCGGGGATATAGGCTTGCCCGGTATACTGGAACCTGCCTGCGTTGGTCTGGGCGGGGATGCCGTATTCGTCATAGGCGTTGATGATAATTTCGGTGCCTGCATTGTCGGTGACCACGACCACGCTGCCCTGATGGTTGCTGCGCAGGCGGCGTAATGCAGTGCTGGCGATGCCGCTGCCTTCATACCAGACCAGCGGGTCGTCGCTACCGGGGCCGTGCACATAGCGGCGCGGTCATTTCGCCCTATCCTGTTATGATCACGATTGGACCAAAGCCCTGTTCTGGGCCGCTTTGGTTCAAAAATATGGTGCCCCAGGCCGGACTCGAACCGGCACTCCTTTCAGAACAGGATTTTGAATCCAGCGCGTCTACCAATTCCACCACTGGGGCCACGGCGGTTGCCTCTAGCGGGGCAACCGACCCGATGCAAGCGCATCGTTATTTCTTCAATTCCTTTGCCAGTGTCTTCGCCGTAGCTTTGCCATAAGGCGCCTTGAACCCGCCAATACCCGCGACATCGATACCAGTTTGACGATATACCGCACGCATATGGCTGAACGTCTTGAACCCGTCGCTGCCATGATAATTGCCCATGCCGGAAGGACCGGTCCCGCCGAAGGGCAAATCTTCCATTGCATTGTGGAAGATGACATCGTTGACCGTAACCCCGCCTGAAATCGTTCGCGACAGCACGCGTTCTTCTTCGGCCTTGTCGCTGCCGAAATAATATAGCCCCAGCGGCCGGTCATGAGAATTCACGTAATCGATCGCCTCGTCCATCGATGAATAGGTCATCACCGGCAGGATGGGACCAAAAATTTCCTCCTGCATGACCTTCATGTCGTCGGTAACGTTGCGGACAATCGTCAGCGGCATTTTGTTACCGTTCGACGATGCAAAATCTTCGCCCGCAGGATTGATCTCGATCAGTTCAGCACCTTTTTCACGCGCGTCGGCAAGATAGCCCTGCAGCCGTTCATAGTTGCGGCCATTCACGACCGATGTGTAATCGTCATTATGGAGAAGCTTCGGATATTGAGCGGTTACGCCTGCCTTAACAGCCTCGATAATGTCGCTTTCCTGATCGGTGGGCACCATCAGATAATCGGGCGCAAGACAGATCTGTCCCGCGTTCATCATCTTGCCCAGCGCGATTCTTTCGCCTGCCTTTTTCTTGTCGGCGCTGCGCCCGATAATCGTCGGCGACTTGCCGCCTAGTTCAAGCGTTACGGGCACCAGATTGTCCGCCGCTGCGCGCATGATATGACGGCCAACGCCGGTTGCACCCGTGAAGATCATATGGTCGAAGGCAAGTTTGGAGAAGGCCATGCCAACCTCTGCATCGCCGGTGAAGACAGCCATTTCTTCTTCGGCAAAATATTTGGGAACGACATCTTCGAACAAGGCCGACACCCGTTCGGTAAATTCGGAAGGCTTGATCATCGCGCGGTTGCCCGCCGCAAGGATACCGGCCATCGGCACCATCACCATGCCGACGGGGAAGTTCCATGGCGCAACGACGCCAACGACACCCTTGGGCTGGTACACCACTTCGGCTTTCGCTCCCAACAGACCCAACGGGAATGTGGCTTTGCGCTTTTCACCCTTGGCCCATGCCTCGAAATGCTTTTTCGCATGTTTCATCGCGCTAACCGAAGGCATGATGTCGGTCATTAGCGTCTGTTCGCGGCTACGATGGCCAAAATCGGCGGAAACCGCCTTGGCAAAATCGTCCGCATGGTCGATCAGCAGCGCGATCGCGCGGTCGATACGGTCGCGGCGTACCGACATTGGTTCTGGCAGCGCGGCAGTGAAGCTCGCGCGCTGTTTCGCCAGAATGGCTTGCATATCCTTCGTCATGGCAATCTCCTCGTCTTAATTGCTTAGTTAAGCCATCTGGGAAGGGATGCAAGCAGCGGGATGTGTTGGATCACGCAGACGCTCGGGGCCGTAAAGGAAACGGACATAATCTCGACCCCTCCACGCCTTCAGGTAAATCCATTTTGCAATTGTTTTCGGCGCTGCAAAAACCTATTCGAATGGCGAACAATTCAAAAGGAATCTCCATGAGCACCGATCCCGTCGTCATCCTGTCCTACGCCCGCACCCCGATGGGAGCAATGCAAGGTGCGCTTGCCGAGGTTTCGGCCACTGACCTTGGTGCCACGGCGGTCAAGGCAGCGGTCGAACGCGCCGGCGTCAATGGTGCCGACATCGAACGGATCTATATGGGCTGCGTGCTTCCGGCAGGGCTAGGCCAAGCCCCTGCGCGGCAAGCGGCGATCAAGGCTGGTCTGCCCAAATCGGTTCAGGCAACGACTGTCAACAAGGTGTGCGGGTCTGGCATGCAGACCGTCATCATGGGCAGCGAGGCATTAGCCGCAGGTTCGGTCGATTATGTCATCGCGGGCGGCATGGAGAGCATGACCAATGCGCCCTATCTGCTGAAAAAGCACCGCAGCGGTGCGCGCATCGGCCACGACACCGCTTATGATCATATGTTTCTTGATGGTCTTGAGGACGCTTATGAGGCAGGCCGCGCAATGGGGACCTTCGCTCAAGACACCGCCAATGAGTATCAACTGACTCGCGAGGCACAGGACAATTATGCTATTGAATCGCTCCGCCGCGCTCAGGCCGCCATCGCCGATGGCGCGTTCAAGGACGAAATCGTGGCGGTCACCGTTGCCACGCGCAAGGGCGATGTAATCGTTGATACTGACGAAGCACCCGGCAAGGGCATGCCCGACAAGATTCCCGGCCTTCGCCCCGCCTTTGCCAAGGACGGCACGATAACGGCAGCGACCAGCAGCTCGATTTCAGATGGCGCGGCCGCGCTCGTTCTGACCCGCCAGTCAGTTGCCGACGCCAAAGGCCAGAAACCGGTCGCTCGCATCGTCGCCCATGCCGCACACGCGCAGGAACCCAAGGACTTTACCACTGCCCCGGTCGGCGCAATCAATAGCGTGCTCGCCAAGGCTGGCTGGAGCATCGGCGACGTCGACCTGTTCGAA
>JANOPT010000234.1:0-1543 GCA_031421975.1 Sphingomonadales bacterium | reverse complement strand
CGGCACGCGCGACGGTTACGACCTCGAACTTACCCGAGCGATTGCCGATGCGGTCGATATCCCTGTTGTAGCAAGCGGCGGCGTCGGTAATCTCGACCATCTGGTCGAGGGCGTGCGCGAAGGCCATGCCAGCGCGGTGCTTGCGGCTTCGATCTTCCATTTTGGACAACATAGCATCGCCGAGGCGCACGCTGCATTAAGGGGAGCAGGTTTGTCTGCGCGGAACTAAAAAACGCTTCGTCATCCTGAAACGAGTTCAGGATGACGAGAACTGGGAAGCTACCACCTAATCAACCTCGGCACGACCAAGCGGCCGAGAACCGCGCACAACCCCACCGCCAGCGTATACCACATCCCGATATAGACGATGCTGTTGAACGGGCAGTGCAGGTTATACGCGAACGCACCCAAACCGCCCGAAGCGATGCCAACTAGCCAGCCTGCGCGCACCGGCGATGTCGGGGCACCGCGGCGCAGGTGCAGGATCATCGGTATCGCCGTCGCGAAGGCACCAATTACACTGAACATCAAGCACTGGCCGACTGAATACATTTCAGCCATGGCGTTGCCCATATCCCCGGTCAGTGCGACAATCAGCGCCGCGACCGGGAACAGGAACGCGGCGGCGAGCGCCATTTGCCAGCTCATCTGCACCTTGCCGACGGCTGGGCTGGCCATGCCCAGAACGGCATGTGCTGTCCCGCCACCGAGCAATAGCAACATGCCCGAGCGGATGAGGAACATCGCATCGGGCTGTCCCGCCAAGACGTCGGGACGCACGCCTCTGGTCAATGCCACCGCGGTTAGCATCGCGCCCGTAATCGCAGCAGCCATCAACAACGGACGGCGCGGGGTCAGCGCCGTTACCGGCTCCAGATCATCGACCAAAGCGACTATGTTAAAATTCTTACTCATCTCATTCACTCTCAATTAAAGCAGCCAAGCGTTTGAGGCCGCGATGTATATTTACTTTGACCAAGGGTTCGGACTGGCCGCATTTGGCACAGGCCTCGGCGATGCTGAGGCCGTCGATTTTTACCAAGCGGATGGCAAGCGCCTGACCCTCGGGCAATTGATGGAGCAACCGGTCGATGCTGATTTTCGCGCCGACGACATCTTCGTGGCTGCCCTCGCTATGCTGGTCCTGCAATTCGTCGGCGGCGTGGCGATAGGTCTGGCGTAGCCGGTCAACCCAGCGATAGCGCGCGATAGCGGCAAGCCACGGCAGGAAGGGCCGGGCAGGATCGTAACTCGCGCGTTTGCGGTGGAGCGAGATCAGCGTGTCCTGCACCAGATCATCGACGGCATCAGGCGAAATCTTCTGCGCGAAAAACCGGGCCAGCCAGCGGCCGGTCTGTTCGAGCAACACCGCATAAGCCTGCTTGTCGCCGCCTTGTGCGCGAGTCATCAGGTCGCGCAGGGTTGTTTCCTCGCGCGCTATCATTTCTTGGTCAGCAGCGCGTCGAGTGAGAGACTGTCACCGCCGCGCACTATGAGAACCAGAGCCAGCGCGACCCATATCATATGCACCGACCACCATGCC
>JANOPT010000233.1:0-4941 GCA_031421975.1 Sphingomonadales bacterium | reverse complement strand
ATGATAGGGGAATAGCCGCAAAATCTTGCAGGCCCTTTGAGTTCGCCGGCACCGGCATCGACTGCTGAAATTGACAGACCAATCAGCAATGCTGAAGCGAGACCTCGCACCTCACTACCCCATCGTCGGAATAACGAACGCATTACCGCCGTCGGGAGAGCCATCGGGCCAGCGCGAGGTGATGGTCTTGACCTTGGTCCAGAACTTGACGCCTTCCATGCCGTGCTGGTTGGTGTCGCCAAAGGCGCTGCGCTTCCAGCCGCCAAAACTGTGATAGGCGACCGGCACCGGGATCGGCACGTTGATGCCGACCATGCCGACGTTGACGCGTGCTGCAAACTCGCGTGCGGCATGGCCGTTGCGGGTGAAGATCGCGACGCCGTTGCCATATTGGTGCTTGCTTGGAAGTGCCAAGGCTTCTTCGAAATTGGCGGCGCGCACCATTTGCAGGACGGGACCGAATATCTCTTCCTTATAGCTTTCCATGTCGGTGGTGACATGGTCAAACAATGTGGGCCCGATAAAGAAGCCTTTCTCATGGCCTTGCAATGTGAACCCGCGCCCGTCGACCACCAGTTCAGCGCCTTCTTCCACGCAGGTTTGTATCCAGCCTTCGACCTTCTCCTTATGCGTCTGTGTCACAACCGGGCCATAATGCGCGTCGGCATCGGTGGACACTCCCACCCGCAGCGCCTCAATGGCAGGGATGAGTTTGGCCTTGAGCCGTTCGGCTGTCTCATCGCCCACGGGCACCACAACGGGTAAAGCCATGCAGCGTTCGCCCGCCGAACCGAATGCAGCCCCCGCCAAGTCATTCACCACCTGGTCGAGGTCGGCATCGGGCATGATGATGCCGTGGTTCTTGGCCCCGCCCATCGCCTGCACGCGCTTGCCGTTGGCGACACCGCGGTTGTAGACATAATGCGCGATGTCCGATGACCCGACAAAGCTCACCGCGCCAATCGCCGGATGGTCGAGGATGGCATCGACCATTTCCTTGTCACCGTGCACGACCTGGCAAATACCTTCGGGCAAGCCAGCTTCGATAAATAGCTCGGCGAGCCGCACCGGGACGCTTGGGTCGCGCTCGCTGGGTTTGATGATGAACGCGTTACCGGTCGCAATCGCAACACCTGACATCCACAAGGGAATCATCGCCGGAAAGTTGAACGGCGTAATCCCTGCACCAATGCCGATCGGCTGGCGCATCGAATAGACATCGATGCCCGGCCCTGCGCCTTGGGTATATTCACCCTTCAACACATGCGGGATGCCGCAACAGAACTCGATGACCTCCAACCCGCGCTGAATATCGCCTTTGCTGTCGGCGATTACCTTGCCATGTTCTGCCGATAGCATATGTGCCAGCGCGTCCATATTCGCTTCGACCAGCGCCTTGAAATTGAACATCACCCGTGCACGCCGCTGCGGATTGGTCATGGCCCACGCCGGCTGCGCTGCCATTGCGGCATCTACCGCACGCTGTAACACAGCGGCATCGCCCAAGGGCACACGCGCCTGAACGCTGCCGCTATTGGGATCGAAAACATCACCAAATCGCGACGCTGCCTGGCCCGCGCCACCGGAAATAAAATGGTCGATCTGCCGCATTGTCGTTCTCCTTCAGGAATTGCCGTTTTGCTAATGATGCAAGTAACCCTGTCAGGCAACGCAAATTCTTGGACGCGCTATGGGCTCGACGCTGTTTACTACTGATTGGCCGGGATGCCCTTGCTGACGGATGCATCGTAAAAGACGCTATGGTCGGAGGCGTTCAGCTTTTCGCTTTGCAGCAATCGGGCGATGGCGGGGCGGCATGATCCGCAGTTGGTGCCAGCGTTCAGCGCCGCACCGACGGCTTCGACGGTAGTGAGCGCGTCGCTGCGGATCGAATCGAGGATAGCGGTCATGCCGATGTCAAAGCACACGCAAATGATCGGGCCACGATCGGCCTGGGGTGTCGCGGGGCGACCGGCAAGTAACTCGATCGTCGATGCGCGTTCCCCGCCGAGTTGCTCGATAAGCCATTCGCGGGGAGGCAGGCCGCCATTGCGGGCGATGAACAATGCCCCTTGCAACTGGCCGCCGGTGATGACAGCGGCGCGCACGACGCCGCGTTTTTCGTCCTGGAGTTCTGAGCGCTCGCCTAAGGGAAGCAGCGCCGCGAGCAAGGCCGGATCGCCATCACCCGCCAACTCGGTCAGCCAGCCATAAGCGGTGCGAATGCGAGTCCAGTATGTGCAGTTGGGCAATGCGGGTCGGTCGCGCGTAATCAGGAACCCCGTCCATGCAGGCGCATAAGGCCGGATGGTCGAGGCGATGTTTTTGAAGCCTGGCTGGCCCGACACAGGATCGCGGTCTTGCGATGGCAACAACCCTGTCCGCCCGCCGCCGCTGGTCTGGTCGGTCCAATGCATCGGCACGAAAATATCCCGCCGCCTTTGGCCATCGACGCTAGCGACGCGAAAGACCGATTTGCCGCAAGTGGTTTCGACCTCGGCAAAGTCGCCATCGGCCAAGCCATAACGCTGGATGGTATCGGGGTGCACCTCCACCAACGGTTCACGCCGATGTTGCGATAGTTTTGGCGATAGACCGGTGCGCGTCATCGTGTGCCATTGGTCGCGGTATCGGCCGGTGTTGAGGCGTAATGCAAAGCTCCGGCTGCCATCATCGCGCGGGGCATATTTGACCGGAACCATGCGCGCTTTGCCGTCGGTTGTCGGATAGGCGCGCCCGGCGAACGGAGACACCCCGCCCCAGACGAAAGGCTCAATCGCATCATAGTCGGCATCGCTAAGGTCAGCCTTGTCCGAAATATCAAGCATCCGCGCGCCATCATTTTCAAATCCGGTTTGCGCGGCATATTCACGGAAGATGCTGGCGGCGTTAGGATAGTCGAAAGCGTCTGCCCAGCCCATCCGCTTGGCAACTTCGGCGATGATCCACCAATCGGGCCTTGCTTCGCCTGGAGCCGCCAAAAATCCGCGTTGACGCGAAATCACGCGCTCGCTGTTCGTGACCGTGCCGTCCTTTTCGCCCCAGCCCAGCGCAGGTAGTTTCACATGCGCCAGCGCAGTTGTGTCAGTTTCGGCTATGCAGTCTGACACGACAACCAATGGGCATTGGGCAAGCGCCACGCGCACATCGCCTGCATCGGGCATCGACACCGCCGGATTAGTTGCCATGATCCAGATAGCTTTGATCCGGCCACCGGCAACCGCGTTGAACATATCGACAGCCTTTAACCCCGGCCCGGGGCAGATGACGGGGGATTTCCAGAAGCGCTGCGCGGTGTCGCGTTCGGCGTCACTAAACCCCATATGCACGGCGAGCATCGACGCCAGCCCGCCCACTTCGCGTCCGCCCATCGCATTGGGCTGGCCGGTAATGCTGAACGGCCCGGCACCGGGCTTGCCGATGCGTCCCGTGGCGAGGTGGACGTTGATGATAGCGTTGCCCTTGTCGGTGCCGGAAACCGACTGGTTTGCGCCCTGGCTGAAGAGGGTGACGCAGCGGGGATTGTCGGCGAACAGGTCGTAGAATGCTTCGAGTTGGGCGGGTGAAATGTTGCAAGCCTTGGCAACATCAACTGCGCCCAAATCCTTCCAGAAGCTATCCGGCGTGATGACGCTGTTCGCCATATAGGACCCATCGAGCATGAAGCGTGCGCGCATTTCGAGCAGCAGGCCGTTGAACAACGCGACGTCGCTATCTGGTGCGATCGCAAGGTGAAGATCAGCGCGCTCGGCGGTTTCTGTCCGGCGCGGATCAATGACGACAATCTTGGTGCCGCGTGCTGCGCGGGCGGCTTCGATGCGCTGCCAAATAACTGGATGGCACCATGCGGTGTTCGATCCTAGCAGGATGATCAGATCGGCTTCGTCAAGGTCGGTGTAGCTGCAAGGTACAACATCTTCGCCGAAGGCTCGTGTGTGTGCGGCGACGGCGCTGGCCATGCACAGGCGGCTGTTGGTGTCGATATTGGCGGTGCCGATGAAGCCCTTCATCAGCTTATTGGCGACGTAATAATCCTCAGTCAGCAATTGGCCGGAAACATAAAAGGCGACACTTTCAGGGCCGTGTTCTGCCATAGTGGCTTTGAAACGGTCAGCAACATGGGTGAGTGCCGCATCCCAATCGGTGCGCTTCCCATCGACTTCGGGATGCAGCAACCGCCCTTCCAACCCGATGGTTTCGCCGAGATGCGTGCCCTTGGAACACAGCCTGCCATGGTTGGCGGGGTGCGCTTTGTCGCCCGATATGGTGGCGTTCCGTTCTCCCGTTGGCATAGCCACTATGCCGCAGCCGACACCGCAATAAGCACAGGTGGTTTTTACCGGCGTCAAGCGACGCTGGCGAGCGCCTCGGCCCGCCCGATCAATATCCGCCCGCCGTCGATCTTTACCGGTATGACTGGGACGCAACCTTCGTCATCGCCGAGCGCCTTGCCGGTGATGAGCGATATCCGCCAATTGTGCAGCGGGCAAGTCACCGTGGTGTCGTGAACAATGCCTTGGCTAAGCGGCCCCTGCTTATGCGGACATTTGTTGAGCAGTGCATAGACCTCGCCATTTGCGGTGTGGAAAATCGCAATTTCCTCACCTCCGCGCACCGGCAAAGTCCGCGCGCCCAACGCGGGCAATTGATCTATCGGCCCGATGTCCAGCCATTCGCCGACCGAACTCATGCCGACACCAGAGGACGGATTTCCGCCAAATGCTGGTGCAATTTATAATCCTCGCCATTTGCCCGCTTCGCCCACGGGTCGTCCTGCATGAAGCTTTGCGAAAACAGGAATCGCTGACGCAAAGCCTCGCGGCCCTCGGCATCCTCGACAATCCGCGCCTTGATATAGTCCATGCCAACGCGTTCAACCCACGGTGCAGTGCGGTCGAGATAGCGTGCCTCTTCGCGGTAAAGCTGGATGAACGCCGCGCA
>JANOPT010000232.1:0-1725 GCA_031421975.1 Sphingomonadales bacterium | reverse complement strand
TGGAACCATTTCGTTCTTAATTCTTATATTCGCGAACGTGCCGCGCATCATGACTTCGTGATGGCCCCGCCTAGCGCCGTAGCTGTTGAAGTCGGCTTTGCTAACCTGATGTTCCATAAGGAATTTTCCGGCTGGCGAGTCCGCTTTGATCGAACCGGCAGGCGAAATATGGTCGGTGGTGATGCTGTCACCCAGGATCGCCAGCGGCTTGGCTTCGATGATGTCCATCACCGGTGCTGGCGTCATGCTCATGCCCTCGAAGTAAGGCGGGTTGGCGACATAGGTCGAACCGGCGCGCCATTGGTAGGTGTCCGAACCTTCGACCTGGATTTTCTGCCAATGCGCGTCGCCTTCATAGACCGAAGCATAGCGGGCGGTGAACATGCCGCGGTCGATGTTTGCGGTCATCACATCGTGGATTTCTTGGTTGGTCGGCCAGATGTCCTTCAGATACACGTCGGTGCCATCGGTCGCCTGACCAATCGGCGTGGTCGTGAAATCCTCGGTCACGGTGCCCTTGAGCGCGTAAGCGACCACCAATGGCGGCGAAGCCAAAAAGTTCGCGCGAACGTCAGGCGACACACGGCCTTCGAAGTTGCGGTTGCCCGAAATCACCGAGGCGGCGACGATGTCATTGCCGTTGATCGCCTTCGAAATCGGCTCGGCCAGCGGGCCAGAGTTGCCAATGCACGTCGTGCAGCCATAGCCGACAAGGTTGAAACCAACCGCGTCCAGATCGGCCGTCAGGCCCGCGCGGTCGAGATAATCGGTGACAACCTGTGACCCCGGCGCGAGCGAGGTTTTCACCCAGGGCTTGGGCCGCAAACCGAAAGCATTGGCCTTGCGCGCGACCAGACCGGCGGCGACCAGAACGGACGGGTTCGAGGTATTCGTGCACGACGTTATCGCCGCAATCACCACATCGCCGTCGCCAATGTCATGGTCCTTGCCCTCGACCGCGACGCGCTTCGCACCGTCATGCTTGTAAACCGACGCAAGGTCGTCGTTGAACACATTATCGACCTCGGTCAGGATAACCTTGTCCTGCGGGCGTTTCGGCCCGGCAAGCGACGGCACCACGGTCGCCATATCGAGCGAAAGCGTGTCCGTGAAAATCGGGTCCGCCATATCGGCATAAGCCCACAGCCCTTGCTCCTTGGCATAAGCCTCGACCAAATCAATCTGGTCCTCTTCGCGCCCGGTCAGGCGCAGATAATCGAGCGTTTTCTCATCGATGCCAAAGAAACCACAGGTCGCGCCATATTCCGGCGCCATGTTGGCCAGCGTCGCGCGGTCGGCGAGAGACAGCGACGCCAGACCCGGCCCGTAATATTCGACGAAACGCCCGACCACACCCTTGGCACGCAGCATCTGGGTTGCGGTCAGCACAAGATCGGTCGCGGTCACACCCTCGGCCAATGCGCCGGTCAGTTTGAACCCGACAACCTCGGGGATCAGCATCGACACCGGCTGCCCCAACATCGCGGCCTCCGCCTCGATCCCGCCAACGCCCCAGCCGAGTACGCCAAGGCCGTTGATCATCGTCGTGTGGCTGTCGGTGCCAACGCAGGTGTCGGGATAGGCGATGGTCGCGCCGTCGGGGGCCACCGAAGTCCACACCGTCTGCGCGATATGTTCCAGATTGACCTGATGGCAGATGCCGGTTCCGGGAGGGACAGCTTTGAAATTATTCAGCGATTTCGAACCCCATTTCAGGAAGTCATA
>JANOPT010000231.1:0-1629 GCA_031421975.1 Sphingomonadales bacterium | reverse complement strand
GTTACCCGACGCCGATTGCTGACCTGCTCCGGGCACGATGCCTGAACCGCCAAGGTTGAGCATCCCGCTGGAAATCACGAAATATCCTGCAACCGCGATGAGGGCCAGAGTACCGCAACCCATTTTTCGGCCAAGCAGCATCGGCAACAGTCCGAATACCAGGCCCAGCATTCCGCCGCCGCCGCCGCCAAATCCACCGCCACCCGACCCCTGGTCGCTGACATTGCCACTTGGATCCAGATCGTCGAGGCGCATGCGATTCTCCCTTATTGCCGAGCGCCAGCATTGCGGTTAGCGAATGAAAGCGCAAGTAAAGTCGCTTCATAACGCAAAGGCACTCTCCCATGTTCCTCAAAGGTAAAACCGCTCTTATTACCGGCTCCACATCGGGCATTGGCCTGGGCTATGCCCGTGCGCTTGCGGCCGAGGGCGCGAATGTGATGATCAACGGTTTCGGAGACCAAAATGTGATCGACGGCTATGTGTCAGAACTTGCAGGAACCAGCGGTGGCGGCGCTTTATATTCCGGCGCGGACATGACGAAGCCGGACGAAATACGCGCGATGGTCGCGGATTGCACAGCGAGGCTTGGAAGCCCCGACATCCTGATCAACAATGCAGGGATTCAGCACGTTGCGCCCATCGATGAATTTCCTGACGATAAATGGGATGCTATATTGGCGATCATACTGTCCTCAGCATTTCATACCACCAAAGCCGCGTTACCTGCAATGAAAGCCAAAGGCTGGGGCAGGGTTATTAACACGGGATCAATGCACAGCCTGGTCGCGTCGCCATATAAATCGGCTTACAACGCTGCAAAGCACGGGCTTGCGGGGCTGACTAAAACCGTAGCGCTCGAGGTTGCGACGCAAGGCATCACGGTCAACAACATCTGCCCCGGTTATGTCTGGACATCGCTGGTCGAAAACCAGATTCCCGATACGATGAAAGCGCGGGGTTTGACGCGCGACCAGGTTATCAACGATGTATTATTGGCCAATCAGCCACAAAAAAAGTTTGTCCAAGTCGAACAATTGGCCGCACTCGCCCTTTTCTTGTGCCGCGATGCGGCCAGCGCGATCACGGGCACCAACCTGTCCGTAGATGGCGGATGGACCGCGCAATAAAACTGGATTAGCGTTCAACCGCAATATGCTGGGGAGCAGAATGATCAAATCAGTTGTTGGTACGATAGGTGTTGCGGCTTTTGCCCTTGCGCCAGCGCAGGCACAGGACGTCGCCAAGGCGATCGAGATCGATTTGCCGTCGCTGATGGAACTGTATCGCGACTTGCACGCCAATCCCGAACTGAGTTTCCAGGAATTCCGGACATCGGCCAAACTTGCAGCCGAGGTAAAACGGATCGGGTTCACAGTGACGGAAAAAGTCGGGCAAACCGGGGTCGTCGCAGTATTGGAAAACGGCAGTGGACCGGTAGTGATGATCCGCGCCGATATGGATGGTCTGCCAGTCATCGAACAGACCGGGCTGCCATTTGCTTCCACGGTAAAAGGCATCAGCAAATCCGGCGTGGAAACCGGCGTCATGCATGCCTGTGGTCATGACACCCATATGTCGGCCTGGGTCGGCACGGCGCGGCAGATGGTTTCCAACAAGGATAAATGG
>JANOPT010000230.1:0-4304 GCA_031421975.1 Sphingomonadales bacterium | reverse complement strand
TCGCGGCGAACCGCAAGTGACCGAACGGGTGGTCAATACATTGCTGGCCGAAATGGACGGGCTGGAAGAGCTGCAATCCGTGGTCGTGATCGGCGCGACCAACCGGCCGACTTTGCTTGATCCTGCATTGTTGCGGCCGGGCCGTTTTGATGAACTGGTCTATGTCACTGTTCCGGACGAGGGCGGAAGACGGCGGATATTGGGGATTCACACCGCAAAAATGCCGCTTGGCAAGGATGTGGATCTGGACGAAATCGCGGCGCAGACGGAGCGGTACACTGGCGCCGACCTGGAAGATATCGTCCGTCGGGCGGGTTTGTTCGCGCTGCGTGAGGGCGGCAATGACGTGAGCGAAGTGCTGATGGTGCACTTTAGTCAGGCACTCAACGCCTCTCGCGCTACGGTTACGGTGGAGATGGAGGAGGAATATCGGACCATGGAGACAAAGCTGAAATCCGCAGCGTTGCAACCCCAAGGCATGGGGTTTGTTTCACCGGGGATGATGAAGCCGGTGCGCGATTCGAAACATGAGCCGTGAAGGCAGAACAGCATGCTACGGCTGTGGTGGCGGTGTTCGCTATACGCTTTGGGTCAGCGCCTTGCGCCCCCACAGCATCAGAAACGCGAGCGAGGCTGCGATCAGGATGAAGGTCGCGGGTTCCCAATAGTTGAATAACGCCACGCCGACGGCGGGAGCGAAGATATAGGCAGCGCCATTGATCGCGGCGATTTTGCCCGCAACATCGCCTTGCTCGTGCCGCCGGACGGCCAGCGATGCGCCAGCCGTGAAACCGGGGCGGAACAGCCCGAAACCGAGCGAGGCGATGGCAAAGCCAGTGCTTATCCCGTAAAAATCGTCACTTATGCCCGTCAGCACGATGCCGATGAGGGCGAGCGCCGAGCCCAGCAGCACCGAGCTGCGCGCGGCGAGCGACAATATGGGGATCAGCCCCCATTGCGCCATTAAGGTCGCCATGGCGCCGATCAGCATGACCGACCCGCTCGCCTGCACAGCCTCCAGCGGATTGTCCTGAAGGCCAAGTCTGTCGCGGACGAGAAAACCGACAACGCCCAGCAATATGGCCTGCGCGTGGCCGCCGATCAGGCCCGCGACCAGCCACGACCACATCCGCTCGTCGCGCCACTTCAACCGGATTTCGGCATCGGGAAGCGCCGCATCCAGCGCCTGCCCCGCCACGTCCTCGTCATTCGGCGAATTCATCGATGCAGAATTAGGGTAAGCCGCGACCGCGCCGCGTGCCGAAAACCGGGGGGTGTCATTGGGCAGCATGACATGCAGCGCGATCAGCACGGCGACACCGAACAGCGCAAATACAATCAGTGGTCCGGCAAGGCCGAATGGCGGGAAGAGAAAATAATGGGCTGTGGCAGGTCCGATAACCGTGCCGACGCCGAACGATGACGCAAGCATCGAAAGCGATTTTGTCCGTTCGGCGCGTTCGGTCCGGGCCGCGACATAGGCCTGGACCGCAGGCGGCGCTGCTGAACCGAAGCCGCCGTAAAGGCTGCGGAAAATGGCAAACAAGATGAATGTCACGACAGGCCCGATTAGCCCGGCCAGGCCCATCCACAGCACCAGCCCGCACATCCCCATCGAGGCGATGAAGCCGATAATGCCAACACTCATCAAATGTTTCCGGCCACGCCGGTCCGACATCCGTGCCCATTTCGGCGCGGTGAATACCCATAATAATGCCGACCAGCTAAACGCCAGGCTAACCCACACATCGGGCATGTCGAGCTGGCTCGCAATCGCCGGCAGGGCGGACTGCATTGCGGTATTGCCGGCGGCGGCAACCAGCATCACCAGAAACAATATGACGACGCGGTTGTTGGGGATGGCGGGAACGGCGGTCATGATTTCTGCCAGTCGTAACTGCGCGTGACAGCGGCGACATGAAGGCTGTAGTCGCTATACCATCGGTCGCGCCCCGCGTCCCTGATGGCGGCGTGGTCGGGATGATCGCGCCACGCCTTGGCATCGGCGTCGTTCATCCAGTAACTGACGGTGATACCCAGCCCGTCCGTGCCGCGTACGGAATCAATCCCGACATATCCATGCTGGCGCGCGGCCAGTGCATCCATCATGTGCGCGGCCTGTGCATAGCCATCGGGATCCGCGTCTGTTCGCCGAGCCACAAAGATGACAGAAATGGTGCCGACGGGAAGTTTTACCATTACAGCGGCATAAGGCGCATTTCCCGCCCAGCGCAACCCAATGTGGGCAGAATATTGCTTAATCGGGTTGCATAAAGCCCCCCGATTTGCGAATGCTGGCGGTTCTTGAAAATAGTCCCCGGACCCATCGCATGACATTGTCGACACTGGCTAAAACCCCGTTGCTGGACCGCATAAGGGAAAAAAGCAGCCGTTTTTTTGGCCCCTGGGGCGTCTTTTTCAAAGGCTTTATCAAGCATCCGGTCATGGTCGGATCGATCATTCCGTCGTCGGATCGTACCGTCGGCAAGATGCTGGCCCCGGTCGATTGGGACAATACCAAATTGTTCGTTGAATATGGCCCCGGCATCGGCACATTCTGTCAGCCGGTGCTCAACAAGATGCGGGCCGACGCAACATTGCTGGTGATCGACCTGAATGAGGATTTCATCGATTATCTGCGAAAAACCATTCGCGACAGCCGCTTTATCGCGGTGCACGGATCGGCCGCCGATGTGAACGGCATTATCGCGCAGTTCGGGTTCAAGAACGCCGATTACATCCTGTCCGGTTTACCATTTTCGACACTGCCCGATAATCTTGGCCCCGTCATTGCCGAAGAAACGGCGAAGGCGCTGCGGCCTGGCGGCGCGTTTCTTGTCTACCAGTTCCGCGCCCGCGCACGGGATTTCATGGCTCCGCATTTTCGCAAGATCGACACCGGGTTCGAGCTTTGGAATATTCTGCCCTGCCACCTGTTCTGGGGCTGGAAAGAGTAGTCTAGCTTTTGGGTAGCAGCCGGAACTTCAGACGCCGACCGATGCTATAGTCTACCGAATTGACCAGAAAATAGGCCAGGCCTGACTTAAAACGGCTCCAGATCGTATCGCGGCGTTGCAGCAATGCCGGGGTCTGCTCTTCGGATTGCAGGACAAGCGCGTCGACCAGCCCGCGCATATGGCTGGCAAAACCGGCATCATCGATCCGCACCATGATTTCAAGGTTGATGAACAGGCTACGGATATCGAGATTGGCCGATCCGATAAACACCAGGTCGTCGATGACGAAAAACTTGCTGTGCAGCGGTTGCGGTTGATATTCGTAGATGCGCGCCTTGCGCTTGAGCAAATAGCGGTACAGCAGCCGGGCCGCGCCGATCGTTGCGCCATTGTCGGATTTGCCTGCCATCACCAGCCGCGACCCTTTTTTTCGGCGCGTCACCTTTGCAATCCGGCGCAACATCGCGTGCGACGGCGAAAAATATGCAGCGACGATGTCAAGCCGCCGGGCATCGGCAAGCGCGTGCTTGAGCGCTAGGCCCCATGACGAAATCCGGTTGGTCGGTCCGCCAACGAGCCAGATCAGCGTGCCGCTGCCGGGTTTCCAGTCACGCGTCAGCCGCCGCATTTTATGAAACTTGACCTGCCCGTGCATGCACAGGGCATCCATCTCGTCATAATATTCGGCAAGATGGCGGGCGGCGGGGCCTGATACGATCAAGCCGAGATCTTCCCAGCTGTCGGCCCCCTTGCGATCGAAATATTGGTCGGTGAGGTTAAAGCCGCCGACCAGCGCATGCTGCCCATCGGCAATCAGGATTTTCTGATGGTTGCGGACGAAATAGCCAATTCCCCACTGCGAGCCGAAACAGTCGTATTGGCCGCCCGCAGCAACCAGTGGATTGAAAAAACTGTGCGGCGTGTTGGCCGAACCGAAGCTGTCGATCATCACCCGAACGGCTACCCCGCGCCGGGCTGCGGCCACGAGGGCATCGAGTACCTCTTGCCCGGTCTGGTCGGGATCGATCATGTAGAAAAACATCCGGATCGATTCGCGTGCGCCCGATATCAGGGCGATGACGGCGCCCAGCCGTTCCTGCGCGCTGTGCACCAGGTGCAACCTGTTATCCTCCACGTTGAACGCCGTGCCCGGAAAGGGAAAATCTGCAGGCTTTGCATCCATGGCACTGGCCTAGAGCCTATGCTGCCCACCGACAAGGCATCACCCCCTTTTCATTGACATTTGGCGATGCAAACCCTAGTTGCGCTCGACTTTCCGAAAATTTGCAGAATCAGGAGCCAGAATGGCACGCGTTACCGTTGAAGATTGCATCGACAAGATCACCA
>JANOPT010000229.1:0-1893 GCA_031421975.1 Sphingomonadales bacterium | reverse complement strand
CTGCAGCGGCATCATGCCGAGTATCGTCGCAGTGCCGCCGCGCTTCAGCGACTTGACCGCGAGCTCGCCCGCGGCTGGACGACCAACGGCTTCAATCGCATGATCGACGCCGCCTCTGGTTAGTTCCTGAATTTGCTTGGCGGCGTCGTCAGCCATTGCGTCGACCACGTCGGTCGCACCCAGCTTCATCGCCAGTGCGCGCTTTTCGGGGATCGGGTCGGCGGCAATAATTCGGCCGGCACCTGCAATCTTCGCCGCATTAATCGTCGCAAGCCCAACACCGCCGCAGCCGATAACGGCCACCGTTTCGCCTGGGATTAGCTTGCACGCGTTGAAAATCGTGCCTGCGCCTGTTGTCACCGCGCAACCGATAACCGATGCTTGCGGCAACGGCATATCAGGATTGATCGCGACGCAAGCATGTTCGTGGATCAGCATCATTTCGGCATAGGCCGACAGGTTCAGCATCTGTGCCATCGGTGACCCGTCGGGCCGCGTCAGGCGCGGTGCGTCGCCCGGCCTGCGCCTTGTATCGCCGCCAAGACAGAGCGACATCCGCCCCGTTACGCAATATTCGCAGTGCCCGCAAAAGGCCGACAGACAGGTAATCACCGCGTCCCCGACCTTTACCGTCCGAACCTCGCTGCCCACCGCTTCGACAATGCCCGCCGCCTCGTGTCCGGGAATCGCGGGCAGCGGATGCGGGTATGCGCCTTCGATAAAATGCAGGTCGCTATGGCAAAGCCCGCAGGCCGCAGTGCGGATCAGCACCTCATGCGGCCCGGGGTTCGATATGTTGACCTGTTCGATGACCAGCGGTTTGCCAGCCTCGATTAAGACCGCAGCTTTCAACGCGTTGCCCCCATGTCGCCGCTTGAAAGCGATGCTTTATCGCGCGGACCGTGCTTGCCCAGTTCCATCCGTGCGATAGCGCGCGAGTGGACCTCGTCTGGACCATCGGCGAGACGCAATGTGCGCTGATGCGCGTAAGCAGAAGCCAGCCCGTAATCGTCGGACACGCCGCCGCCGCCATGCGCTTGAATGGCGTCGTCAATGATTTTCAACGCCATATTCGGGGCCTGAACCTTGATCATCGCGATCTCGGCTGCGGCACCCTTGTTGCCGACCTTGTCCATCATGTCCGCCGCCTTCAGGCATAGCAAACGCGTCATTTCGATGTCTATACGGGCGCGCGCGATGCGCTCTTCCCACACATTATGCTCGGATATCGTCTTGCCGAACGCGACGCGGCTTTGCAGACGCTTGCACATTTTCTCAAGCGCTTCTTCCGCCGTCCCGATGGTACGCATGCAGTGGTGGATGCGGCCCGGTCCAAGGCGGCCTTGCGCGATCTCGAAACCGCGCCCTTCGCCCAAGAGAATGTTCGACGCCGGAATGCGGACGTCCTTCAACTCGATTTCCATATGGCCATGCGGTGCATCGTCATATCCGAACACGGGCAGATGGCGCAGGATGTTTACGCCCGGCGCGTCCAGCTCCATCAACACCATCGACTGCTGCGCGTGGCGCTTGGCTTCGAAATCGGTCTTGCCCATGACGATGGCGATCTTGCAGCGTGGATCGCCTGCGCCTGACGACCACCATTTAACGCCGTTCAGCACATATTCGTCGCCTTCGCGGCGGATCGAAGTTTCGATATTGGTCGCGTCGGACGAGGCTACAGCGGGCTCGGTCATCAGAAATGCCGAACGGATCTCACCGTTCATCAGCGGGATCATCCATTTTTGCTTCTGCTCGGCAGTTCCATAGCGCAGGAACACTTCCATATTGCCGGTGTCGGGCGCGGAGCAGTTATACACCTCCGACGCCATGCCGATGCGGCCCATTTCTTCGGCGCACAGGGCATATTCCATATTGGTCAGGCCGGGGCCT
>JANOPT010000228.1:0-7949 GCA_031421975.1 Sphingomonadales bacterium | reverse complement strand
ATCGAGCTGTTCGCCGGTGCGGGTGCGGGCCGCGCCTGCCAGTTTCGCCGCTTGTTCTTCCTTGCCAGCCGCAAAGAAACAGCCGTCGTCGGGGCCAAGGCCAATGGCGTCGTAAAGCGCCTGCATACCTTCCTCGCCGTGGTTCTTGGCTATAGGTCCGCCGAACTCGCCGCCTTTGCGCGTAACATAGCCAAGGCCTGCATGGCCTTCACTGCTTGCCCATTCGTTCATCTCGTCGAAGAATTTGCGGCTTTTCTCTGCGGTTTTCGGTGCAGGGATCGCACGTACCACGCCGCCGCCTTCGACAATGCGCTCGAACAAGCCAAAGCCGCTTTTGCGGAAATGGTCAGTCACGTCTGAAATGATCAGCGGGTTACGCAGGTCCGGCTTGTCCGTACCATAATCAAGCATCGCCTTGGCATGTGGGATGCGCGGAAACTCCCCAGCGGGGGTCACTGACTTACCGTCGGCGAAGCTTTCGAACACGCCGGCCATGACTGGCTCCATGGTGTCCCACACTTCTTCCTGCGTGACGAAGCTCATCTCGAGATCGAGCTGGTAGAATTCTCCCGGCAAGCGGTCAGCGCGGGGATCTTCGTCGCGAAAACATGGCGCGATCTGGAAATAACGGTCAAAGCCTGCGACCATCAGCAACTGCTTATATTGCTGTGGCGCCTGGGGCAGCGCAAAGAATTTGCCAGGATGGATGCGGCTGGGCACGAGGAAATCGCGTGCGCCTTCGGGGCTCGACGCAGTCAAAATGGGCGTCGAATATTCTGTAAAGCCGATGTCCTCCATCCGCCTGCGCGTTTCGCGAATGATCTGCGTGCGCTTGACGATATTGGCATGCAATGTTTCACGGCGCAGGTCCAGGAAACGGTATTTGAGGCGGGTTTCCTCGGGATATTCCTGCTCGCCCGCGACAGGCAGCGGCAGCTCTTCTGATTTGCTGAGAACAGTCGCGCCACGCGCATATATTTCGATCTCGCCGGTCGGCAGGTTTGGATTTACCGTCGCGGCACTACGCGCCTTCACCTCACCGTCAATGGTGACCACGCTTTCAACGCGAAGCGCTTCGAGGATAGCCAGTGCCGGACTGTCGCTATCTGCCACAATCTGCGTCATGCCATAATGGTCGCGCAAATCGACAAACAGCACCCCGCCATGGTCACGCTTGCGATGGACCCAGCCTGACAGGCGGACGGTCGATCCGACATGGGAGGCGCGAAGTTCGGCGCATTTGTGGCTGCGATAGGCGTGCATGGGTCACTCAATTCAAAAAAGCTGTGGAAAGCGCGCCTAACAACCGTGCAGCAACGCTTTGTCAAGTCGGGATTGCCTGTTATGGCCGAAGCCGCATGCAGATTCATCCACTCATCACCGACAGCAAACGCCTCGCCGAATTGTGCGAACGGCTAGCTCAATCCCACTTCGTTGCTGTCGACACCGAATTCATGCGGGAAAATACTTATTATCCCGACTTGTGCCTCGTTCAGCTAGCCGACGCAAACGAAGCGGCAGCGGTCGACCCGAAAGCCGAGGGGCTCGACATGACCCCCATGCTCGAATTGTTGTGCGATAACGAGGATGTGTTGAAGATTTTTCACGCCGGTGGGCAGGATATCGAAATATTCTTTAATCTCACCGGCAAGACGCCGCACCCGATGTTCGACACGCAAATCGCCGCGATGGCATTGGGTCAAGGCGAACAGATAGGCTATTCCAACCTTGTCGACCTGTGGATGGGTATCCAGCTCGACAAGGGCGCGCGCTTTACCGACTGGTCACGGCGGCCACTGGACAAGCGCCAGATTGACTACGCGATTGCCGATGTGACGCATTTGTCGGTCATTTTCCCGATGATGCTCGAAAAGCTGAAAACCACCGGTCGCGGCGCATGGTTGAACGACGAGATGGAGCGCATTTCCGACGCAGCCAATTATCGAAACGATCCTGAAAATGCCTGGAGCCGGATCAAAGTCCAATCGCGCAAACCCGAAGTCCTTGGCCGCCTTCAAGCCATGGCGGCCTGGCGCGAGAAAGAAGCTCAACGCAAGAACATACCGCGCGGGCGGATCATGAAGGATGAAACGCTTGCCGATATTGCCGCTCATCCACCCAAATCGCAGGCAGACCTGCCAAAGGTACGCGGACTGTCGCCGGCATGGCGCGACAATGAAATCGGCGCGCGGCTGATCAGTGTTATCGAGGCAAGCCAGCCGATGTCACGCGACATTCTGCCCGACCGCGGGCGCAGTTCGCCGGGTGGCGGAAAAGACGGTTCGCTGGTCGCCGACCTGTTGAAGTTGCTGCTCAAAATCCGGTCTCGCGAAATCAATGTTGCACCTCGACTGATTGTCCGCACCGAAGAGCTCGAACGGCTTGCTGCAGGCGAGCGCGAGGACCTTGAAGTTTTGACCGGATGGCGGTTTGAACAGTTCGGGCGTGACGCACTGGATCTTGTCGAGGGGCGGCTGGCGTTTGCGGTGGTAAACGGTAAGCTGAAAATGACGCACACGCATGAAGAGGATATGGTAAGATGAGGGTGCTTGCTTTGCTATCGATAACAATGATGTCCGCTTGCACAACTGCTTCGCCCATCTCCACAGTGCCGGTTGTCCAGCCCGACGCCAGCGCATTTGCCTGCAACGCCGACGCTGCACAATATGCTGTCGGCCAGAAATCCAGCGCGTCGCTGGCAGAAGAACTTTTGAAGAAAACCGGAAGCAAAACGCTGCGCTGGATGCCGCCGCGTTCGATGGCGACGATGGATTTTCGCACCGACCGGCTGAACATCGCCTATGACGACGCGATGGTCATCACTCAAATCAGCTGCGGTTAGGGTTCCAGAACTTTACGGACCAAAGCCAGATTGACCGGTGCATTTTCGGCCATCGCCAGCGCGTTCGCATGGCGCGCAAAGGCCTCGATCGCGGCGTAACTGCGCTCGATCCGGCGTTTAACATAGCTCAGTGCGTCGATACTGATGGCCGCGCCCCGATCCGCCAGTTGCTTTTGTAGTAACTGCTCGATCATTTCATCATCCGGTGCTGCAATCTCCAGCAACAGCGCCGAACCCAATCGCGATTGCAAATCCGGCAGCGTAATATCCCAGTCGGTTGGGTGCCACCGCGACGACAGCAATAATGGCACTCGGCTTTCCTGCGAGCGGTTCCATGCATTGAATAATGTTTCGGAAGCCTGCGTTTCGGCGTCGTCAATGACGGCCCCGCCCTGCGCCGAAAGATAGCGGGCCATCAGGCTTTTACCCGACCGCGCCGGTCCGGTTAAGATCGCGCAATGCCCCGGCCATGATCCAGCGTTGCTAATGCCTGCAAACGCGGCTGCATTTGATGGCGTGATGATCAGGCTGGACGATGTGCCCCCCCGCAATTCGTCAAGGGGCAAGGCAATCTGGCGCATCGCTTACCTGCGTACATTCACGGACGAGGCGGCTGTGTGGGCTGTACCGATTGCGTTTCGCGCGGCGGCGAAGCTTCGGGCACGATCGAATTGACTACATCGTCGAGCGTTGGCACCGCGGGCACATCAATCTGCGGATCGGCCTCTCCCTCGACCGGCGTTTCGACGATGTCGCTTTCGAGCGCTTCCTCTTCCACCACATCGGGTTCCAAAACCAGCGACGCATCCGCGCGCAACCGGCCAGCGGCCAGCGCCGACTGGAACAACTCATCCATTCGGACGACGGCCTGATCCATCATCGCCGGGATCCCTGCACTTGAGTTGGTCCTGAGCGTAAACGCGCCGAGGAATCGGTTATCGGGCCCGTAACGCGCCGAAAACCGGCCAACCACAGGCCCGCCGGGCCACTGGCGTTCGATCCGCGCAATCGGAATAATAACATCGGCTGCACCGAACTGGTCCAAAATAGTGCGCCACCAAATCCGGCTGCGGCGGTCCATTTGCCCGGCATTCAGCAACAGCGATTCGCCGCCTGCGCCGCTTGGCCTGACATAATCGATCGTGCTTTCCGCCGTGCGGTATTTGGCCCAGCTGCGCTGCCACGATGTGCGCTGTTCGAACACTGTCGGGGCGCCTGCCGAATACGTCACGGGTAACAGCAACAACGGCGCAGAACGTCGCCTGACGCCGCTCACACCAAGCAACTGCCCGGCCCGCGCGCGATCAAACAAGACGCCAAGTTTGGCGACATAGCGGCGCGGACCGACCTGCTCTTCCTGAACCACGATCGCGGCGACGATGCCGTCCAGCGTTGAATCGGACAAGGTCGCGCCAGCACTGCCGTGCGTTTTTCGCCACAACGCACTCCATGCGAGGCGCTGTGCTTCCTCCCAGCCGTTTTGCCTTGCTTCAAATGCGTTTTTCCCGGTGACATTCACCGCCACGCCGGTGACCTCAAAATCGCCAGTGCTGGCAATCGGCGCAATTCCGCGCTTCGGGCCTTCGATCTGGGCAACTACGATGCCGCCGCTTATCAGCGCCACAGGCAGGCCGACTGCCGATATTCTAAACCATTTGCTGCCGGAAGCCCTCATTCTGATGCCTTTAAGCGACATAGGCGTGGAATTCCAACCCTGTTCTCGCTAACGGCGGTAAATGGACGCAAAACTTCAAGCCGACGAACCCTATACCTACGCCAAAGCAGGCGTTTCGATTGACGCGGGCAACGCACTGGTGCGCGCCATTGCACCGCTGGCCAAAGCAACGCGGCGTGCAGGGGCGGATGCCGATCTTGGCGGATTTGGCGGGTTTTTCGATTTGAAGGCTGCCGGATTCAACGATCCGTTGCTGGTCGCGGCCAATGACGGCGTCGGCACAAAGCTGAAACTAGCCATCGAATCAGGGCGGCACGAGGGCGTCGGCATCGATCTGGTCGCGATGTGCGTCAATGATTTGATCGTGCAGGGGGCCGAGCCGCTTTTCTTCCTCGATTATTATGCCAGCGGCAAACTTGACCTTGATGTCGCAACCGCCGTCGTCGCGAGCATTGCCGAAGGCTGCAAACTCGCCGGGTGCGCTTTGATCGGCGGCGAGACGGCGGAAATGCCGGGTATGTACTCGGACGGCGATTACGACCTTGCCGGTTTCTGCGTCGGCGCGGTCGAGCGGGATCAGGTGCTGACGGCGGACAAGATTGCCGATGGCGATGTGCTTCTGGGGCTGGCCTCGTCGGGCATCCATTCGAACGGTTTCTCGCTCGTGCGGCGACTGGCGGCGGACAAGGGCTGGAAGCTCGACCGGCCCGCCTTGTTCGACCAGAATGTGATGCTGATCGACGCGCTGATGGCACCCACGCGGATTTATGTGAAGTCGTTGCTGCCCTTGGTTCGAACCGGCAGTATTCATGCGATGGCGCATATTACTGGCGGCGGATTGCTTGAGAATATCCCGCGCGTGTTGCCTGCCGGATTGCACGCTCATGTCGATGCCGATGCGTGGGAGCAGCCGCGCCTGATGGCGTTTTTGCAAGCGCAGGGCAATATCGAGCCCGAAGAAATGGCGCGGACGTTCAACTGCGGTGTCGGGATGGTGATCGCGGTTGCGGCAAGCGACGTTGCCGATGTCACGACGATGCTAGAGGCGGCTGGCGAAACGGTGCACCGCATCGGGCATATCGCGGCTGGCGAAAAGGGCTGTACCGTATCGGGTAGCGTCGAGACGTGGAGCGCGCAGGCCGATTGGACTGCCACGCACAATGGCTGACCGCCCTTCTCCGTTCGTGTCGAGCATCGTCGAGACACCAAGAGGGCGCGCCGGGCGGATAGGCATCTCGACTGGGCTCGATGCGAACGGGGTTTGGGGTGTTGGTTGTGAGTAAGGCCAAAATCGCCGTCCTCATCTCCGGCACCGGCACCAACATGGCCGCCTTGCTCTACGCCGCCAAGCGCCCCGACGCCCCTTATGAAATCATCCTAGTCGCCAGCAACAACCCCGACGCAGAAGGCCTGAAACTCGCCGCCGCCGAAGGCATCGCCACCTTCGCCCAGCCCCACCAAGGCATCGACCGCGCAGTCCACGACGCGATGATGCACGACCGGATTGTCCATGCAGGCGCAACGCATGTCGCGCTCGCGGGATATATGCGGATATTGAGCGAGGCCTTTGTGCAGAAATGGGAGGGGCGGATGCTCAATGTCCATCCGTCGTTGCTGCCCAAATATAAAGGACTTCACACGCACCAGCGCGCGATTGAGGCTGGCGATACGGTGGCCGGTTGCAGCGTACATCTGGTCACGGCAGAACTCGACGACGGCCCCGTACTTGGACAGACCGAAGTTGCCATCATACGCAACGACACCGCCGAAACGCTCGCCGCGCGGGTGAAGATGGCGGAGCATCAGCTTTATCCGAGTGTTTTGGCCGAATATGTGTCGCGCGACACCGACCCGCAGTGGCTGGTCTCCAAGGTCCGCGAACGTGCGATGGCGCAGCCCGAGGCCGACGAGGTCACCAGCCACGGAATGCCCTGCTTCGGCATCATCGGTGGCAAGAAATTCGCCTATGTCTCGAACGACCATCACGGCGACGGAAAGACCGCGCTCTTGGTCAAGATCAGCGGCGCGGAGGAGCAGGCGATGCTGATCGACAGCGACGAGGACCGATATTACCGCCCCGCCTATTTCGGCGACGGCTGGATCGGCATCAGACTCGATCTGGGCGACACCGACTGGGACCATATCGGCGAGTGGCTCGCCAAAAGCTGGCGCGCGGTCGCGCCGAAGAAGTTGACCAGGCTGCTGGATGTGGCGGGGGAGTTTTGATGAGATCAAAGGTTGACTATTCAACTTTTGGTTGACTTTTCTCTCAATTTGAGTATTTGTCTTCTTGGTTCTGTCGAACGGTCTACTGAAATTGGATCAGGTGACCAGGAGATAGCGTCAGCAGACTCCGGCTTCGGCTCAGAGTCGGCAGAACCACTTTTTTCAAAAACCTTTTTGCCTTCCCGCTTTGCAGTTGCGATCTGATTTGCAATCCATTCGTGACCATTCAATCGATCACTACCAGCCTTGCCATAGACCGATAGAACAACATTTCGAGGTCGACCCCCACTCTCAATTATCGGCACTATTACAGGATTTCCATCGAGATCCAGAACTGCAATTACAACAATGACGGTACCGTCATCTCTAGTTGATGGAAATATAGCGTAAGGATCTTGTAGGAGTGCCGGTAACGTATGCCAGATTTGCAGTGAAATTTCAGTATGTTCCTTACGGGCTTTCGCAATCTTACCCGCTGTCATTTCTAAATCATGCGCTCCAAGGCCAAAATCACGCAAAATCCTTGGGGTGCGCCCAAGCCGAACTGATTCGTAGTGATTTGCATCCCCGCGAATGATAGCATCTACTGCACGCGTCCAGCTTGAACTCATGGCTTACTATCAGCCAACAATCTCTTCCGGCTTGAAAAAATAGGCGATTTCAATCGCGGCATTCTCGTCGCTGTCCGAACCGTGGACGCTGTTTGCTTCGATGCTTTCGGCCAATTCCTTGCGGATCGTGCCGGGTTCGGCGTTCGCAGGGTTGGTCGCGCCCATGATGTCGCGGTTACGCTGCATTGCGTCTTCGCCTTCAAGGACCTGCACGACGACCGGGCCGCTGATCATGAAATCAACCAGTTCGCCGAAGAACGGGCGTTCTTTATGCACGGCGTAGAAGCCTTCGGCCTGCTGCCGGGTCATGTGGATGCGCTTCGATGCGACGACGCGGAGGCCGGCTTCTTCCAGCATCTTGGTGACCGCACCGGTCAGGTTGCGGCGGGTGGCGTCGGGCTTGATGATCGAAAAGGTGCGGGTAACCGCCATGGGGAACTCCATATTTTGGGGATGAATAAGTTGGCCGCGCCTCTAGCGGGCTAAACCGGTGAGCGCAAGCACCCACGATCCGTTCGCATCGAGCCAGTCGAGATGCCGTGACATTATGCGCTTGCGATGGGTGTCTCGACTGCGCTCGACACGAACGGGTAAC
>JANOPT010000227.1:0-2813 GCA_031421975.1 Sphingomonadales bacterium | reverse complement strand
CCTGCTTCGGCAACCTGTTCGTTGACGCCGAGCTGCCGGGCAACCTGCCCGATGGCGCCGGTTTGTTTCAAGATGCTCGCGATATCCATGATGTTCCTCCTCCACGTTGTGCGAAAGGGTGCGCCGCTTTGCCCCGGTTTGCAACCCGCCTGCCTGTTCCTGCCATTAAAAATCGTTGATTTTACAATCGGCCGGACTTTCCCGCTCCCCAAAAATATCGGGTCGGTCTATAGGCTGATGTCCCGGCCCGATCCCTCGGCCGAATTTGTATCGCAGGAGAAAAATAATGGGTATTTTCAGCAGCATTAAAGACGCGATTTTCGGCAAGAAAGCCGTTGCCGCAACCACCCCTGCCCCTTCGGCTATCCCGCTGGCCCCGGTTGAAACAGCCCCCGTTGCCGTCACCGAAGTCGATGTCATCGCCAATCTGGAAGAAATGGCCGCTGGCAAGAACCTCAACTGGCGCACGTCGATTGTCGATCTGATGAAGTTGCTCGGCATGGACGCCTCGCTGCAGGAGCGTAAGGACCTCGCGATGGAGTTGGGTTATACTGGCGAACTTGAAGGCAGCGCGGAAATGAACATCTGGTTGCACAAGGCCGTGATGCGCGAACTGGCAGCCAATGGCGGCAAGGTTCCGGCTGAACTGCTGGACTAAGCTTTTACAAAAACCGTAGCCCTGAGCCTGTCGCAGTACGCCCATCCGCTAAGCGCCCTTCGACAGGCTCAGGGCTACGGTGAAATTTATATTTCTTTTAAGCTGACGCGGTCGGGGGGAACGAACCCTCGCCGCGCCGGTACTGAAAACAGCAATTCCTTCGAGTAGAATTTCAGCGGCAGATCGCGCCGCCCGCGCGCTGACAACAGCAGCGCATTGACCGCCGCAAACAGCGGCGTCCCATTAACGAGCTCAGCCAGATGAGCCGTTACGCCAGCGATATAGACCTGCGTGATTGTCTCATGATAGCCTTGCGTGTCATCGTTTACCCCGCCGACCGAGACATTGTAGCCAGAGATAATCGCCGCCATATCGCGCGCAGGAACGATGTCAGGCCGCTCGCGAACAATCCAGGTGCACGCTGCCAAATGCGCCTCATGCGTCCATTCGTCACGCGGCAAGCTGCGCGCCAGAAGCCCCTCGCCGATATGCACTATCGACTCATCATCTTCAAACAAGCGGACTTCGAATTGAGACATTTCCGGACTTTCAAAGTTGCCCGGAATATCCGGACGGTTATGCGGCTTTCGGTGCCGACTGCCTGACGCCTTCATCGACGTGATCGGCAAATTGCGCGAAGTTATCAATGAATTGCTGCACCAAATTGCGCGCGGTCGCGTCATAGTCGGCCTTATCCACCCACGCCTCACGCGGATCGAGAATGCCGCTATCGACGCCTGCAACCGCAACCGGGAATTCGAAACCGAAATTCGGGTCTTTGCGGAACTCTGCATTGTTGAGGCTGCCGTCGAGCGCGGCGTTGAGCAACGCCCGGGTCGCCTTGATCGGCATCCGGTTTATCCCGGGCATTGTCGCCTTGCCGCCGGTCCAGCCGGTGTTGACCAGCCAGCACTGCACTGAGCCTTTCGCGATGCGCTCTTTCAGCAGATTGCCATAAACGCTGGGGTGCCGCGGCATGAACGGTGCGCCAAAGCAGGTCGAGAAAGTTGCCTCAGGCTCGGTCACACCAATTTCGGTGCCTGCGACGCGCGCTGTGTAGCCCGACAGGAAGTGGTACATCGCCTGCTCCGGCGTAAGCTTTGCGATTGGAGGCAGCACGCCGTAGGCATCGGCGGTCAGCATGATGATGTTCTTGGGCACTGGGCCCATATTCTTTTCCGATGCGTTCGGAATGAATTCGATGGGATATGATCCGCGGCTGTTCTCGGCGAGGCTGGCATCGTCGAAATCGAGTTCGCGGCTTTCGGCGTCCATCACCACATTTTCGAGCACAGTGCCGAAACGTTTGGTCGTCGCGAATATTTCGGGTTCGGCCTCTTCCGATAAACGGATCATCTTGGCATAGCATCCGCCCTCGAAATTGAAGACCGCAGTATCCGACCAGCCGTGCTCGTCATCGCCGATCAGCGTACGGCTGGCGTCGGCGGACAATGTCGTCTTGCCAGTACCCGACAGTCCAAAAAACACGGCCGTGTCGCCATTTGCGCCGATGTTTGCAGAACAATGCATGGGCATCACGCCCTTTGCCGGCAAAAGATAATTCAGAATGCCGAACACAGATTTTTTCATTTCGCCAGCATAAGCCGTGCCACCGATCAGGATCAGCTTTTCAGTGAAATTGACCGCGATAACGGTTTCGCTGCGGCAACCGTGGCGCGCAGGGTCGGCAACAAATGTTGGCAGATCGATGATCGTATATTCGGGCGCAAAGCTTGCCAGCTCATCTTCACCAGGACGCACCAGCAACGTACGGATAAACAGATTATGCCAGGCCAATTCGTTGATGACGCGCACATTGACGCGGTGTTCGGGCTGTGATCCGCCGAACAGATCAGCGACGTAAAGCTTATCCGTGCCGCCCAACGCTTTGTAAAAATCTTCTTTCAATGCCGCAAAGTGCGCAGGGGACATCGCCACATTTGTCTTGCCCCACCAGATGCTGTTCTCCGTTTCGGCATCGCGAACGATATATTTGTCCTTGGCCGACCGCCCGGTATGCGCGCCGGTTTTTACAACCAGCGGGCCATGTTTCGCCAGCATCCCCTCGCCATTCGCCAACGCCGCCTCGACCAGCGGAGCGGTCCCTAAGTTACAATGCAGAACGGCGCTGGTATCGATCCCTTGCTGCTTTAGT
>JANOPT010000226.1:0-8589 GCA_031421975.1 Sphingomonadales bacterium | reverse complement strand
CCCGGGGCGTGGGCCTCTACGGTGTCGATGATCGTATCGGCCGCTTTGCCTTCATCCGCATCCCAATCATGGTCGGGCGCGAACTGCTGGCAGAACAGGCTGGCGACATGCTGGCCAGCGGGGGCGAGGCTATCGTCCACCGTTGAAGGGATAAGCATTTCCACAATCGGTTTCTTCGACCAACCATAACGTTTCGCATCGAGAAAGGCCTCGTCCATATAATCGAGCGTTGGCGCAATGATGATGCCTGATTGGTGGTGCTCACCGGGTTCAGGCAGGCAGGTGAAGCGAGGGAGCTCCGACAGCGCCACATTCATCCGGAACGTTCCGCTGCCCGCTTTGAACGCCTTGATACGGCGTTTGAATTCGGGTTGCAGGTCACCGTCATCGAACATGCGTTCATAGAGGATTTTGGGTCCAACATTGGCGATGACACGGTCAGCCATGATGTTTTCGCCACCTTCAAGGCGAACGCCAACCGCTTTACCGCCATCAACGATGACGCGCGACACCGGCGCTTCCAGACTGATCTCCACCCCGAGATCGGTACACACCTTCGCCATCATCTGGGTAATCGCGCCCATCCCGCCGATACTGTGGCCCCATGCGCCTTTCTTGCCGTTGACCTCGCCGAAGACGTGATGGAGCAGGACATAGGCGCTGCCCGGCGTATCGGGGCTGGCATAGTTGCCGACCACCGCGTCGAAACCAAAGGCAGCTTTGACCGCTTCGCTTTCGAACCAGCTGTCCAGAAAGCTGCGTGCCGATTTGGTAAAGAGTTCAAGCACGTCGCGTTGCTGGCTAAGGCTGAGTTTCATAAGCCCGCGTCCCTGAAGCGCGCCATCAATCAACGTCTTGATACCGCCGCCAACGTTCGGCGGCGATTTGAGTGCCAGATCGCGGAGCACATCTGCGACGCCTTCGAGCATTTCGTAATAATCGGGCAGCACGCGGGCATCATGTTCGGAAAAACGCGCAAATTCCTTCTGCGTCCGCTCCAGCCCGCCGCCGAGTTTGAGATAGCCTGCCCCAGAATCATTGGCGTCCTGTGGCAGGAAGTTCGATATGGGTCGCTCGATCACGCGATAGCCATGCTCGACAAGCTTCATGTCGGCGATGACCTTGGGCTGAAGCAGGCTGACGGTATAGCTTGCGACCGAGTTGCGAAACCCGGGATGGAATTCTTCGGTCACCGCCGCGCCGCCAACGATATCGCGGCGCTCGACGATGCGGACCTTGAGGCCGGCGCGTGCCAGATAAAACGCACAGACCAAGCCATTGTGGCCGGCACCGATAATCACTGCGTCATATTTTTTTGTCATGTCAAAATCCGTTCGTGTCGAGCGTCGTCGAGACACCGTGCAGTACTGATAGGCCTCTCGACTACGCTCGAGGCGAACGGGACTGGGAGGCGGGTCATGTCTGGCTCCAGCCCGGTGCAGGGCGATGTTCGAGGCGGGCTTGGGGGATGAGGTGCCGGATCTGGCGGCAGAAACTTTTCAGGCACACTTCCTTGTCGGACAGCGGCCCGACGGTAAAGCTGCGGCTGGCCATACCTTGCTGAACGCGCGTGATGAGGACCGTATCCTCCGCGTTGACCTGCCGGTTGATGCGCCAGTTGCAATACCGAGCCGCCCGCATTTCCCGGTGCCATTCATAATCAGCGGGATCGGGCAGGGCATAACTGATTTCACGAATGACGCAGCTGTTCGGCCCGGTCGGCAGCCACTGCATGAAATCGACCTGATCAGGGTAGATGTCGAAAGCGACCGATGGCCAAAGCTTGAAATAAAGCCAGCGTTTCTGGCTGGCCTCTGGCAAATGCGGCACAGGCGGCAGCAGATTCTGATACGCGCGCTCCGACCAGTTGGTCGATGGACGATCAACCAGATCGCCCCACATGCGGTCGACATTGGGCTCCGCTTCAATACCATAGCTTTTGCCGAACAGCCGCGTCAGGCCGGGGTGAGCGACCGAAATATGCAAGCCATCCGAATAATTGTCCCCGACATTTTTCCAGTTCACATCGCGTGGGCGCACGGTCACGCGGCCCAGCGCCTTCAGCTCCTCGAACCGGTATGGCGCAATCTGTTCGTCATAAGGCTTCATCATATCGGAGACCGGCGGCCCAGCGCGTTCCAGACGAACGAAAACAAACCCGCGCCAGATTTCCATATCGACAGGAACCAGACCAGCCTTGTCCTTGTCGAGCGCAGGATAAGACGCGCTGTCAGGTACGCCGGTCAATCGACCGCCGAGATCATAGGTCCACGCATGATAGGGACAGACCAGCTTCTTCGCGCAGCCGCTTGACCCGTCGACCAGGCGCGAGCCACGATGGCGACAGACATTATTGAACGCGCGCAGGTTGCCGTCGGCGCCGCGCACGACGATGACGCTTTCACCGATATAATCGAGGCTGTGCCAATCGCCGACATCGGGCACGTCACTGACATGGCACACGACTTGCCATGCCTTGCGAAAGATGCGGTCGATTTCGACTTTGGCAAATTCGGGGTCGTCATAGGTCCACGCGGGCAGGGACCAGCCGTCCAGAATGTCCTGACTTATATGCGGGCCCGATTCGGACATCTTGCGCTCCTTGTTATACACGCGTATAACAGCGGTATGAGGATGCGACAAGCCTTTACGCGCGAAAGCGCTGATACACGGCGCGATGCGTTGATTGCGGCATGCGCGCGCTGTCTCGGGACATACGGCGCGCAGGGGACGTCGGTACGGGCGATTTGCCTGGAGGCGGGCGTATCGCCGGGGCTGCTTCGCCATTATTTTGAAGGCGTCGATGCGCTGATCGCTGAAACCTACAGAGCAACCGGAACACGAGTCGCCTTCGCGTTGCATGCTGCGGTCGATGCAATCGCGGTTGGGGACAATCGGGGCCGTTTGCTTGCTTTCGTCACCGCCAACTTTCGCCCGCCGATAGCCGATCCCGAGTTGCTGGCGACATGGTTGGCTTTCTGGAGCCTTGCGCGAACCGACCCTGCCATCGGCAAAATCCATGACGAGATTTACGCCGAAAACCGGCAAGACCTGGAACGCCTGATTGCGGCATGTAGCGACGCTCCTGCGGACCCGCGATTGATGGCGGTGGCGCTGACGGCATTAGTCGACGGACTGTGGCTCGAGCTTAGTCTCGGCAACGCGCCCTTCAGCGCCGATGAAGCCGGTGCCCTCGCCGAAAAGTGGCTGGATAGTTTCATTTGAAACGGTAATGTCGTGCCATGACCAAAGCCCCAGACGACCGCCCACCCATGACGTACGCGCGCTATCTGGCGCTGGATGACCTGCTTTCCTGCCAACACCCGCAGTCGGAGCTGGACGATGAAATGCTGTTTATCATCATTCATCAGACCAAGGAATTATGGCTAAAGCAAATGATCCGCGAGCTTCAACTCGCGCAATCGCAGATCCGCAATGACGCATTGATCCCGGCTTATAAAGCATTAGCCAGAGTGAGCCGAATTCAGTCAGTTATGACATTAAGCTGGGACGTTTTGTCAACGATGACACCCTCCGACTATACTCGGTTCCGGCATGTGCTAGGGCCCAGCTCGGGGTTCCAGTCAGACCAGTTTCGTACCGTCGAGTTCATACTTGGTCTGAAGGATGCAGGCCATCTGAAGTTTCACGACGAACGCCCCGATGCTCGCGCGAATATGGTCGCGGCGTTGACTGGGCCAAGTCTATGGGACGATGTCATCATTGCGCTCGCCCGCGCCGGAATCGATGTTCCGCTTAACCTGCTGGAGCGCGACTGGGCTCAACCGCATATCTTTTCGCCTGAGGTCGAGGCCGGGTTTCTGCAGGTCTATCGTGATACCGAACGCTATTGGGAGCTTTACCAACTGGCGGAAAAACTGGTCGACCTTGACGATGCAATGGCCACGTGGCGGCACAAGCACGTGATCACTGTCGAGCGCATCATCGGCGGCAAGCGCGGAACCGGCGGCACGGCCGGGGTCAGCTATCTGACCAGTACGCTGACAAAAAGGGCGTTTCCCGAACTCTGGTCGCTCCGCACACAGCTATGACCTTCAAACATCTCTTTACCCGGTCGTTGACTGCGGCGCCGGACCGCCTGCACTTTGCGGCGCACAGCCATCATCTGTGGCCCGACGCCAGCCATGACGGGCATGTCGCCGCATGGTCCGATGCGGCCCAGCTCGCAGACCGCAAATGGGATGTCATTATGGGTCCGCTGTGGGCGGATGCCCAAGGCCATGTCGCATCCGAGCTTGGCCTGCCCGACCCCGCGACGATCAGCTTTTCATCGAACACCCATGATTTCCTGCTGCGGATCATATCGGCGATCGAACGGTCGCCAGTGCGCGTATTGTCGACCGACGGCGAGTTTCACAGCTTTCGCCGGCAAATGGCGCGCTGGGTCGAAAGCGGTGCAGTTATCTGGGATCAAGTATCGCCCGATAATCTGGCGGCGGCAGCACATCGCGGCGGATACGATCTGATTTTCGCCAGCCATATATTATTCAATTCAGGCCAGATCATCGACATCGAACCGATCGCGCGGCTGGCCAACGCACTGGGGCCGTGGGTCGTGATCGACGGCTATCACGGGTTCATGGCGATTCCCACCGACCTGTCGCCATTCGCCGACCGGATATTCTACCTGTCGGGCGGCTATAAATATGCAATGGCAGGCGAGGGCGTCTGTTTCCTGCACGCCCCGCCGGGATTTGCGCCCCGGCCAGCTGTCACCGGTTGGTATGCGGAATTTTCCGATCTCGCGCTACCTCCGGGAAGTGTTGGCTACGCGCCTGATGGCAGGCGTTTTTTGGGGTGCACGTTCGATCCGTCGGGGCTTTACCGCTATTGCGCGGTTCGCGCGATGCTCGACATCGAAGGATTGACCACATCGGTCATTTCGGATCATGTCACGAAGTTGCAACAGCAATTCCTTAGCGCAAACCCCCTGTCCATGCTGACCTTGCTTAACCCGCTGTCCCATGCACCGCACGCCCGGTTTCTTGCCTTAAAAGGCGCTGCCGCATCGGATATCCACGATGCAATGGCCGCCCGAAATGTTGTTACCGACGTGCGCGGCGATGTTCTGCGGATTGGTTTTGGTCTTTATCAGGATGAAACCGATGTTGACCGCTTGCTGGCAATATTGAAATCCGTTGCCCAGGGATAAGAGGAAAAAGAAATGCCATTGATACTTGATCGCCGCGCATTGCTGGCCACCGCAGGTTTTGGCATCGGCGGACTGATGTTGCCCGGCGGTGCCGCCATGGCGCAAACGCTGCTTGGCCTGACCGGGTTTACCCATAATGTGGCCAGCGGCGAACCTGGGCCCGACTCGGTGCTGCTGTGGACACGATATGTCAGTCCTGCAGGTGGCCCTTCCAAAGTCCGCGTCGAAATTTCCGAAAGCCGGGATTTCGCCAAAATTGCAGGCGGTGGTCAGATGGTTACGGGCCCGTGGCGCGACCATACGGTAAAGGTCACGGTCGATAATCTCGCGCCGGGCAAGTGGCACTGGTTCCGCTTTATTGCGCCGGATGGCAGCATGTCTCCGGTGGGCCGCACCAAAACGCTGCCGGTGGGTAAGACGGCGAAGTTCAACATTGCTATCTTCTCCTGCTCTAACCTGGGCTTTGGCGAATTCAACGCATACGGACATGCTGCGGCCCGCGACGATATCGATCTCGTCCTCCACATGGGCGACTATATTTACGAATATGGGCGCGGCGGATATGATGGCGGCGCGAAATTTGCGGCACGGATATTCCCATCTGACGAGATACTGACACTGGCCGATTATCGCCTGCGCTATGCAAGCTATCGGTCCGATCCGCAGTTGCAGGCGTTACACGCCAATTTTCCGGTCATCCCGAACACCGACGATCACGAAGGCACCAACGACATGTGGGAGGGTGGGGCGCAGAACCACCAGGCTGATGAAGGCGACTGGACCAACCGCAAGAACGCCGCGATGCAAGTGTGGCGCGAATGGCTTCCGGTGGGCGAGACGCCGTGGAAGGAATATCCTCTTGGCGACCTTGGCACCTATTACCGCACCGACACTCGGGCAGTGGCGCGAAGCAAGCCCTATTCCAGCGGCGATTTCATGCGTGCGGCCGATCCGGCCAAGGCTTTAGCCGAATTCCGTGACGGCGATTGGCGTGACCCGTCGATGACGATGATGGGCACCGAACAGGAAAGCTGGCTGTTCAAGGCAATCGCGCGCAACAAAGCGACATGGGCAGTGCTCGGTTCGGGTACCAATATGGGGTATAATTACACGCCTGACGACGCGTTGAACTGGTTCCCTGCTGATGCTTCGGAACGGACAAAAAGCTATATCCGCAGTGGCATTGCGACGGCAAAGGCTGGGCTTCCTTATAATCTTGACAATTGGGGCGGCTATCCGGCGGCGCGTTCGCGGTTGCTTGGCGCGGCACAGCGCGCCGACGCCAATCTCATCGTTGTCACAGGCGACAGCCACAATGGCTGGGCCTTCGACCTGCCCGAAGGTGGCAAGCCAGCCGGTGTCGAATTTGGCGGCCATAGCGTATCATCGCCCGGTTTTGAAAGCGCGACGCAGGGCATCGACCCAGCGACTGTCGCACGCGCGCTGGTTGAACGCAGCAAGGATGAACTGCGCTGGGTCGATACGTCGAACCGCGGCTACATGCATCTGTCCCTGACGCCGCAGGCCGCGACCAATGAATGGGTTTTCATGCAGACCGTGAAGGACGTTTCCCTTGCGATTAAGCCGGGCCATCGGATGAAGGTTCGTGCGGGGCGGAAAACGCTGGAGGCAGCCTAAGTTTAATCAGTCAATTAAACCGGCTTGATTTGTTGTATCGCCTAACGTCATAGAAGAGCGAACGGCGCGAGGAGAGACGAAAATGCAAATGGCGGGGCTTGGCTATAGCGAAGAACAGATCGAGCTGCTTGATGTGGCGACATCATTCTGCCGCGACAAATCGCCAATCGATATCGTCCGCAAGCTTATCGACAGCGAACTTGGTTATGATGCTGCTGTGTGGGCGGAGATGGCCGCATTGGGCTGGACCGCGATTGCGATTCCCGAGGCGCATGGTGGCGTCGGGCTTACGATGGCCGAAGTCGTACCGGTGGTCGAACAGATGGGTCGGCACATGATGGCGTCGCCATTCGTCGCATCAACGCTGGCGGCGCAGGCCTTGATTGCCGGTGGGACCGACGCGCAGCAGGCCGAGTGGCTACCAAGGCTGGCGCAAGGCGCGGTTGGATCGCTGGCATTATCCGAGGCGCATGGCGATTGGGACCTGACCAACATAACGGCTACTGCGCGCGCCGATGGCGACATGCTGAAACTATCGGGCGAAAAACTGTTTGTGCTGTGGGCCGGATCGGCAGAGGTCGTGGTGGTGTCGATCATGCTTGACGGCCAACCTGCACTCGTTCTGCTGACCGCAGCAGAAATTGCCGGGCATCTGCGCCCTGAAGCGATAATCGATGAAACCAGGCGCAGCTTTGCCTTGTCTCTGGATGGCATAATGGTTGCCAGGTCTGCTATGCTCGAAACCGGCAAGGCAAGACTGGCGCTCGCTCATATTGACCAGGCCGCAGCGTTGTTGCAAGCGGCGGACATGTGCGGTGGTACGCAAAGCGTCATTGACTACACCGTAAGCTATTTGCAGACGCGCAGGCAATTCGGTAAAATTATCGGCGAATATCAGGCGTTGAAGCATCCGATGGTTGATGCATATGTCGATTATGAAAAGGCACGTTCGCATCTGTACAGTGCCGCCAGCAGCTTTGGCGATCAGGGTCTGGGCGAAATTGCGGTCCGCATGGCAAAGGCAGCGGCCGACGGCGTCTACAGCTTTGCGTCGGACCGGGCGATCCAGTTCCATGGCGGATTTGGATTTACCCATGATTGCGACGCCGGCTTGCATCGCCGTGCGGCCATTTTTCAGGCGTCTCAATTCGGTGATGCGGCCTGGCAACGCGCGAAACTGGCGCCTTTATTGCTGGGTTAACTGGCAAAAGAAAACGGCGCGCTCAAGAGGATTCGACCCTCCAGTCTTTGCCCTGATGTCCGTTCTGCTGTTGATGTGGTAGCTTCGCGAGGCCGTCACATAGCCTATCCGTGTCAGCTCGATCCATGTTTCCGCTGGTAAGATTGCTTCCGGGCAGTTCTGTGAAAAATCAAATGAAAGCAGCGGTCGGCGTTTATCTGCTGACAAATATCATATTTATAGTATTATCTGTTTGGTACTATCGAGTGGGCCGTCGCGGCGGCGATGCCGGGTCGTTGATGAAGTGGACTGTTGAGTGAACAAACCCCGGCTGCGAAGTGCCGCTGTCTACGGCAAGATGGACCGTGACGGATTTATTCATCGCAGCTGGATGAAGAGCCAGGGACTGCCGGATGACAGCTTCGATGGTCGCCCAATCATCGGAATCTGCAACACATGGTCGGAACTGACACCCTGCAACGCACATCTGCGGATACTTGCGGAGCACGTAAAGCGCGGCGTGTGGCAGGCTGGCGGAGTTCCGCTGGAGTTTCCTGTTTCGTCGCTTGGCGAAACGCAGATCCGCCCCACGGCGATG
>JANOPT010000225.1:0-2556 GCA_031421975.1 Sphingomonadales bacterium | reverse complement strand
GTGCATCGACACTAACCGGCCTTCTGCACCATCGCCATCGTGGCGTTGGTTATAGGCCGCATACCATTCCATGCCGCTGAACGCGGGCTGCGGAACGGCAGTCGCGCCGAGCCCGAGATGCAACGGATTTTCAAGCAGGTTCGGCATATTACTTTGTCATTTCCGGCCGAAGTTGGCACAAACTTGGCACATCAAGCGGCAGCCGGACCCATCACAAAAGCGTTCAATTTGTTGCCATCGGGATCGCGGAAATAGCCGGCGTAAAATCCGTCGCCTCGCGGTCCGGGAGGGCCTTCGTCGGTGCCGCCATTGGCAAGCGCGATATCGTACAGCCGCTGGACCTGATCCTTGTCCTTGGCCTCCAGCGCGACCATCACGCCATTGCCGACGCTGGCCGCGTTGCCGTCATGCGGTTTGGTGACCGCCACGCCCGCAGGTCCGTCGGCCGTGCCCCAAGCGATGAAAGTTTCGAAATCCATCATCCGCGGCGTATCCATTTCTGCGGCAATCGCGTCATAGAATTTCGCGGCGCGCGGCAAATCATTGGTGCCGACTGTTACATATCCGATCATCGAATCACTCCTCCAAATGAAATCAGAACATTTCATGAACATTAACAAAAGTCAATCGGCAGGTGCAATCTTGTCCTGCGTCTTGGTATCGAAGTCGCTGGCATGATGCCGTTCGTGGAGCTGGCTAGCGGGGTCGCCCATCACGCGGTTGACCATCCGACCGCGTTTAACCGCAGGCCGCGTTCCGATCTGGTCAGTCCAGCGGATGACATTCTTGTATTCCTGCACCTGCAAAAACTCACCTGCCTCATAGACCAGCCCCTTGACGAGCGCGCCATACCACGGCCAGATTGCCATATCGGCGATGCTGTAATCTTCGCCCGCCATATATTCACGTTCGGCCAGATTGCGGTCGAGCACATCGAGCTGCCGCTTCACCTCCATCGCATAACGGTCGATGGCATATTCGACCTTGAATGGCGCATAAGCGTAGAAATGCCCGAACCCGCCGCCGAGCATGGGCGCGCTGCCCATTTGCCAGAACAGCCAGTTGAGCGCCTCGGTGCGCGCATGATGTTCGGTGGGCAGAAACGCGCCGAATTTCTCGGCAAGATACAACAGGATCGAACCCGATTCGAACACGCGAGTTGGCTCCGGTGTCGAATGGTCGAACAAGGCCGGTATTTTTGAATTGGGATTGGCCTCGACAAAGCCGCTCGAAAACTGGTCACCCTCATTGATCTTGATAAGCCAGGCATCATATTCCGCGCCCTCATGGCCGAGCGCGAGGAGCTCTTCGAGCATCACCGTTACCTTCACCCCATTGGGCGTGGCGAGCGAATAGAGCTGCATCGGATGCTTGCCGATTGGGCGTTCCTTGTCATGCGTCGCGCCCGCCGTCGGCCGGTTGATGTTGGCAAAGCGGTGCTCGGCGTCTTTGTTCCATTCCCAGACCGAGGGCGGGGTGTATTCGGAAAATGTCTGGGCCATGCGGGTTCTCCTAGCTGTGTTGCATTACACCTTAGTGATTGGTTTTGCCTGTGCCACTTGAAATGATTTGGTGCCAAGCCATTGCATGGCTTAGCAAGGCGCAAAGATAAAAAGGCGCAAAGATATTTTAGTGATATCTCGTTTCCGAGTTGCCCTTCGCGTCTTCTTTTCTTTTGTGTCTTGCCGGACTCTTGTCCGGCACCAAATTTGTTCCATCGAAATTGCGATTGACGTTCACGTAAAGTATCGCTTTAATCGCATGATTAAATCAGGGGAGAGCCAACATGTCCGCCACCGTCGAAATCCAGAACGACATCGCCCTCATCCGCATGGATGATGGCAAGGCCAATGCGATCAATTTCGAGATGATTGCCGCGCTGAACACCGCGCTCGACACGGCGGAGGACGGGGCGAAGGCGATTGTGCTTAGCGGAAGAGACGGTCGCTTTTCAGGCGGGTTCGATTTGAACGCCTTTGCCAGCCTTGGTGCAGACGGCGTGTATAAACTGCTCGATGCGGGCGCTGAATTGTTGCTGCGGCTTTATGGCGGTCCGCTGCCAGTGGTCGCCGCGTGCACTGGCCATGCGATTGCGATGGGGGTGTTTATCCTGAACGCCTGCGATACGCGCGTTGGCGCGAGCGGAGAATATAAGATCGGCGCGAACGAGGCGATTACCGGCATGAACCTGCCGATCTTCGCAATGGAACTCGCCCGCGACCGGCTAAGCCCGCAGCACCTGACCCGCGCGATGGTGCAGGGCTTTATCTATCACCCCGAAGGCGCGGTCGAGGCAGGCTATCTCGATATGCTGGCCGATGCAGACAAGGTGGAGGCCAAGGCGCTGGCCGTCGCCGGCCAGTTGGCGCAGCTTCCCGGTAAAGCCTATGCGTGGAACAAGAAGTCGATCCGCAAGGGAACGCTTGAGCGGATTAAGGCGAGTTTGGGCGCGCATCATAAAGTTTGAATGCGGCCAACTATGACGCTTGACGTCATAGCCAAACTATGACATAGAATGTCATATGCCGAAGGCGACGCTGATATTCCATCGCAAGC
>JANOPT010000224.1:0-2133 GCA_031421975.1 Sphingomonadales bacterium | reverse complement strand
TCGAGCGCGACGCGGATCGGAATCGACACACCCTCGCCGCAGATGATGCATTCGCGGTTACGCAAGGCGGGGATGGAATCGAGGAATCCGCGCGCGCCTTCGGGCATTGCGGCGCGGACGAAGGCCTGGTCGCGGTCGTTGTTGAGGCGCATCGAGATGATCGTGCCGCATTGTGACAACACGCCTTCGGCCAAATCGGACGGACGCTGCGTAATCAGGCCAAGCGAGACGCCATATTTACGGCCTTCCTTGGCAATACGTTCCAATATCGATCGCACAGCACTGGATTTCGACACGCGGTCGGACGGAATGTACCGGTGCGCTTCTTCGCAGACGAGCAATATCGGCCGCTGCGGTTCGTTACGTGACCAGATCGCGTAATCGAACACGAGGCGGCTAAGCACCGCGACCACGGTCGAGGTGATATCGGAAGGAACCCCCGACACGTCGATAATCGAAATCGGCTTGCCGCCGCTGGGCAGCCGGAAAATCTTGCCGACAAATTCCGCCATCGTGTCGCCGACCAGCATGCCGGAAAACATGAAGTTATAGCGCGGGTCGGCCTTCAGCTCGTCAATCTTGCCCTTCAGCCGCATGAACGGCGCACTGTTCGTCGCCTTGTCCAGCTTGCCCATTTCGGTCTGGATGATGTTGGTGAGGTCGGACAATAAATAAGGGATGGGCGCGTCCACCGTCAGCTTGCCGATGCTTTCGGCGATACGGTTCTTGCTGCGCGCTTGTAGCAGGCAGCGTGCGAGAATGTCGGCATCGATCTGCTTGTCATCGCCGGTAGAGGTGATGAACACTTCGCAATGCTCGGCAAAGTTCATCATCCAGTACGGCATGTTGAGGTTGTTGACGTCGAACAACGCGCCATTGTGCTTGAACGCCGCCGAATATTCGCCATGCGGGTCGATCATCACGATATGGCCCTCGGGCGCAATATCGCAGATTTTATGGAGGATGAGCGCAGCGCTGGTCGATTTACCCGTACCGGTCGATCCCAATAGCGCAAAGTGCTTGCCGAGCATGGCGTCGACATAGAGCGCGCCTCTAATATCCTTGGTCGGGAACACGGTGCCGATTTCGACATGTGCGCGCGAATCGGCGGCATAGACCTGCTTCATGTCCGGGCTGGAAACGGCATAAACTTCGCTGCCGGGAACCGGATAGCGGGTGACACCGCGGCGGAAATTGTAGATTTTACCGGTGAGTTTTTCCTCGTCGCCCTCGCCCAGGAAGTCGACCGCAGCCAGAATAACGCCCTGTTCGCGCTCGTGCAGTTTTTGCGTACGGATGCTGGCCAGCAGCCACGTGCTGCCGACGCGAATCTTGATCTGGCTGCCAACTTGCCCTGCCATCGCGATGCTGGGATCGCCATGTGTCATCAGCTGATTCAACATCGCGGCATCAAGCGTCACTTGCGAACTTGAACCCGCGATTTCCATTACAAAGCCGATATGGTGCAGCGCCGGTCCGCTAACGGGAGGGCGCGCCGGTGGCGGTTCGGGCTGGCGAAGCGGCGACAATGCCGGCGCCATTGCAGGTGACGACACAGATGATGTTCCCACTGGACCGGCGTTTTGATGGTCGGTACCGCTGTCGGCTCCGACCGGGGTTGCCGACGAAAACTGATGATTTCCGGTATTGTCCATTGTCGGCGATGTCCCTGTTCCAAATCCAGACCCGGAATTTAGACGCAGAAGGTAAAGATTTATTTACTATCGGGAGCCCGGCTCAGCGGTCAAAGCCGCTGAAAAACATAGCCGGCAAACCAGCCGAGAAGCAGCGACACCAGCACGGCCATCGCGCCGTAAAACAGCGAATAATCCTGCGCCAATATCGTTACCAGTTGTTCAAAGCCAGTCTTGCGGATGCGGACCTCGACATTGTCGTCAGCAACGATCACGCGGCCGCCCCGGATGAGCAATGTTTCGGCGGTGTAGGTGCCGACCGGGACGCTCGACGGGATGTTGAGCCGGGCGCGATACAGCACTTGATCGGTAATCTCGACGGTACCCGCATCCTGCCGGAACAGCCCATTGCGGCTGTTGAGGTCAACCAGGCCGTTGACGAAGCGCCGCTGTTCTTTTGCATCGACTTCCCCGCTTGGCGACAGTTGCAGATTGCCCA
>JANOPT010000223.1:0-16046 GCA_031421975.1 Sphingomonadales bacterium | reverse complement strand
GTTATTTATATTTGACTCAATGTTAAAAATAACTAACATTAAGTGCGAATCAGGTAACATTGGAGTTGTATCATGTCATTCCGCGAAAAAATTCATTGGGCATCCTTCCTTGCGCTGCTCGTGGCCTTCGGTTGGTATTTCCTTACCTATCCATGGGACATCATTAAGACGCCTGCCGGTGTTGGGGCGGTAGCCGGGATGCTCGTTCCCGTAACAATCATCATCATTGCGGTCATGGCCCTCACGACAGCCTATTTTGCCATCCGCACGCCAAAGGAAGTGAATATCAAAGAAGACGAGCGCGAGCGCACGATCCACATACGCGGCACACATCTGGCCTATTATCCGCTGGTCCTGGGGGTCTGGGCCAACATGATCGCGATGTTCTACCGGCTAAGTGTAGGTGAGCACCTCAATCTGTTGATTGCGACCGTCGTGGTTGCCGAACTAATGCGGGTCGGCTCACAGCTCTATTTTTACCGCCGGGGATATTGAGCGATGGCACCCGCACCTTTCACCAACGACATCAAGACCCTTCGCTTTCTTGCCGGCGAAATGACCCAAGGCGATCTGGGCGACAGGGTCGGGGTCACACGTCAGACTATCGCCGCGATCGAGCAAGGCAAATATTCGCCGTCGCTTGAGGTAGCATTCCGGATCGCGCATGTTTTCGGCAAACCTCTCGAAGATGTTTTTAAGTGGAATGCCGATACCGCTTGAGTGCCGCGCAGCACCAGAGGCCCGGATATAAGCTCCCCAGCTACATGTTCGGGCCTCCAACTTGACATATAAAGTCAGGGTCTTACTCCTCGAATGAAGGGGGAAAGTGGACAACAACACGAAAAAGCCTGCACTTGGACTGATCGCGTTCATCGTCTTCATCGACATGGCGGGGATTGGCCTCATTGTGCCGGTTACACCAAGGCTGATGATGTCGCTCAGCGGCGAGGGCATCGACCGCGCTGCGGAGATTGGCGGCTGGTTGGCCTTTGCCTTCGCCATCACACAGTTTATTTGTGCGCCAGTCATCGGGGGCCTTTCCGACCGATTCGGGCGCAGGCCCATTTTGCTGTTCGCGCTGGCGGCGCTGGGGGTCGATTATGCGCTGATGGCTTGGGCGCCGACGCTTGCCTGGCTATTTGTTGGTCGTATTATTTCCGGTGTCGTCGGTGCGACCTGGGCAGCGGCGAACAGCTGCATTGCCGATACCGTCGAACCGGACAAACGTGGCGCAGCGTTCGGATTGCTCGGTGGCGCGGGTGCCGCAGGATTCGTAATGGGACCGGCGCTTGGCGGCGTTTTCGGGCTGCTTGGCGACCGCGTGCCGTTCATGGTGGCAAGCGTGCTGTGCCTCGCCGGTGCAGCTTATGGCGCTCATGCGCTCGCCGAAACCTTGCCGACGGAAAAGCGCCGCGCGTTCAGCCTCGCGCGTGCCAATCCGTTCGGCACGATGCTGCAAATGTCAAAAACACCGCTGGTCTTCGGCTGCCTTATCACGATATTTTTCATGCAGTTCGCCGCGCAGTCCAATTTCGTGGTCTGGAGCTATTATGGCACGCTACAGTTCGGCTGGGGGCCGCTGACGATTGGCGCGACGGTGGCGCTGTTCGGCATACTGCTGGCGCTGTTCCAGGGACTGCTGGTGGGTAAGGTGATCGTGCGCTTCGGTGCGGCCCGTACGGCTGTTTACAGCCTGTTTTTCGCCATTCCGAGTTACCTCATTATCGGCCTGGCCGGGTCAACCGAAATCATGATCCTCGGGCTGGTTGTCGGATCGGTCACCGGCCTTACATTCCCGGCGATGCAGACGCTGATGACGCCGAAAATCGCCGAAGATTCGCAGGGCGAATTGCAAGGCGCGATTGCCAGCATGGTCAGCGTGACCACGATAATCGGGCCACCGGCAATGACCGGCGTTTTCGGGGCCTATTCGGACAATGTTGGGCTATTCTTTCCGGGTGCGCCCTATATGCTGGCGACCGCGCTGATGATTGCTGCGGTTTTCAGCTTGTGGCTGACACTGACGCGGTACGCCGATTAACGCTTAACGGCTGCGACCGCTTGCGCCGGATTGTCGCTGAATACGCCGTCGACGCCGGCGTCTAAAAATGCGCGAATTTCGCTATCAAGATCGCCATGAGCAACGGGGTTTATGCCTGATTTGGCACCCAGCGGCAGAAAGTAGTTTTCGCGGCGGAAGGTCCAGGGATGGACCGCGAGGCCATGCTTGTGGGCGTCGGCAACGAGGCTAGTGGCCTCGCCAAGATTGCCGATCAGCGTACGCGGGATAACCAGCGCCTTGTTAGGACCCACACCGTCGGCATAAGTGGCGACTATTTTTAGGCCCTCGGCAGTTGCCATTGCGGGATAGGTTAAATCAGCGCGGTCGGCAGGACTGCCTTTTTCATCCATCAGCTGGATGAGCCGCAATTTAGTTTTGCCGCGTAATGCCCTCAGATTTTCGACTTCGAAAGACTGGATGAATATCGGCGCGGTTTTGTCGGTATGTCCATATTTTGCCAGTAGCGCTAATAACGGCCCTTCGTGCGGCAGGCCAAGAGCGGCGAAATAGGACGGGTGCTTGGTCTCGGGATAAACGCCTACACCGCGCGCCTTGGCGAGTTCGAGTATCTCCTCGAATGTCGGCACCTCAAACTGCCCGTCGTAAGCCATATTGGCCTTCCGGAGTTGCGGCAGCCGCTCTTTGGCGCGCAATGTTTTCAACTCGGCTAGCGTAAAGTCTTCGGTGAACCAGCCAGTCATTGGCTGGCCATCGATGCTCTTCGTCGCTTTGCGGGCGGCAAATTCAGGCTTTGCCGAGACGTCGGTGGTTTCGGATATCTCGTTCTCGTGCCGCGCCACCAAAACGCCGTCTTTGGTCAGCACCAGGTCGGGTTCGATGAAATCAGCGCCCTGCTCAATCGCCCGCGCATAGGCTGCGATAGTATGTTCGGGACGTTCCCCGCTCGCACCGCGATGGGCGATGACGATAGCGTGGCCTTCTAGGGGTTTTTCCATGGCTTGGCTTTCCGAAACCGAACAGGCAGGGAGGAGGGCAGTGATAATAATCGGGAGGAGGAATTTCATCACAGGCACATTACGCAGGCCTGTGTCACCGCGATGACAACAGCGCGACATTTGTATCAACCGACTTCGACGCCTTTCCAGAAGGCTATCCGGTCCGTGATTTCGCTCGCCGCCGATTTGGGTTCGGGATAATACCATGCGGCGTCGGGGTTGGTCTTGCCGTCGACAACCAGCGAATGATAATGCGCGGTACCTTTCCATCCACAGACCGACGTCGTGTCGCTGCCCTGAAGATAATCGGCCGCCACCGCGTCGCGCGGGAAATAATGGTTGCCGTCGACCACGACGGTATCATTGGATTGGGCGATAATCGTGCCGTTCCAGCGTGCAGTGACCATGATGATTTCCTTTAGTTAGAATTTTGCAGCATCATAGGCGGCCGGGTTGAACCCGACCAGCAGTGTTTCGCCGCCTTCGACCATCGGGCGCTTGATCATCGACGGGTTGGCCAGCATGAGCGCGATCGCCTTTTTTTCGTCGATGTCGGCCTTGTCGGCATCCGGCAATTTCTTGAACGTCGTACCCGCTTTGTTGAGCAATTTTTCCCAGCCGACCTGTTTGCTCCAACGATCAAGATCGGCGACCGTGACACCGGCCTTTTTATAGTCATGAAAATGATAGGCCACGCCGCGCCCGTCAAGATAGACCCGCGCCCTTTTGACTGTGTCGCAATTGGGAATGCCGTAAAGGATGATGGTCATTTTAAGTTTCCGTAGTTGAACATAATTATAGCCGCCGCAGCAACCGCAGCTGTTTTTGCCGCTGAGGTCATTTATAATGCTCCCGCCGGTCGCCGAAATCGCGCACGCGCTTTCGCCACGCCTTATAACGGCCGGACTTGAGATGCGAACGCATGATCGCCTTGATCTGGTCCGGCGACACGTCATGTTGCGCCGAAATTATATTAAAGGCGACATGGTCAGACAGCGCCATTTCGATAATTTCGCTAATCTGGCTTGGGGTGAGATCAGGGGTAGCCGGCATTACAGCGGCCAATGACCGGTATCGTGATCGGGATGTTGATGGCTGCTCGCCTTGATCGCGACGACCTGGTCAGCCATTGTTTCCTCCGTCGTGCCTTCATCGGCAAGGCTGCTGAGATTGCCGAACCAGGGCATCTGCGCTTCTTTGCCAAATTGCACCTGTGGAGCGAACAGCGCCGGGTTGTCGAGCGAGCCAGTGGTAACGTTCAGATATGTGCTGCTCGTATAATCATACAGCAGCGGCGTGCCGCAGTCCCTGCAAAATCCGCGGGTGACCGGATCGGAACTTTTGAACAATGCAGGCTGCCCCCGCGTCCATTCAAAAGCGTCGCGTGGTATTCCGATCAGCGCTGCGAAAAAATTCCCCACCGCCTTTTGGCACATGCGGCAATGGCAGATGTGCGAGCTGTCGAGGTATCTGGTGGCATGATAGCGCACCGCACCACACTGACAGCCGCCGCTGGCCGCGACATCGAGATACTTGTGGTCGCTCATGGTCCTTCTTCTCCAGTGCCTGAAACGTCGAATTATATGATATCGTCCCAAATACCAAGCGCGGGCAGCCCGCAGGTGCTGAACCCGCTTGTCATAACTCCATCGTGCGCCACCTGGCTTTATTGGCCGACCCGCAATGCAGTGCGATGTGAATAATGCTATCCTGCAAATTGAACGGTGCGTCGCATTTGAAAAGCTGCCGTTAACGATTGAACTGCTAATGTCATCGATGGGGTGCCATAGGTTTAGAAAGTGAGGTCTGCTATGTCGTTCAAACCCAAAATAATCGTCCTGTCTGTTGCTGCGTTCATAGCGGCGGCTGGCGGGTACTATGCTTCTATGCCCGGCGGTGCGGAAAGCGATCCCGATGACAGGAATAATATAAAATCCTTACAACGCGTTGCTCAAGCTGATGCGACGGGAGGTCCGGAAGCCGTTAGCGCGCCGCGTGCGGAAGACGTGAAGGCCGTAAACGCGAGCGCAACGGTGGAACAATCACCGGTCGTGCAGGGACCGGTCGCGATTGAAGCACCGAAAAAACTGACCAGGCAACAGCTTACGCCGCCACCGGCATCGGACGAAGAAAAACTGCAAAAATCGGCCGAACAGGAAAGCAATTTTTAGGACGCGGTTTACAGGATCGCGATATCCTCGAAGAAACGCTGGCCGGATTCGCGGCGCAGTTGGATGACAACGTCGATCATATTGCGGGCATAGCTCAGCGTATCTTGGCGGGACAGACCCAGGCCTGCTTGCAGGCACATCAACGATATCTGTTCCAGCGCGCCCGCCGTACTGCTCGCGTGGATCGAGGCGAACGATCCGGGATGGCCGGTGTTGATCGCGCGCATGAAAGTCATAACCTCGGGTCCGCGCAATTCTCCGACGATCAGCCGATCCGGACGCATACGCAGCGACGCGCGCATCAAATCATCGGTCGTGACCATTGCTTCGCCCTGTCCACCTGCAACCGCCACCAGGCCGATCGAGTTGGGATGCGCCAGTTTTAACTCGGGGGTATCCTCGATGACCACCAGCCGTTCGGTTTGTGGAATCTCTTTAAGAAGTGCATTCAGAAGCGTTGTCTTGCCCGATGATGTCCCGCCGGAGATTAGCACCGTCTTGCGCCGGGCAACGGCAAAGTCGAGCAATGCCTTTATATCGTCATTGGCGGCAAGATATTCCATATGTTGTTTGTCATCAGCTGCCGATGCGGGCGCTGATATGCTGGTCTGGGCGAGAAACTGCTGAACGTCGATATCGTTCAGGACATGTTTTCTGAAGGCAACGGCAAACCCGTTTCGCGTCGCCGGGGGCGCGATGATCTGAACCCGAACGCCGCCGGGCAGGGTGGCGGAAAGCAAAGGTGTCTCGCGGTTGATTCCCTGAAAACTGCTACGCGCGATCTGATGCGAAAGACGCGTGAGCAGGCTGTTGTCCAGGTCGGGAAGGTCATGGCGCTCCATCGCGGCAACGCCTGTTCTTTCGACCCAGATTTCACCCGGACGGTTGACGAGTATCTCGGTCACATCGTCTGCGTCAAGCCAGGGCTGCAACGGCTCCAGATAGCTTTTCAGGTAGATCGAGCCAAATTCCTGTGGATGAGGTTCGACGCTCATCAGCTTGAAGGTGCCCCGACATCGGTGAAATCGAGATCGCGATTGAGGAAGATGCGTATTGCCGTGCCCTGTGCCACCTTGATCGTAGGAGGAATGTTCAGGTCATTTTGCAGACCTGCACCTACGGTGCTTGCTGCGCCACCGGTGCCCCCTGCAATTACCACATTCCCGCTGCCAGCGGACACCGCCCGGCTACCGGCGTCGATTACCGACAATAAAAGGGCTGCGCCAAAGCGGCGCATGAAATGGCTGTCGACTTTACCGGTAACCCCGGCACGGCCCAGCGAGTCAGTGCCAGGCGATGCCAGCGCGATCGTGACACCATCGGGACGGATCAGCCGCTCCCAGATTATGAAAGTACGTTTCTGGCCGACCGCAAGGTTCGACTGATACTGCCCGACAAGGCGGCTGCCTTTTGGGATCAGTATCTGGCTGCCGTCAAAGCTGGTCACATTGCGGCTGACGACGGCGCGAACGTGGCCCGGCAGATCGGAATTGATCGCGGTCTCCAAAGTTCCGGCCAGCACAGTGCCTTCGGGCACAGTGAAAGCGGCGTTGCCTAGCCGTCCGGCGCGCGCGGCATTCCGCTCTTCGCCAGCGATGGTTTGACCCAGGCCCTGTGCATTCGCTTTTGCCATATTTGCAGTGCCCGCGCCGACTGCAGGCGGTGCGTTGCGAGACAAATCGACGGCAAGCACTGGCGATTGCAATCGGGCAAGCGTTCGGGGGTCGACTGCTTTCGCCCCGACGATGCCGGCTGGCATCGCTGTGCCAGATCCGGGCCGAGCGGCGTTTTCAGGCTTTAGCAGAACCGGCGGCTGATCGGGCGGACGAACTGGAATGATCGTCTGCCCGTTTGCGCCCCCCGGGACAAGGGCAGCAGAACCGGCGGCCTGCCCGGCCAGCGGTTGTGCATTGTTGCGTTGCGCCGCAAGCGAGCTGAAGGTCATGATGCCTAACAGCGCAATGCCGCAAACCCCAGCTGCCATCCCCGGCGTAAAGCCGCTGGCCAGCGTGATTTGTGGCGACGCCCGGCGATTCGCTTCGGCCAGCGCGTCATTGTCGATGGCCTGACGGGGATCAAAACCTGATTTCTGCTCAGTCCCCGCTTTAGGTTCGGTCATTATTTTGGTGTCCATCAGCCGCCCATTCCCAGAATACCGCGTTTCTTGCGCGGGCGTGGTTTCGGTGCATCGGGGCCGGGTGCGGGCAGGGCGAACGCTTCATTGTGCAGCCGAGTGAGCAGCTTTCCGTGACGCAGCACGATCTGCGCTGCAACCCGATCAATCATTACATATTTTCCGCGAAGGTTGCTGTTGACCAGATTTTCGTCCTCGGCCCCGCTGACCGCAAAGATCGCTGGGGTTTCCAGATTTTCGGCAAACCGGATGAAGGTATAGCGGCCGTCGTCAAAAACTTCTTCGGGAACCAGCTCCATACTGCCTTCAAAGCGGTAGTTGCGATTCCACGCCTCTTGCGGAACGCGCGATACCAGATTTTCATCCGGCGCGGCGATTGCCAGAACCGGGGGCGGGGCGGGCAGGCGAAAGCGAAGGACATGAGTGATTGCATTCTTGTTCACTCGCGCGCCGCTGCGGCTTGAAAGCTCCAGATTATAGCGCCGCTTGTTGGTGACCAGCGCCATGTTGGTGTCAGGAACGATGCCCATGGGCTTCAGGAACAGCAACGTTGCGTTGCCATTGGGTGTTACCTGCCATCCGCTAGAATCGCCGATGCCGACGGTTTCGATTCTCTCGTCTGGTTCAAATTCGACCGTCATTTGATACCCGGTATGCCCAGTCACAGGATAAATTTGATCGGGTTCATAATCGATCACGCGAATGCGCGGGTCGGCGGGTTTAGCCGCGCTCGCCGCTGCCGTCATATCCACCCCGGTCTGGGCAAATGCAGATGGCGCGGCAAAGCAAACGGTCGCCAACAGGAAGATGCTACGGATCATGACCACGACCTTGCTGGACGAAGGGGGGAGGACACCGCGGGGCTACTTTTGCGCGGCAACAGCGTACTGACTTGCCGGGTAGACATTTCCGCTGCAGGGATTTGCCGTTGCGGCGCGCTCATTGCCAGCAGGCGGGTGTCAGGGCGCTGCATTGCTTGCGACGTGTTGAAAGAGTTAGTGCGCTCGATTGCCTGAACCATCTGGTCGAGGCGCGGCTGATGAAGGCTGGCCGTGCCGGCACCGGCCATGCCGCCTGCGCCGCCATATGTTTCGACCGAATTGTGACGCGCTATTCCGCTACCTTCTGCGATTTGATCTTTCAAGCTGATCGTCCAGCCCGACACCATCATGGCGGCAACGCGGACGGCAAGGAGGGCAATGCCCGTCATCACCAGCACCGCGATAAAAATTGCAAGCGCGCTATTCAGCGAAAAGACGCCGCGCGCCGCATCAACCGAAAGCCGAAGCGCCATCGGCTCCAGCATCGCGAGCATGGCGACTGAGGTGAGCGTCGCCAGCAACGGGACGAACGCGAGAAATAAGGCGGCCCGCGCCCAGCCCACGGCGAGGCCGCGTGTGTTGTCGAACAACGCAAACAGCGCAAATGCCGGACCAAGCGCGAGCAGCAGACCAAGCAGTGCTTTGGTCATCGCAACGCTGCCCGCCGCCGTCAGCGTCAGCAACATGGCAGACCAGCCGAGATAGGCCGGGGCAGAGGAAAACGGATTGCTGCTGGCCGTCATCGGCACGGCGGCGGCTGCCGGGATCGGGCTCATGCCGCCTGCCTCGGCCTTCGCACGCGCCGCGTTGGCGGCATCGGCGATACCCGATTGCGGCCCGATGCTTGCGACAATGCCAAGCGGCCCTTTGCCCCATTCATTCGCAACATCGGTCAGCTGTTTGTTTACGCTGTCGACGCGTTCTGCCACGCTGCGATTAGGAACTTGTCCGCGCGTGACCATCTGTGTGATTTCTTCGGGGCCGTCGGTCAACACGTCATAGACGAGCGTCTGGTAAGTCACCCAGCTGGTGGTCAGCGCCAATATGGCCCCGATCAAAACCATGCGCGGCACAAGATCGCCCATCGACAGCCGCGACCGGCCAAGCATGAAGCGATAACCCATGATGGCGACGTAAATCACCAATGCTGCCGTAAGCGTGGCCTTAAGCCCGCCGCCTGGCCCCATCAGCGCGCCATAGCTTCCGGCAACGCTGGTCTCGACATAGCAGTTGACGGACTGGATCAATGTCTGCGCGGTGCCGATTGCCGGGTCGATGGTGGGACAGTTCGCCATCAGGCGGCGTCCCGTTCCCAAAGCGCACGCGGCCCTTTTTGTGCGGCCTCAACCAGCTGCGGCAACCATTCGGACGGATCGTCGCCATGCTCGGCACGAAGCGTGTCCAGGTGCCGAACACTTTTTTCACGACCGGACAATATGGTCAGTATTTCGGGCATTCCGCTCATGTCGAGCCGGGCGACCACGCTCATATTGGCTTGCTTGATCAACACGCAACGCAAGTGATCGGGCAAGCCCCGAACGAGTTCGAATTCGTGGTTTGTCAGGCCGAAGCCATCGATGTAATCGCGCGCCTGTGCCTTAGGATTGGGCATGAACATCTGCGTCGCCGCCTGTTCGATAATGGTGCTGGCAATCTTGCTATCCAGTGCATCGCCCGCGCTTTGGGTGGCAAAACCAACCACGCCATTGCGCTTGCGGACCGTCTTCATCCAGTCTTTCAGGCGGCGGACAAAAATTTCATCATCCAGTGCCTTCCAGCCTTCATCGATGATGATCATGGAAGGACGTCCGTCGAGCCGTTCATCGACGCGGTGGAACAAATAGAACATGGCAGGTGTGCGTAACGCCGGATTATCGAGCAGCGCCGTCATGTCAAAGCCGATAGTCGCCTCGCTGATGTCGAGCCGGTCGCGCGCATTGTCAAATAACCAGGCATGTTCGCCTTCGCTATGCCAAGGGGCAAGACGCGAGGCGAGGTCGCCGCGCGTCGGACGAATCGCACCGGACAACAGCTCGACCAGATAGCGCAGACGGCGATGTTCGACCGGCTGGTCATAATTTGCATCGACCGCATCGGCGATCAGCGCTGCATCTTCATTGCTCAATGGCCCGGTTTGCGGCGTGCCCAACAGCGACAGCCACCCGCGCAAAAATGCCCGGTTGGCTGGCGTATCGGGTAAAGCCAGAGGATTGAACCCGCTTTGCATACCCGGACGCAACACATCATAATGACCGCCGATGGCGCGGATGAAAATCTCGGCACCGCGATCCTTGTCGAAGAAAAATGTGCGCGGAGAAAATTTCTGCGCCTGGGCCACCAGGAAATTCAGCACGACAGTCTTGCCTGCGCCCGACGGGCCGATAAGCGTGAAATTGCCCAGATCGCCATTATGCAGGTTAAAGAAATAGGGTGTGCTCGATGTCGTCTCCAACACTGTCAAAGGCTCGCCCCACGGGCTGCCTGCGACATTGCCTGCGGGGAAGCTGTGCAGCGACATCAGGCTGGCGAGATTGCCGGTCGAGATCATCGCTTTGCGTGCAATGAAATCCGCATTGCCCGGGAATTGCGCCCAAAAGGCAGCTTCGAGATTCAGGTCTTCACGAACGGCAATCGCGCCTGTGTCGGCAAGAGCGGACTGTACGTCGGCCACCGCACGGTCCAGCTCATCAAGGGTCTTTGCACGGACATGTACGGTGATGTGATGCTCGCCATAAGCCGCATTACCGGCCACGAGATCGTCACGGGCCACCATCAACCCTTGCTTCAGGGTGATTGTGTCATCAGAAGCGGCACGCAGGCGGCGCAGCGACAGCGCCATGCGTTCATCGGCAATCTGTCGGTCGACAAAGGCAAAGCTTTCCGACAGCGTTAGCTCGTGCGGCAGGCGTAGCAGATTGTCGAGCATTCCGGGTGCTGTCGCCGCCGGATAATCCTTCACTGAAATGATTGCGCCGAGCCGGTTGCCGCCATGCACGACGCCGCGCTGCTCCAGCGTATCCATGCCAAAGCTGACTCGTTTATAGGGCAGATAATGACCCAGATCGCCCTGCGGAACCAGCACCGGCTGGCTTTCGCCATTATAGAGCGATGACAGATGCTCCATCATATTGCAGCGGACGTCGCCATTGCTGCTTTGATACTGACCAAGCGCGCGCGGGCCATAGCGGCCCAAAGCAGCCATCAGGTTCACTCGCGCTGCATCGAGCTCACGGAGGTCTCGGATACGAGCGCCGTCGTCTTCGGCGGAATGTTTCTTCATGCCGCGCATCTTGCGCGAAAGGCGTTCAAGCAAACCGACTTTGCCCTTTGCCGGACGACGAACAAGCGTCAGGACGATATCGTTTACGAATAGATTGCGTTCGCCGAGTTGCTGGCGCCATTGCTGGTCGATCTGCCGCGCCAAGCCCTCTGGCTGCTGCAATGACAGGTCAGCGACGACGCAGCGCCGCACCACATGGCAATACAGGATCAACTGCGCCGACGCTATGCCGCGAAAGATGATATCCCGGGTTGCAGCGATCTGGTTGAGGGTGTCGGTATCGGCGGTTTCGAAGGGATAGCCTTCGAGCGAGATCATCTGGACCAGGTCGCCTTCGCGCGTCTCGATTGTCTGATCGTTCAGATGCCGGGCATAAGGCAACCGGTCCCCAGCCGCAGGATCGGCGGCAGCGAGTTTTTCGATGTCGGATGCGCCCATTTTTTTCATGGCCGGTAACTGTTGCACTTCCAAAGGCCGTGCGTCTTGGTGCGACCGCACCGGCTAGCTTTCATCATCCACAGATCGAAGATGCGGGGCTCCTTAAGGCTGGCCATATAGCCGATGCCATGGATCATCAGGGCGGCAGGCACGGCCCAAAAACTACGTGTCATCAGGAACACTTCGGTGGTGACGACCGCGTTGACGATGAAATAACTATAGGTGACGCCGCCAAACATCTGTGGCTGCGTGAGCGCGCGGAACAGGGGTGTGCGGTTGAGCGCCGTCATTCTGGTTCAGCCGACAGCCGTTGACTGAATACCGGCAACAATCGCCGCTGCGCCGAAAAGCACAAAGCAACCCATCACGACGGTTGCACCGAATTTCCAGTTCATCCGGCCAGTCAGCATCATGAATCCGCAGGCTGCGACCGCAATGACCGCAGCTGTAGTCGCCAGATTGCCCAGCAAGGTGCCCTGGATCCAGCCGAGCGCATTATTGATCGGGCCCGATCCTGGCGGATTGGCAGCTGCATTTTGGGCAAAAGCGGGTGATGCCGCTATCGCGGCGAACGCTACACCGATTCTGGCCAATGACTTACGCATATTCATTCCTCTCACTGCCCTTGGGCCATCAGGCGCCGCATGATGACGCTGACATAATTTCTGGTTTCGGCATAAGGCGGGATGCCGCCATATTTGATCACAGCTCCGGGCCCGGCGTTGTAAGCCGCGAGTGCAGACGGCACATCATTATTGAACCGGTCCAGCTGCGTCCGCAGATATGCGGCACCGCCAAAAACATTCTGCCACGGATCATGTGGATTAACGCCCAGATTTCTTGCAGTACCGGGCATCAGCTGCATCAGACCGATCGCGCCTGCGCTCGAAACTGCCCGGTGATTATAGCGTGACTCCTGCCACATCACAGCGTCGACCAAGGCCGGCGAAATGCCATACTGGCTGGCCGCCGCATTGATCAGCGGTGCGTGTTGCCCGGTTACCGAACGAGAACTAACCGTGAAAGGCTCGCCACCATCCACCTTTGCGTCGATCGCCGGCATCGCGGCAAGCCTGACCGGCGGCAATTTGCCTTGCTCGGCGGTCACTGCGCGATAGGCCATTTCGGGCAACTCGTAGGGCCTTTCGTTAATCTGCCGCCATTGACCGTCGCCGCTGATTTCAAAGACATCGGCGCGTGCTTGCGGTGTATATGTCACCAAAGCTGCCAATATGGAGGCAGCCAATAACGACAATACAAAGCTATGTTCACGGCAAATCATATCGCTGTGGCTAAACGGGGTTGGTTAATTTTGTCTTAAACTGTCCCAAATTTCCGTGCTGTTGCAACGGTTTTCGGGTCAGTTGAACAAGCCTAGATTGGTTCCGGAAAAGTTGCCGATGTTTGGAAACAGCGTCGACATTTCTCCGCCCGAGGCGCCAAGCCAGTTGGCCAGCGTCGCACCATATTGATCGACCGATGTGGTCGGAATCAAACGACCCTGACCAACCTGGCTCTCGCCTGTTGTCGAAACTTCGGGCGCGATGCCGTAATGGCGCCCACCCTTCACCCCTCCACCGAGGACAAAATGATGCCCGCCCCAGCCATGGTCGCTGCCATCGCCATTGGAGCTTGCGGTGCGGCCAAAGTCCGATGCGGTGAACAAGGTCACCTGGTCAGCAATGCCCATTTCGACCGTGGATTTGTAAAAGGCGTCCATCGCGAAATCGAGCTCCGCGAGCAGTGAGTCATGATCGGGGATCAGATCGTCATGATTGTCGTAGCCGCCCATCGTTACAAAGAATACCTGCCGGTTGACGCCCAGCGCCTGTCGTGCGGCAATCGACCTTGCCACGATACGTAACTGCGCGGCGATGCCGGAGGTTTGGTCATTCTGGGTGAAGGGGGTAGCCAGTGTTGTTGCATTGACGCCGGCAGAATACACGCCTTCGGAATCGATCGATCGTTTAGTGACGCGGTTATATTCGCCTTCAAAAATATGCGCGCTCGGATCGGGCTGAGTCATGATCTCGCGCATCATATCAAATGCTGTGGTCGATCCTGCTACCCGCGTGCTGCCGTTGCGAAGCCTGACAGCGCCATTTCCGCTAACTTGATAAGCAAGGGCTGACCGGCCAGTCAGAAACACGCTATTACCTGCTGCCGAAATCGCGGTGAAGATCGAGTTAGTGTTGCTGGTCATGGCAATATCGGCCAGCCTTCCGCCCCAACCCGACGTAGCCCCTTCCGGCGCAGACGACTGCCACACACTTTGCTGGTCATTGTGCGAAAACAAACCGAATGGCAGCGGATACCGCGCGCGGTCGGAACTTTCATACTCGCTTAACGTCGTCGGACGGATCAGCGTTCCAACGTTTAACAGCGTCGCCATCCGCTGTTGGTCCCAATGGGCTTTCATCCGGGTCATCGCCGGATGCAGCGCATACTGGATATTGTTGGTCAAAGTTTGCGGGGCGACAGGATTCAGCACTGTTGCGGCAAGATCGGCCTTGGCGCGCGCTATTCCACCAGCGGTCTGCCCGCCGCCACCGCCACGAATAGCGCTGTAAAGATTGTAGTTCGTATCGTCATAAGGGATCAGCGTGTCATCCTGGTCATTACCGCCCAGAAGGAACAGACAAACCAGCGCCTGATACGGTCCGGTGCCGGTAAAAGCTGCGGCATCATTGATCAACGACATGTTCAAAGCGAACGGTGCCGCAGCACCCATTGCCCCCATTTGCGCGGACCGCTTCAGAAAGGCGCGGCGGTGCAGCGCATCCATTTTGCTAATATGCATCCGGGATGCTCCTTATTTCTGTATCAGATATTGAGGGGAAACCATGGTCAGCACGATCGCGGCGGCAACGCGTTTGAACCGGGCCTCCGCATCGTCCGTCGCAGGCAAAGTGATCGAATCGACAGCCTGTTTGACCCGGTCCCTGGTCGCTTGCGACAATTGACCGCCAGATAACAGCAGATCGATCCGGTTGACCAACGCAGTGCTGTCATTGGCGATCAGCATTTCGGCGCTGTAATCGGGCTCGCGCTCCAGATTGTCGTCTTCCGTCACGATGTTATGCAGGTAATTGGCATAGCCGATAGTCGATATCTCATTGACGATCTGGAACTCCGGTGCCACCAGCTTGTTGCTGGCAATCGCCGTTCCTGCGGGCACGTATCCGGGACGGAAAAAGTTGAAAACCGACGGCGCGCGAAAGACCATTTGTCCCAGCGCATTCGATTGCTGGCTGGTATCGTAAAAATCATAACGGCCCGACGCGGGCTTTTTAAGATTGAACGTCTTTGCCCATTGCACCAGCCGGACAAAGGGCTCGCGTACTTTGCCGAATGTCTGGCTGGTCAGCCCGGACGCGGCAAGCGCCTCGTCATCCATCAAGATCGCTTTGAAAACTGCGCGCAAATCACCGCGAACACCCTGACCGTTATTGGCGAACATCTTGGCGACGCGATCGATATATGCCGGGCTGGGGTTGCTTGTAACCAGCCGCTGAATCATCTGTCTGGAGAAAAACACCGGGGTGTTGGCATGGTTGAACAGCGTGTCCAGCACGGTTTTTAATGCCGCAATCGCATCGGTATTCGCAGGGATCGTAACGCCGAGAAATGTTGCTGCCAGCGCCGAATGTTCCGAAGACCGGTTTGGATAGGTATATTGCATTTTTGCAGGGTCCGACGTCATCGGACGCTTCATGTAGCCGGGCGCGAGCCATGGCTCTTCGTCCAGGCGTTCGGCCTCCGTCCCTTGCCATGCCCAGCCCGAAATCGCGCGGGCAACGTTGGTTACATCGTCATTGGTGTATGTCGGGATCGGGTTTCCGCTGGCGTCTTTTTTAACCGAACCGTCATTGTTCAACTGAACCAGCCCGATGGTAAAAAGCTGCATCACTTCGCGCGCGTAGTTCTCGTCGGGGCGGCGTCCTGTACTTTCGTCTTCTTTCTGGCTGTCGTTCAAACTTAGAAACTGCCCCATGACGGGGTTCAGCGTCACTTCTTCAAGCAAAGCCCGGAAATCGCCAAAGGCATATTTGTTGAGGATATCCCAGTAGTTGCAAAGACCAAGGCCGTGCCACACGGCATCGACGCCATTGGCGCTGACGACGAAAAATTCCGACAGGGCAAACGCCACGCGCTTTCGCAGCTGGTCGTTGCTGTCGAGAAAC
>JANOPT010000222.1:0-1957 GCA_031421975.1 Sphingomonadales bacterium | reverse complement strand
TTCGACCTGTCGATGGAATATGACCCCGGCGACCGCTTGATCGAAGCCGAAATTGGCGACGAGGAACTGGCGGTCAAAATCTTGCGAACCCGCACGGGCTTCAAACTCACCACGCGCGGCGCCAGCCACGTCGCTCGCGTCTTGCCCGGCCATATCGCTCATCTTGCCAATCACATGATCGAGAAAATTCCGCCCGATCTTTCCAAATTCCTCATCTGCCCAATGCCCGGCCTGCTTACTCAGTTGCACGTCGGAGTTGGCGATGCCGTCGAGGCCGGCCAACCCCTTGCGGTGGTTGAGGCGATGAAAATGGAAAACATCCTGCGCGCCGAAAAATCGGGTACGGTGAAAAGCATCAACGCCGCACAAGGCGAAAGCCTGGCCGTCGATGCAATCATATTGGAGATGGAATCATGACATTGCCCGTGACCGCGTTCGTTGCGGCAATCTGCGCGCTGATGCTGCTGATCACCGCCATCGACACCGTGCGTCAACGTTTTCGCCTGCGGGTCCCGTTTGGTGATGGCGCCGACCAGAAGCTCATCAGCGCAAGCCGCAGTCACGGCAATCTTGCCGAACATGCGCCGATTGTTATTCTTTTGTTGGCGTTCCTCCAAATGAGCCGGGCCAACCACATGGGGTTGATGGCGGTCGGCACGCTGTTCCTGGCAGGACGCGCCGCCCACATTATTGGCCTTTACGCCCCGATGAGTAACAAGCCACCTTTGCCTCGTTCGATCGGGGTGATCGTCACCTGGCTGACGCTTGCGTTACTCAGCGGTTGGACCTTGTACAGGCTTGCCGCGCTGAATTAGCCGCTTGAACATAACTGCGTTGGCTATAAGACAATTTCCTGGAGCTTACAGGGGAAAAATATGGCCAACGCAGCCGCACCGGAAGTCACACTAAATCCGCAACGCGACCGACTGGTTATTACCGCATCGTCGCTGGGCACCGTGTTCGAATGGTATGATTTCTTCGTTTACGGCATCTTGGCCGCGCTGATCGGCAAGCTGTTTTTTCCGGCGGATAACCCCACAGCGGCGACATTGGCATCGCTGGCAATTTTCGGCGCAGGCTTTGGCGTTCGGCCATTTGGCGCGATATTATTTGGCTATTTTGGCGACAAGATTGGGCGCAAATATACGTTTCTGGTCACGATTACACTGATGGGCGTAGCGACCGCAGCGATTGGGCTGCTACCCACATTTGAAACTGCTGGCGTCTGGGCGGCGGGCTTGCTGTTGCTGATGCGCTGCCTGCAAGGCTTGGCATTGGGCGGCGAGTATGGCGGCGCTGCAATCTATGTGGCGGAACATGCGCCTGACGGGAAACGTGGCCAATATACCAGCTGGATTCAGGCATCGGTGGCGGGCGGTTTTCTGCTCGCGGTCATCGTTGTGCTGATCACCCGCCATTCAATGAGTACCGAAGCTTTCGAAGCATGGGGCTGGCGTGTGCCGTTCCTGACCTCGATTTTGCTGCTGGCGGTGTCGCTTTACATGCGGCTTAAGCTATCGGAAAGCCCGGTATTCAAGGCCATGAAAGAGGCTGGCACAACGTCCAAAAACCCATTCGTCGATAGTTTCAAATATCCCGGCAATGTCGGCCGGATATTCGTCGCACTTTTTGGCGTCGCCGCCGGATTGACCGTTATCTATTACACATCTCAGTTCGGCACTTTATACTTCCTGACGGGAACGGCCCGTGTGCCCGAAGCTGACGCTTTGTTGTACATGGCGGTCGGCGCGGCGTTGGCGGCCCCGACCTATGTTGCTTGCGGTTGGCTGTCGGATAAATGGGGGCGCAAGCGGCTTTTGCTCCTTGGATACGGCCTGTCGATTGTTGGCGTATTTCCGATATTCTGGATGATGGCCGACGCCGCAAATCCGGCTCTGGCCAAGGCAACGGTCAGCAATCCGGTAACGCTGTCGATGCCCGAATGCGATTTCAACGC
>JANOPT010000221.1:0-4377 GCA_031421975.1 Sphingomonadales bacterium | reverse complement strand
CACGATAACATATAACGGTATTTCGTTATCCCGGATCAAGTCCGGGATGACCCAATACGTAAACGGCCCGCCAAGGCGGGCCGAACGATTAGGTCACTTACGAAGACCGAGCTTCGCGATGAGGGCGGCATAACGCTCGCCATCGATTTTCTTGAGATAATCCAGAAGCGAACGACGCTTGTTCACCATCATCAAAAGTCCACGACGCGAATGATTATCCTTGTGGTGGGCTTTGAAATGGTCGGTCAAGGCATTGATACGGTCGGTCAGAATTGCAACCTGCACTTCGGGCGACCCGGTATCGTTGGCTTCGCGCGCATGTTCTTTGATAACTTCGGCTTTACGTTCAGCGGTAATCGTCATGTTTTTCCTTCGAACATCATGATGTTATAAGTTAAAGCCACGAACGGTTTTTAACACACCGTCGATGTTCTCCACCAAAGCAATGGGACGCAAATCTGCGCCCCTCGCCCAATGTAGCCCATCTTTCATGGCAATCCCGGTCAAGACGCGGCCCTCACGGACTGCCCTTGCCTGTTCCGGGGAGAGATCGAGAGCCGGGATGTCGACCAGCCCTGCCTCTATCGGCAAGATAATGTCTTCTTGGGCCGCGCCTTGGCCGAATGCATTCAGTTTGTCCAGCGAAATCACGCCTTCCAGGGTGAACGGCCCGGCCCGCGTGCGGCGGAGCATGGTGACATGGCCGACGGTGCCGAGGGCATGGGCGATGTCGCGCGCCAGCGACCTGATGTAGGTGCCCTTCGAAACGTCAGCGCTAAGCGTGATTTCGTCCACAACCACCTCCGCGCCTCCGCGTCTCCGCGTGAGATTCTTTTGTTCACGCGGAGACGCAGAGACGCGGAGAGCGTAAACGGTCACGCTCCGCGCATTCATTTCGACTTGTTCGCCTGCCCTCGCCCGATCGTAAGCGCGTTTGCCGTCGATTTTAATTGCCGAATAAGCTGGCGGAATTTGCTCAATCGGGCCTGTAAAACTTGGCAACGCCGCTTCGATAGCGGCAAGCGTCGGGCGATGTTCCGATGTCGCAACGACCTCGCCTTCGGCATCCAACCCACTGGTTTCGGTGCCGAACGCAATTGTGAAATCATAGGTCTTCGACGCATCGAGCATTCGCCCGCACAGCTTGGTCGCTTCACCCAACGCAATCGGCAACACGCCGGTCGCCAGCGGATCGAGCGTCCCGCCATGCCCGACTTTCACTTTGCCGAAGCCAGCTGCGCGCAAATTGCGTTTCACCGCCGCAACGGCCTGTGTCGAACCAAGCCCTATCGGTTTATCGAGGATGATCCAGCCATGCACGCGCCGCGTTATCGCCCTGCCCGTGCCGTCACAAAATGCTTGCGGCACATGGCAAAATAGCGGTCATCACCCTCGACTTCAGTTTGTGAGCAGTCGATGAATGGCTTGCCGGCGTTTATCGAGGCGTAGTAGAAATATAGCTTCGCCATCAATCGTCGCTATCGGTCAAGTCCTGCTGCACTTTTGGCTGAGCCAACAGCCCCTCGATATGCGTCGCCTGATCGAAACTGTCATCAGCCAAAAATTTCAGCTTCGCCGCATATTTCATGCTGACCCGCGACGCGACTTCCTTCTGAAAAAACGCGGTGTTGGTGCGAAGTGCTTTCAACACGGCTTCCTCATTCGCGCCAAGCAGCGGTTTGATGAACGCCGTCGCATGGCGAAGATCGGGCGACATCCGCACTTCGGTCACGCTCACGCTGTGGCTGGTCAACACATCGTCATGCACCTCGTCGCGCGCCAGCAATTCCGACAGGATATGCCGGAACTGTTCGCCGACGCGGAGCAAACGGACCGAGCGGCCTTCAGGACCGGTGTCGTTATGTTTGGCCATAAAGCGCCCCTTTCAGGACCCGAGCTAAATTCACAACGTCCGTTCGCGCTCCTCGACTTCGAAGACTTCGAGCATATCGCCTGCCTTGACGTCGTTGGTGTCGGCCAGAACAACACCGCATTCGAGGCCGGCGCGGACTTCATCGACATTGTCCTTGAAGCGGCGCAGCGAGGCGATGGTGGTTTTCGAAACGATGACATCTTCGCGGGTAAGACGGGCGAACAGGCCTTTCTTGATGATGCCTTCGGTAACCAGCAAACCGGCGGCCTTGTCGCGCTTGCCCGATTTGAACACGTCCTTGACTTCGGCGCGACCGACGACGGTTTCGATAATTTCCGGCCCCAGCTCGCCCGCCATTTCCTTGGCAATGTCAGCGGTCAGGTGATAGATTACGTCGAAATATTTCAGGCGAACACGGTCACGCTTGGCGAGCGCCGCTGCCTTGCTATTCGGACGCACATTGAAGCCGATCAGCGGCGCATTCGACGCCGCTGCCAGCAACATATCGGATTCGGTAATACCGCCAACCCCGGCCAGCAACACGCGGACCTTGATGTCGTCGGTGGATATGTTGTTGAGCGCGGTGACGATTGCCTCGACCGAACCCTGCACGTCGCCCTTGATCACCACCGGATATTCCATCGCGCGCGTGGCCGACAACTGGTCGAACAGATTTTCCAGGTTGGGCGCTTCCTGCGTGGTGCGCGCCTTTGTCGACTGTTCCCTGCGATAAAGCGCGACTTCGCGCGCGCGTGCTTCGTTCTCGACCACCGTCAAGACATCGCCTGCCGATGGCACACCGGTAAGACCAAGCACCTCAACCGGCGTGGCTGGACCGGCTTCAGGAACTTGCTGGCCCTTGTCGTTGATAATCGCCCGGACTTTGCCGCTTTCCGAACCGACAACGAAGATATCGCCGCGCTTCAATGTACCGCGCTTGACCAGCACAGTCGCGACCGCACCTCGGCCCTTGTCGAGCTGCGCCTCGACGACGATGGCTTCCGCTGCCCGGTCGGGGTTGGATTTCAGCTCCATCAACTCGGCCTGAAGCGCGAGCTTGTCGAGCAACGTATCGAGGCCGGTTTTCTTCAGTGCGGAAACCTCGACGTCCTGCACGTCGCCGCCCATCGCCTCAACGACGACTTCATGTTCCAACAGCCGTTCGCGAACCTTCTGCGGATTGGCGCCTTCCTTGTCGATCTTGTTGATCGCAACGATCATCGGAACGCCAGCGGCCTTGGCATGCTTGATCGCCTCAATCGTCTGCGGCATCAGGCCGTCATCGGCGGCGACTACCAAGATGACGATATCGGTAACCGACGCGCCGCGCTGACGCATTTGCGTGAACGCTTCATGGCCCGGCGTATCGAGGAAAGTGATGAGCGATCCATCCTTCGCCTTCACCTGATAAGCGCCGATATGCTGAGTAATCCCGCCTGCTTCGCCGGACACGACGTTGGCTCCGCGCAACGCGTCGAGCAACGAGGTTTTGCCGTGATCGACATGGCCCATTACCGTCACCACGGGCGGACGCGGCTTTAGCGTCGCGGCATCATCGACATCGTCATCATGCGCGATATCAACGTCGGAATCGGAGACGCGAACGATGTTATGACCGAATTCCTCGATCAACAGCTCGGCGGTATCCTGATCGATGCTGTCGGTGCTGGCGGATGGCTGGCCCATCCGGAACAGCGCCTTGACCAGATCACTGGTCTTTTCGGCCATACGGTTGGCGAGTTCCGCAACGGTGATCGTTTCGGGAACGACCACGTCACGCGCCTGCTTGGGCTGTGCCTGACGATTGCCGCCGCCGTGCAAGCGCTTTTCTTTTTCGCGCGCCCGTTTCAGCGCGGCAAGGGAACGCGCACGCGCGCCATCGTCGCCTTCCAGCGCGCGGGTTACCGTCAGCTTGCCCGATTGGCGGCGGTCGTCGGCTGCACCACGGGTTGGACGATGCGGTGCCTTTTTGGCTTCCTCACGTTCGCGCTCGGGGCGTTTTGGTGCCTCAACAGGCGTGAAGCGACGCGGTGCAGGAGCAGCGCCGTCCGTGTTGGCTTCCTCGGCAACAGGTTCAAAGCTTTCAGGCTCAACCGGCGCAGCAGCAACTGGCGCAGAAGGCGGCGGAGCTGCGGCTTCTTCGCGATTGGCCTGCGCTCGTTGTTTTTCGTCTTCGCTGCGCTGGGCACGCTGTTCGGCTTCGCGACGGCTGCTTTCTTCAAGCACCGACAAGCGCGCTTCCTCGGCTTCGCGCAATAATTTTGCCTGACGCTCCTGACGGCTGAGCATGTCGTTGGCGGCAGGCCGTGGCGCAGGCGCCGCAGGAACCGCAGCAACAGGCGCGGCGGCGGGCGGCGGGGGGGGTGGCGGGGCCGCAACTTCGGGCTCGGCGACAAAGCCTGGCTTGCCCACAAGTTTCTTGCGCTTCACCTCGACCACAACCTTGTTGGTGCGGCCGTGGCTGAAGGTCTGTTTGACTTCGCCGGACTCGAGCGAACGGCTCA
>JANOPT010000220.1:0-8477 GCA_031421975.1 Sphingomonadales bacterium | reverse complement strand
GAAGGGCAAGGGCTGTTAATGGCACGCATCGCGGCTTGGATCGCACCGCAAAGCGATCCAAACCAGATCGCGCTTGCCCGGACGCTTGCAGCGAACGACCTCCCGGACGAGGCATTGGCGATACTGGCCCGCGTCCACCACATGTCTCCCTTTAAGGCGAAGGCGCTTGAAACCAGCATTCGCGTGCTGTCGGAACAAGGCAGATCGGCGGAATCGGTCGTTATCGCCAACAATGCGCGGCAGATGTCACCAGATTCGGCCGATGCTCAATTACTTCACGCGCGTGCGTATGAAGCCGCCGACAATTTACCCGCAGCAATCGATATCTATCGCACCCTCGTGTCAGTGTCGGCGAATTCGAATTCCGGCACCCGGCGGCTGGGTAATTACCGGCTGTTGCTCGCCTCCGCACTGGACCGGTCGGGTGATTGGTCAAATGCGATGCCCGAGCTTGAGAAAATAGTGGCAACCGAGCCCAATAATTCGCAGGTGCTCAATTACCTCGGCTATTCAATGCTGGAGCGCGGGATCGATCTTGAGCGTGCAACCGGGATGGTGAAACGCGCTTATGATATCGATCCCACATCTGGCGCAATAACCGATTCACTTGGATATGCTTATTATCTGAACGGGGACGTGGCCAAGGCGCTGCCGCTTTTGGAAAAAGCCGCCAAAACTGCTGGTAATGACGTTGCCGTCAATGAACATCTGGGCGATGCCTATTGGGCACTGGGTCGGCGGCGCGATGCCCGTTATGCCTGGAACACCGCCCGGCAAGCGGCAGACGGCGATGGCGTGACTAGGCTGGCGGCCAAAATAGACTTCGGCCCTGCGGCGGGCACTGCTGCGGCATTTTTAAGGCCGTGACGGCACTCGCGGTGGAGATTGCATATGCCAAGATCAATCTGGCGCTGCATGTACGGCGGCGGCGCGATGATGGTTATCATGACATTGAAACGTTGTTTGCCTTCGCCGACGATGGTGACCGGCTGTCCGGCGAATTGGCAGGAGATATCAGCCTCGCGATGAGCGGACCGTTCGGCTCTGGGCTGAGTATCGCGGACAATCTGGTTCTTCAAACCGCCACGCTTATCAAAAGCCATTTCGATATTCGGCACGGGGCACGTTTATTGCTCGACAAACGGTTACCGATAGCATCGGGAATTGGCGGCGGATCAGCGGATGCCGCAGCGACTGGCCGGCTGCTTAACCGGTTGTGGGATATTGGCGCCAGCGAGCGGGAACTGGAGCATTTACTGGCACCGCTGGGCGCTGACATAGCGGCATGCGTCCGCAGCGCGACAGTATATGGCGACGGTATTGGAACAGGCTTGCACCCCGTTGACGATGCAGAAATTTGCGGTCGTGCGCTGTTGCTGGTCAATCCGGTTGTCGCCGTGTCGACGGCCACGGTGTTCGACAAATGGGACGGCATCGATCGAGGTGCATTGCAGAAGGGCAATCCGTGGGAGGCGGCAGTGGCCGGGCGCAATGATCTGGAAAAACCGGCTTTGCAGCTGTGCCCTGTTATATCCGATGTTCTTGCTTCGCTGCGCGAGACTTCCGCCGATCTTGTCCGGATGTCCGGTTCTGGTGCGACATGTTTCGCGCTATATGGAACGACGGCAATAAGGGACCAGGCGCTGCGTCACATAAATGCTGCTTGCCCGGCATATTGGACAATGGCATCATTCTTACGATGAACGATCCGTGGATCATTCTTGGACAACCTAAATCGGGCGGCATATTAGTCGTGTGCGACCATGCCTCCAACCATGTCCCTGATGCGGTTAAACTTGGCATCGATGAAGCGCTTTTTTCCAACCATATCGCCTATGATATCGGCGTCGCCGGGGTTGCGACGTTCATGGTCGATTTGACGGATTGCACCGCGTTTCTCGCCGCGACCTCGCGACTGGTTGTCGATCTCAACCGCTATCCTGGTGACGACAATGTTATTCCGGCCAACAGTGATGGCTGTATGATTCCGGGCAACCAGCTTGCTCCTGCGGAGCGACAAGTGCGGCTCGATCGCTATTTCCACCCTTATCATGCCCGGCTGGAGGACCTGCTTCATCACTGCCGGCCCGATCTCATCCTGTCTGTCCACAGCTTTACGCCACGGCTCGAAAGCCAGCCTCACGATCACCGGCCATGGGAGGTCGGCGTCCTGTATAATGAGTATGAAACGGCATCGAACCTTGCAATCGAGCGGCTTGAGGGCGAGGGCCTCATCGTCGGCGATCAGCTGCCTTATTCCGGCAAATTGCTCAATGCGACGATGAACCGTCACGCTGAGGCAAATGAAATTCCGTATATCGGTATCGAAATACGGCAAGATTTGATTAGCGAAAGCACCGGTCAGGAAAGATTTGCAGCTATTTTGGGCGAAATGGCGCAATATGTTGCGGAAGTACTTGCCTCGGATTGTGCAAACTGAATAGAGGCGCAGGCGAAAGTGAGCCTTTTATGACGAATGTTTTCGACAAATCCAAACTCCCCAGTCGCCATGTTTCAGTAGGTCCTGAGCGCGCGCCGCATCGCAGCTATTATTACGCGATGGGTTTGACCCCGGAAGAAATCGCGCGACCTTTTGTCGGGGTCGTTTCGGCAGGCAATGATAGCGCACCGTGCAACACAACGCTGGATGGTCAAGCCGACATTGCGCGCAAAGGCGTAGAGCAGGGCGGGGGAATGCCGCGGCGGTTCAATACAATCACCGTGACCGACGGCATCGCGATGGGCCATCAGGGGATGAAATCCTCGCTGATTAGCAGGGAGGTGATAGCCGATTCGATTGAGCTGTCCGTGCGCGGCCATTGTTACGATGCACTGGTCGGGTTTGCCGGGTGCGACAAATCGTTGCCGGGCATGATGATGGCGATGTTGCGGCTTAACGTGCCGTCGATCTTTGTTTATGGCGGATCGATTTTACCTGGCCGTTACAAGGACAAAGACGTTACAGTTAAGGACGTGTTCGAAATTGTTGGTAAATATGCGGCAGGGGCGTGCCCTTTATCCGAAGTCGAGGAGCTCGAGCGTGTGGCGTGCCCTGGCCATGGAGCATGCGGCGGTCAGTATACCGCCAACACTATGGCCTGCGTCGGCGAGGCAATCGGCCTGTCACTGCCCAATAGCAATATGGTACCCGCACCTTATTCGACCCGCGACCAGATCGCCCATGCAGCAGGCGTGCAGGTCATGGCACTGCTCTCTGATAACATCAGGCCACGTGACATCTGTACGCGTGAAGCGTTTGTCAACGCCGCGCGCATTGTCGCGGCAACAGGCGGTTCTACCAACGGTGCCTTACATTTGCCAGCAATGGCGCACGAGGCGGGGATCGAATTCGACCTGTTCGATGTTGCCGAGGTTTTCAAAACGACGCCATACATGGCGGATCTTCAGCCCGGCGGCCAATATGTGGCGCGCGATATGTATGATGCGGGCGGTGTCTATATGTTAATGAAATCGCTACTGGGCGAGGGTCTGCTGCACGGCGAATGTATGACGGTTACGGGCAGGACGCTGGGCGAAAATATCGAGGAAGTGACCTGGAATCCTGATCAGAAAGTCATTTATCCGGCAACGGCACCCATCACGCCAACCGGTGGCGTCGTCGGGCTGCGCGGTTCGCTGGCGCCTGACGGTGCTATCGTGAAAGTAGCCGGTATGGAGCGGCTGACATTCACCGGGCCAGCCCAGGTGTTCGATTGCGAGGAAGATTGCTTTGCCGCGGTCGACGCACGCCTAATCCGCGAGGGCTCAGTCATCGTCATACGCTATGAAGGACCTAAAGGCGGCCCGGGAATGCGCGAGATGCTGTCAACGACCGCAGCGTTATATGGCCAGGGAATGGGCGAGAAAGTGGCGCTGATTACCGATGGACGGTTTTCAGGTGCAACACGCGGATTCTGTATTGGCCATGTCGGACCCGAAGCTGCGGACTGTGGTCCGATTGCGCTGATCGTGGATGGGGACGAGATTGTCATCGATGCCGAAACAGGCGTCATCGATCTTAATGTTGACGCAGAAGTTCTTGAACAACGGCGTAAACTTTGGCAACCACGATTGACCGATTATGGGTCAGGCGCGTTATGGCGCTATGCACAAAATGTCGGACCTGCTTATAAAGGTGCTGTGACGCATCCAGGGGGCCGGGCCGAAACGCATGTCTATGCCGATATCTAAAATAATCTTTCCGATAATGTTAGCGATGACTGTCGCAGGCTGCGGCGGTAATGATGCCGAAGACCTGAAGAATGCCGAAAACAGCGCCGATGAACAGGCTGCGCTGGATGGCAAGATTGAATGCGCTCTGGCTGGTTCCGATGCGTTCCGACGCACCTGCACTACCGAGCAGATTGCCGGAACAGAAGGCACGATATTGGTCATTCGCCATGCCGATGGGGGCTTTCGCCGGTTCGACATATTAACCGATGGCCGGGGGCTTGCGCCTGCAGACGGCTTTGACGAAACCAAAATTCGGTTGTTGAACGATGATATGATCGAAGTGAGTTCGGGCGACGACAAATACCGTCTGCCCGCGCAAATAAAGGGCAAGGCCGCGCAAAGCGTCGAACCGGCACCCTAAAACGCAGGTTGATTGACTGCTCCGCCACGGGCATGGGCGCTGTCATGAACAGTAATGAGATTATCAGGGTCGCGGCGCGCGGCGACGGTGTCACTGCCGATGGTCAATATGTCGCGTTGGCGGCACCCGGCGACACGCTTGATCCGGCCGGTGGCCTTATTCATGGTCCGCATCACGCAGATCCGCCATGCCGGCATTTCCCGTTATGCGGTGGTTGCCAATTGCAGCATCTCGATGAGCGCAGCTTGCGGACATTCATCGCTGACCGGGTAAGCCATGCTCTGGCCACTCAACAGGTGGAGATCGGCGAAATCATGCCCGTTCAACTGTCCCCGCCCGCGACACGGCGACGGGTTGCAGTGCGCTCGGCTTGGGCAGGCAAGCAATTTCAGCTTGGGTTTAGCACCGAAAAAAGCCACCGTATCATAGACTTGCTGCAATGTGACGTCATGGCGCCGGAATTATTTGCGCTGCTGATGCCGCTGCGACGTTTGCTTGAGCCGCGCCTCAACCGTGCCCGGCAAGTTCAGGTCAAGCTGGCGCTTGTCGATCAAGGTGTCGATGTTCTGATCGAGAACTGGATCGCAAACGACCTTGAAACCCATGAAGCGCTGTCGGAGTTTGCAAAAACACAGGCATTGGCGCGGCTGTCGCTGGATGAAGGCTATGGCCCGGTGCCGTTTTGGGAGCCTGAGCCGGTCACCGTGACATTAAGCGGCGTCGCGGTCGCATATCAGCCCTATGGTTTTTTGCAGGCGACACAGGATGGCGAAGCGGCGCTGATATCCGCAGTGAAAGCAATTGTCGGGGACAGTCTGTTTGTGGCCGATCTTTTCGCGGGATTGGGGACGTTTGCCCTGTCGCTGGACAACAGCAAAAAGGTGTATGCAGGGGAGGCTGACCGCGAAGCTGTCGTCGCTTTGAAAGCGGCGTCGGGACGGGCCGAGCGGCAGATTTTCGCCGAACATCGCGACCTATTCAGGCGGCCGCTCAGTCCGGACGAGCTGAACAAGTTCCAGACGGTAATTCTCGACCCGCCACGCGCAGGCGCAAAAGAGCAAATTGCAAATCTCTCGGCATCAAACGTAGCCGATATCGCTTATGTCAGTTGCAATCCTGCCAGCTTTGCTCGCGATGCAAAAACGTTGGTGACCGCTGGATACCGGTTGCAGCGAGTCTGGCCCGTAGGCCAGTTTCGCTGGTCAACGCATATCGAGCTGGTTGGACATTTCAGCCGTTAGTACAGCAAAACAGCCATCACTGCATGGAGCACCAACATAACAAGTGCCAGGGTTGAAAGCGAAAATATGACAAATCGTGCGATTACCCGGTTCGACAATATCTGAACCAGGCTGTGTGCGATGCGGAGACCAACATAGGCCCATGCGATCGTTGCGTTCAAATTGTCACCCTGTCCGACTATCGCCAGGACGATAGCCACCGCATAAAATATCGTCGGTGCCTCGTGTAAATGATTGTAATTGTCGGCAACCCATGACGCGCGTTGCTCGCCTTTGGCAATAAGATCGCTTCGCAAACCGCCGCCTGTCGAACCGACCATATTCTTTGCATCGATACCCGCACGGCCCATGGCGGGAAGGCGGGTTGCATACATCCATATCCAGACGACCATCGTCCACGCTGCGAGCGCGACGACAGGCTCCAATATTGCGCTTTGAATTGGCATAACTTTTACCCCTCCCTAGATTGTTGCCAGCAACGCCTGAACGGCAAGAACGATCAGAAATCCGGTCGCTAAAAAGAACAATGCGGAGCGGACGATGACTCTGTTGTTTGTTGCCTGCCAGATACTGTGGGCAATCCTGATTGCTGTATAGCACCACGCCAGCGCTACCGACAATGACGTCGCTCCGCCGGAAATCGCCAAGATCATCACCGTAGCGTAAAATATCGTCGGTTGCTCCATCAGGTGCGTGTAATTGTGGGATTTCCAGGCAACCGAAGGCGGGACGTTAGGGTCGATATCCGCACCGCGTCCGCCAACCGCCTTGCTCAGATCAATTCCGGCTTTCGACATTGCGGGCAAGCGCGTTCCGGCCAACCAGAGCAGCATGATGAGCGACCATACCACCAGAACCGCAGCGGGCGCCAAAATTGAATTATCCATGTAAAAAGACCCTTCCTGTTATGTCGACAGGAAGGGTGCTTCAGGCCCGGTACATTGTCAAATGCAACTTAATATTTATTGTGAAGAGCGCTTGCCGATCTTTACCACATTGCCAGCGTCATTGGCAGGACCGCGGGCGTAAAGGCTAGCCATTGGTTCGTCTTGGACCGCGACCGTATCGGTCTCGCCAAAGCCGTTGAATTCGGTCCGCATCGCACAGCCGTAAGCGCCAAGCATGCCGACTTCGATATAATCGCCTGCCTTAATGTCATCGGGCAGGATAAACGGTCCCGCCATATGGTCCATATCATCGCAGGTAGGGCCGTAGAAGCTGAACTCGGCCATTTGCGTGCCGATGCTGGTCTCCGATCGCTGCAAGGCCACAGGAAAGCGCCAACCGATATGTGCGGCATCGAACAACGAGCCATAAGCGCCGTCGTTGATGAACAACTCGCTACCGCGCCGCTTTTCCACTTTAACGAGGAGTGAGGCATATTCTGCACACAGCGCGCGGCCTGGCTCACACCAAAGCTCGGCTGAATAACTGATCGGCAGGTCTTCAAATGTCCGGTGAATGACGTCGAAATAATTTTCGAGCGGCGGTGGCTCCATGTCGGGATAGATCGACGGAAAACCGCCGCCGACATCTACGATATCAACGGTGACCGATGCCGCAACGATTGCAGCGCGAACATGCTCCATTGCATCGGAATAAGCCGCAGGCGTCATCGCCTGGCTGCCGACGTGGAAACAGATGCCCAAAGCATCTGCAACCTGCCGGGTTGCGACTAACAAATCAGCAATTTCCGAGGGATCTGCGCCGAACTTGGACGCCAGGCTCAGCTTGGCATGCTCGGACGATACGCGGATGCGTACACAAAGTTCCAGATCGGTCGCGGCCACACCATCCTTGGTGGTTGCCCGCACGATTTTGTCGAGTTCATCATGACTGTCGAGGCTGAATGTGCGGACACCGTGATTATGATACGCCTGCGAAATTGCGCGTTCGGACTTCACCGGGTGCATGAAGCACAGTTTCGCGTCGGGCAAAAACTTGTTTACCAGCCGAACCTCACCAAGCGACGCGACGTCGTAATGCGTGATGCCCGCATCCCAGAGAATTTCCAGCAGCGCAGGCGAAGGATTGGCTTTTACCGCATATAGCGATTTGCCCTGAAACTTATCGACGAAGAAACGGGCGGCGCGCGTTGCAGCGTGCGGGCGAAGGAGCGTGATTGGTTCGTCCGGGCGAAGCGCGCGGACTACAGCAAGTGCGTCAGTGTTCTCGTACAACTCAAGGGACCCCCAAAAAATAAACGGTAAACGACAAGGCTGCCTTGCGGTTATTGGAAGTCCCCCTGGGGCAGCGGACGAGCGCATTAGCAAAAGCGCGGGAGTTGTAAAGCGATTCGTGCGTCCTTTTAGCTGAGCCGGTTCCTGAACTCGGTCCAGTCGAATTTACGCACGCAACGTAGTTCGTCGGTGTCGCTGTTCCATAGCCATATAGAGGGGAGTGGAACGCCGTTGAACGTGTTGGTCTTCACCATCGAATAATGCGCTTGGTCGAGAAACGCGAATCGTGCTCCGGTCTCGGCGGGGACAGGCAGGCGGTAATCACCGATGATGTCGCCTGCGAGGCAAGACGGACCGCCGAGGCGGATTGCGGGACCATCGGCGGGCTCACCGAGCATTGCCGGGCGGTAAGGAGCTTCAATGACGTCGGGCATATGGCAGGTGGCGCTGATGTCAGTGATG
>JANOPT010000219.1:0-2109 GCA_031421975.1 Sphingomonadales bacterium | reverse complement strand
CGCATCTGATGCTTTCCCAGCGTCAAATTCGCGCCCCTTGCAGCTAACCACCAGAACTGGTTCAGATGAGGCACGAGGTTTTATCGCTAACAAGTCAATGTCTGACGAACAGGTTTTGTATCGTTCTTCGAGTTTGATGTTGTCCGGCAAACCAAAGGATACATTTTCCATCACGAAGTAGCCTTGTGCTTGAAGGCTTGTTCGAACGATATCTTCAAAAACATTTACTGCCATAACAGCCAATAACTGGCAGAATTTACCCGCTCGTCAACGCATCAATCGCGCCTTGCAGGATAAAAGCCGCTGCGCCGCTGTCGATTTTTTCGGCGCGTTTGGCGCGGCTCATGTCGGCGGCGATCATCTCGCGTTCGATGGCTTGAGTGGACCAGCGTTCGTCGCGCAGCAGGATGGGTAGGCCGAGGTCTTCGATGTTGCGGGCGAACGCGCGGCTTGACTGGCTGCGCGGGCTTTCACTGCCGTCCATGTTCAATGGTAATCCGACGACGATACCTTTGGTTGAGCGGGTGGCAATTGCTGCCGCAAGCGCAGCTTTGTCCTTGGTGAATTTGCTGCGCCGGATAAGGTCTGCAGGTGAGGCGAACGTCCAACCAGAGTCGCAAAAGGCGGTGCCGATCGTCTTGCTCCCGACATCGAGGCCAATCAGCACGCCGCCGTTGGGTAGCGCATCACGGAATTCCAGGACTCGGTCAAAAATCATACGCTCCCTTAACCGTTCGCATCGAGCAAAGTCGAGATGCCGTGAGGTTGCGCGCTTCCCATTGGTGCCTCGACTGCGCTCGACACGAACGGAGACGGAGTGATCATTTTGCCAGAAATTTCTGTGTTCGCCAAAGCGCGTCAGCACGGACATTGGCCCAAAATAGCGGATAGTCGTAAACGTGGTAATTGTTACCCGGCAACTTATACGGTCCCATGTCGACAGGTTCGCCGATCAGCAGGAACCCGTTGTCGTCGCAGCGCGCCGGAACGGTTTCCGGGATGAGTTCGCCCGTACTCATATCGCCGGATGGCTTTAGCGTACCAAGATTGGCAGCAGCCAGCGCGTCGGTTTCTGCGCCGCCGTTGAGCGGATTGGTGCACAATATAGGCGTATCTTTTCGCGTTTCGCCGTTGAACCCGATGGTTGCATCGTAAAGCTCTAGTATCTTGCCGTACTTGGCCGGTTCAGCATAGCTCTCCCAACCCATGATGCACCCTGTCTGATCAGGCGAGGCGCAGACCGGAAGGCCCATGGCTGGAATGTCTGCAGTAACTGAAACCGGCCAGCCGACGACATAGGCCGCGACGACGCGCTTGGCGATTGGCTTGCCCGCAATTCGGTCCTTGAGCAAATGCGTCAGGTGAAGCGCGCCCTGGCTGTGTCCGGCCAATATGATCGGGCGGTCCTTTTGAACATTTTTGACAAAGTGATCGAAAGCCAAAAGCACGTCCTGATAAGCATCGTTCAAAGCCGACGCGCCTTCGGGCTTGGTGGTCAGAAATGCACCGATCCCTGCCTGCCGGTAACGCGGTGCCCATATATCTCCCGATGCCGCAAATGGCGTGGCTAGCCCGCGCAGGAACAACCGCGCACGGTCCTGCGATTCCTGATCGTCCAGCGGCGCGTTCCAGCTGGTTCGCGCCATGAAAGATGTGGGGTGGATGAAGAAAATTGCGGCTGAACCTGGGACTTCGGTTTTGGGTGCACCAACAGGTTCCCATAAAGTGGGGTTGTCGTCTTTCTGGCCACCGCGCGAAAACCACATTTTCGGGTCGTCATAGACGTTGGTAGCAAGCGCAGTCTGCTTTTCGAATTTCACGGTCGGCTCGAGCTGGCCGATGGCAAAATCGGTCAGTTCGTCCTGATAGATGCTGAATGCAAAACCGCCTGCGATGACCAGAACGATCAATCCGGCGAAGAAATAGAGAAACTTGCGGGCCACGGCTAATCCTGAATGCGTTGTTGACGGCCAATTAGCCGATTTGCCAGAAATAGCATCGCAAAATTGAATGACGCCTGACAAGCGCCGCTTTTCCCGTTGAAGCGCGGCAGAGCCAATGCTAGCGGCTCCTTATGTCTGTAGATAAAGATACCGTGAACAAAATCGC
>JANOPT010000218.1:0-12613 GCA_031421975.1 Sphingomonadales bacterium | reverse complement strand
GCCTTCGCTGACATCGTCATAGCCGACGATGGCTTCGACGTGCGGGCCAGTGAACGGCGCGCTTTCCTGAGCGAAAGCAGGGGTTGCAAGTGCGGTGGAGAGGAGAGCCGCACCAATGAAAATCTTACGCATTTTTATATTCCACTTATTGTAAAACTGACGCCGTCCATTGCGACGCCAGCAAACAAACGGTTGTGGTTCCCGCAGAGTTTCATGAATATAAAATAACAAACCTGTGTAACTTTAATGCAACACAGTTCGCGACCTGCGGTTGGAGCTTGCCTGCAATGCGCGATGGAGTCATGGCGACAGGATGAACAATCCGATCCATAGTGCCACCGCGTTCAAGGTTTTCACGGCCAGTCAATGGGCACAGTTTCAAGCAGCAGGCACATTTGCCGGAGCGCCCGTGGATATTGCCGATGGCTTTATCCATTTATCGACCGCCAGCCAGTTACAGCAAACGCTCGACAAGCATTTTGCTGGACAGCGCGATCTGGTGGTGGCCGAAATCGACCTTGTGCTGCTGGGCACGGCGGTGCGATGGGAAATGGCTCGCGGTGGCGCTCTGTTCCCGCATGTATACGGCCCGTTGCCCATCGCGGCGGTCATCACGGCAAAAGCCTAAGCGGCATTTACCCGCCAGCCGTTACCGCCTAAAGCATCGACATGGCCGACCTATATTTGAAAGCACTGGAATCCGAACGCCGAAGCCTTTGGGCGACCGCTCGTCTGAAAGGATTGCCCAAGGATTCGCTGGAACGCGTACGGATCGCGGCGCTCGATGCCGATATTTCGGCGCACAAGGCCAAGACAAAAGCACAAAAATAGGCCCGCCCTCCGCTTACCGAGAACGGGCCATCCGCTGCGTTCGGCATTCAAACGAATGCCTCTGGGGAAAATTTATTCGACCGGGCTGAATTGCTGGTCGCGCGGGCGGTTGCCATGTTCGTCGAGGTCGTCGGGCTCAAGTGCGCCCTGACCCAGAGTTTGCGGTTCGTCGTCATCGCTTCTTTCACCACGATATGCATCCATGTCGATCTGCCCGCTCCGCTCCATCTGGTTCATATGATCGACGACATCCTGCGCGTCATCTGCGCCAAGCTGAGCCGGGTTGGAATGGCTATTATGCATGCTTTCGCCGTGTTCGGCGTTACCGGCACCACCATGCATTGCTTCATCGGCCACGGTCTGCGCCTGCGCCGGTTCATCATCCTGTTCGGCATTGACGGTTTCCGGGGCATCATCCGAACGGTTGACCGGACGTTCATCGGCGTGATCATTGTCGATATCTGCGCCCGTCGCGGTGACGGCGGCGTCGGTGGCAGGGGTAGTGCCGCTGGGTCGGCTATTATCTGATTGAGCCATGATGGTATCCTTTCCTTGGCGTGGGAAAGAGCAAACGCCGAAGATCAACGGCAGTTCCGTCGTTATACGAGCGGTGGCTGGCTAAAGCCGATCCGGGTTTCGCCGGCTATCTGTCCGGTGGCATCGAACCGGCGTTCGATGATGCTGCCATTGCCGACATCGTCGACCGCCACAATCGTGCTGCATCTTGTGCCATATACCGGGCCGTTGATGAAAATAGGATGAGTCTCGCGGTCGGGCGAATTCTGGTCGGCAAGCGCATCCAGAAGGCTGTCAGGATCGTCGGCGGGTCCGTTAAGCCATGCGCTCATCATTGCATCGAGCCGGTCTTTGCGAGGCCAATGTTCGTCGGCAATCGCGTTCGACAAGCCGTGAATGCCAGCGCCCAGAGCGTGGCGTGTCGATGTGGGGCGGTTGGAAAAATAGCGCAGTCCGCCCGCATCGGCGATTATCAAATTGAACGGGTTGAAGGCACTGGCGTCGTCGGGAACCGCCCCTGTCGCCAGCCAATCGCTTACCAGTCCGCCGCGTGATAGCTTCGCTATATCGGGCCCATCAGGGTTGTGGATGTTGGTGACCACCGCAAACCGACCGGCCTCGCTAACCCCGATCCATGTTCCGCCCGATACCAGATCATGCCCGGCAATGACGCCGGGAATATCGTCCCATCGCGCAAGCGACGCGGATGGCCGGGTGTGATACTCGTCGCGGTTGCCCGCAACAACCAGCCGCCATCGGGGATGCGCCAGCCAGGCAATCGAAACTACGCACATCGGGTCATTGCCCCTGCATAGGGTGCGACCAGCAAGGATGCATCTTTCCAGTCGGCAATCAGCCAGCGATCTTGTTGGACAGGGTCGAGGATGACGGGCGTACTGCTTGCCCCCATGGCTTTTGCCTCATTGCTCGCGTCGCTCGATACGATCGCGAAGACGGGCATGTCAGTCAGATCGCGCCATATACCTGCCATGGCAAAAAGCGGCAGATCGCAAGGTGAAAACGCCAAGCTACGTTTACTCCCGGACGCAAAAAACGATGTGGCAGGCACCAGGCATCGCAGTTCGCTGTGCCGCAGATTTCCGATCCAGAAGGGGCTATCAATATTGCGGACCGTCGGCACCCATCGAACTTCGCCTGTTGTGCCGATGCCGTTTGGCCCGGGTGCTGGATAGCCCCAGACCATCGGCCGGATCACACGGCGTCCGGTGCGTTGGGAAAGCGTCACGACGGGCGCAAATTCTCCAACCGAAAGCGCGCCTCCGGCCCATGGGTCAGGCCCGCGATCTGCATTGAGGATCTCTGCAATAGCCTCGGACGAGGCTTCAAGATGATAGCGGCGAGTCATCGCACACCCATGATAGCCCTTCTCAACGTAAGCGGGGCGTTCCACTGCATGGATCAAAGATGCTTTTCATAAATGCGGTAAACCTTGTTGATCTCGCCATTCATCGCTTCGCCTACCGACCGCATCGGACCATTATCGTCGAGCACCCAGCCAAATTCACCCCGTGTTGCGCCGAATTTAGCGGTCGAGTCATCGCGAATGTAAGACACCAGCATGAAAGCCAATTGGCTTGCCATCCGCGTCGATTGCAGTCGTTTGACGACGCCCATCAACGGCACGCGCATGGTCCGGACTTGAGGCGCGCGCAGCCACCAAAGCAGCTTTGCCCAGTTAAACGGAAGTAATGACCCGCCAAAGCCAGCGATTTTCTCGTTCAGGTCAGGCCAGGTCATCATGAATGCGACGGGCTCACCATCGACCTCGGCAATGCGGATGAGGTCGTTGAAAACGATCGGCTTCAACTGCTTGCCTGTATGGGCAACCTCGGCATCGGTGATCGGAACGAACCCCCAGTTGCCGCTCCATGCGTCGTTCAATATCGACAGGATCAGGGCTGCTTCTGCATCGAAGTTGCTTTTATCCACGCGGCGTATGACAATTCGTTCATTACGCTCACCCGTTGCGACAATCCTTTGAACGAGCGGCGGAAATGGGATGTCGATTGGAATTTGGTAGGTGTAAAGGTCTTTGACGCCCGAATATCCCGCAGCTTCGATCCATGGTCCGTAGGCTTTGTTGTGATGGCCCATCAGCACGGTGGGCGGATGATCATGTCCTTGAACAAGCAAGCCCGGCTCTTCCCAGATCGAAAGGCTGAGAGGCCCTAATGATCGAACCATTTTTTTGTCGCGAAGCCACGCCTCGGCCGCTGATATCAGCGCTGTTGCCACGTCTGCATTTTCGGCTTCAAAAAACCCCCAGTTGCCGACGCCGGCGCCCATCCCCTGTTCTGGCGGCTGTTTCAGCGCCAAAAAGTCGAGATGAGCCGATATCCGTCCGACAACCTGCCCAGCGCGTTCCGCCAGAAACAGTTGCGCCTCGCCATGTTCGAACCAGGGGTTTTTGCCCGGCGTCAGCGTTGCGTGGACATCATTTTTCAGGGGCGGAACCCAATTGGGATCACGCGCGTAGAGGCGATACGGCAAATCCACAAAAGCGCGTTGGTCGGCCTTAGTCCGGACCGCTCGAATGTTGATTTCAGTCATACCGCTTTCCTGAATCCGCGTGAGCACGCTGTCAATTACAACCGCAACTTTTTACCGAAAGTGCCGAGCGCAGATTTGTCGGATTCGTTAGCTACCTGCTGGTGGCTGACGGCCATTGCAGGCGGAACGATCACATCCTCGATCGAACCACTCATTCTTCGGTACGCACCAACACCGTTTCGCCGATGAGCAGGAACAGAAAAAATGGCCCCCAAGCCGCTATCCATGGCGGATAAGCGCCCAAATTGCCCATCGCGAGCGCAAAGTTATCGGCAACGAAATACGCAAAACCAAGCGCCATGCCAATGACTGCCCGCAAAAAGAGCGCGCCGGACCTTGCCAGTCCGAACGCGGCAACAGCGGCCAGTAATGGCATCAACAGCGTCGAAAGCGGGCCAGACAGTTTGTGCCACAATATACCCTCAAGATTATCGGTCCGCCGACCCGACGCCTGCAGATCACCGATTGCCCCCATCAACGGGAAAAATCCCAGGCTGTCGCCGTCTACCTTTACGTAATTGAACCTGTCGGGCGTCACGCCCTTGCCGACGATCAGGCCTTCGAACTTCTTTTCTTCGGTTGTCGCGACATCGAACGACGACACATTTTTCAGTTGCCAGCCGCCATCGATATACCGTGCCTCCGCAGCTTTGACGACCTGACGCAAGCCGCCATTGGCCCTCAGATACAGGCTTACATCGCCAAGGCGGGTGCTTTGCCCCATGCCGGTAACGGTACCTGCATTAATCAAGTCCTGCCCCTCGCGGACCCACACGTTCGTCTTCACTCCGGTATCCGCCGGCACAGGTCCGTAATCGACCGCCTGCCATATTTTCAACTTGGCAGTGTTGGGGGCGACGATGGTGTCGTTAAAGACGAACGATCCGACGGCAACAACAAAACTGGCCACAAACATCGGCGCCAAAATCTGGTGCGCCGACAGCCCAGCCGCCTTCATGGCCACAACCTCGCTATTCTGGCTAAGCGTGGTGAACGTTATAATCGTGCCCAGCAGCACCGAAAACGGTAGAAAGCGTGCGATTATCTGCGGTGCGCGCATGCCGATATAGGTGAGTACATCCCCTTGAGTATTGCCCGCGACCGACAGGATTTTGCCGCTTTCACCCAGCAGGTCGAGCGTCATCAGCACGAGTACCAGCATCGCCAGCACCGCCAGGCTGCGCGTCACGAACAGCTTTGCCATATACTGTGTGATGTTACGCGACGGGAAAAAATGCACCGGCTATTCCTCATTCTCGGATGGCATGCCAATCGTTGCCAAGCGTGATTTTCTGCCAAAACGGAATGTCTTTCGGACCAGCTTGCCGACTTTTGCGGCAAACACTTCGAGCGCGCCGATAGGCTGTCCGCCCGGTACATGGGCGATCGTGTGATACATCCACAATATCAACGCTGCAAACAGCAAAAACGGAATCCACAGCGCGATAAACGGATCGACGATGCCCATTCCGCCGACGCCTTCGGCATATTCATTGATCTTGTGATAGGTGACAACCATGACGATCGCGAGGAACACACCAAGCGCCGAGGTCGATCTTTTGGGCGGAACAGCAAGAGCAACAGCCAGAAACGGCAGCAACAGCATCATCGCTACCTCGACCAGACGAAAATGGAAATTCGCCCACGCGCGGTTGCGCTCAATCGCCGGCTTCGCCGCATCGCCGCCGATTCGACTGAGTTCAGTAATGACATATTCACGGTCCTTACCGCCCCGAGCCCGAAAATTCTCGATCTGCGGTAGCGGAATTGGCACGTCGTGGCTGGTAAAGCTCAACACACGCGGCGTTCGGAAATTGGGCGCGTCGTGAACTAAAGTTCCCCGCTCAAGTCGTAATAATATCGTATCGGGATCGTCGGTACGCAGAAACTGCCCTTCTTCCGCCGTGACCGCTAATGACTGCCCATTTTTGCTTTCGGCGTAAACAAACATGCCTGAAAGTTGGTTGCCATTATCGCGACTTTCCTCGATGCGAACGGTCAAATTTTCGCCAACATTGTTGAATTCTCCGACGCGCACCTTCGCCCCGAAGGCGCCAGAGCGAAGCTCGAAACGCAGCTCTTCATAAAAATACCGGGCAGTTGGCTGGAGGAAACCGACAATAGCAAAATTCAACGAAGCAAGCGCAATGGCAAACAGGAACGGCACCCGCAAGAGCCGGAAATAGCTCATGCCGACAGCCCGAAAAATATCAAGTTCGGACGAAGTCGCCAGACGCCTGAAGGCAAGTAAAATCCCCAGCAAAAGGCCGATCGGAATGCCTAGAGACATGTATTCAGGGATCAGATTGGCCAGCATGCGCCATACCACGCTGACGGGTCCGCCCTCTGCCGCGACAAAGTCGAACAGGCTTAACATCTTTTCCAGCATCAGCAGCGACGCAGCAATCGCCAGCGTTGCCAAAAGCGGCACGAGTACAAGCTTGAAGATGTAGCGGTCGGTGGCGGTAATAAATTTCAACTTATGGTCGCCCTGTCACCCTAATTTGGCCGCAAACACACCCGATAGACGGTTACAGGTTCAGGGGCAATATCGATGGCATTCCGATAACTGGCATGCCGGAAATACTGTTCCAGGAGTATTGAAATGAATAAGTTTTTCACTGTTTTGGCTGCGTCTGCCCTGGCTTTCGGTTCGGGCACGGCCGTTGCCGGTCAGGAAGTGAGCAATGATTTGTCGCGGTGTACCGCTGGCAAGGGCCCTGCTATATTGGTTAGTGTTCGCGGCGTAAAAGAGGCAGCCGGACGAATTCGCGTGCAATCTTATGCCGCGACCAGTGGGGCATGGCTAGCCAAGGGTCGCTGGTTGCACCGGATCGAAACGCGGGCAAACTCGGGATCGATGAGCTTTTGCGTGCCAGTGCCGTCCGAAGGCAGATACGGCATTGCCGTGCGTCATGATCGCAATGGGAACGGGCAAACCGATATTTCAAAAGATGGCGGTGGATTTTCCAACAATCCAAGCATCAATATCCTGAATCTCGGCAAGCCATCGGTTAGCAAAGTCGCTTTCCAGGCCGGGCCGGGCGTAACCCGAATTACGATCAACCTCAAATATATGTGACGGAAATCATTTGGCTTTAGTCGCGCTTCTCTCGAACCCTAATTCCACCGGCAACAGGCTGCTGTTGCCGGCGGTTCGGACATATTGCGCGAAACATCCGGACATTTTCCATTACGAGGTTGAAGAGATCGGGCAAATTGCCAAAGCTCTCGAAATGATTGCGCGTGTGAAGCCAAAGGTTTTGGTAGTTAATGGTGGAGACGGAACTGTTCAGTCTGCTTTGACCGAGCTCTATCATGGCGGACATTTTGAAGGCACGCCGCCACCGGTTGCCGTTCTGCCGAATGGAAAAACCAACTTGATCGCGCTGGATCTGGGTGCGGAGGGCGATCCGCTGGTTGCACTGGCAAGGATTGTCGACGTGGCAAAGGGCGATATGACCGACCACATCGTTGTCCGCGAGCTGATTGCGCTCAGCGACGGCACAGAAGGCGCGCGCCCTGTGCTCGGCATGTTTTTGGGCGGGGCCGGATTGGCCGAAACCATCCTGTATTGCCGCAACAAAATATATCCCCTTGGCTTGCCAAATGGGTTAAGCCATTTTCTTGCGGCTATGGCAGTGTTGTTTTCTGCGATTTTCGGTTTGAAAGCTGACTTTCTACCTGCCCGGGCAAAACCGGTTAGTGTGTCTTTCATCCGGCAGGGTGAATTACAGGGCATTTTTTCGGTACTGATTGTGACGACGCTGGATAAGCTGTTACTCGGGGCGCAGGCAGGGGGCGCACGCAAGGGACTAATGAAATTCCTTGCAGTCGACCAAAGCGCCATGTCGATGCTTAAAATGATTACCGCCTCGCTTCGGGGAAAACTGGGACAGCATCAGATGAATGGCGTCCATTTTCAGGAAGGCGATGTCATCCGTATCGACAGCGATATGAGCAGCGTCGTGCTGGATGGCGAGGTGTTCGAAGCGAGCAAAGGCAGTCCTATTGTGCTGCGTTCGACACCGCCGGTGCCGTTTCTGAAACTCGCTGCCTGAAAGAACGTCTTGTTTCATATTATCCGACGGTGGATTTGAATTCAAAGATCATGCACTCGCTCCAGCAACTGGTTGCCGATGAACTGGCCATCCCCTCGCTTCCTCAGGTTCAGGCGTTTGCGGCGCACATAGCGGAGCAGTATGTCGATTCCGCCCGCGCGGTACTGTTCTACGGCTCCTGCTTGCGCTCCCAGCAACTCGATGGGCAAATGCTCGATTTTTACCTGATCGTGTCGGACTATGACGCGGCTTATGACAAATCGTGGCTGGCCAAATGGAACCGGCGTTTGCCGCCCAATGTTTTTCCGTTCCAATTTGGCGGACTGATGGCGAAGGTCGCGGTGCTTAGCGAAGCTGATTTCCACGACCTCAACCGCCCGTCGGCATCCGCAGTTTCGGTATGGGCTCGCTTTGCACAGCCATCGCGGCTGTTATGGGCAGCAGATGACGCCGCAAAAGCAATGGCGGCCCTGGCGATTTCCGGCGCCGCACCCACGTTACTGAATGCCGCGTTGGCCTTTACGACACGCGAAGTTGACGTTCTCGATCTGTGGCAATCGGGTTTTCGCATGACCTATGACGCCGAACTCCGCGCAGAACGCAGCGACCGGCCCGCCTCGGTCGTCGAGTTCGACCCCGAACGCTACGAACGCTTCGGCCTCGCTGCACTTCAACATACGTTGATTGCGAATGAACTTCGGGGGGGCAAAGTCCACGTTCGTCCAGACGTCCAGGACCGCATCACGCAGGAGCGCAGCCGCTGGCCCGCCCTGCGCCGCAACGGCAAACTGTTGACGGTCGCACGGCTGGGCAAAGCGGCCTTCACTTATGCCGGCGGCATCGATTACCTCGCGTGGAAAATAAACCGCCATGCCGGGACTGAGATAGAAATCAAACCCTGGCAGCGGCGTTGGCCGTTGGTCGCAGCAGTGTTTCTGGTGCCCAAATTGCTCGCAAAAGGTGCGGTCAAATAGGCGTTCGGTTACTAGCGCCCGAGCACAGTGCGCTTAACCATATGGTTTGATGTTGCGTTAAATGATCCCAACGGCCTTACCGGCCCGTTCGAAACGGTCGAGTATATCCGCCACTTGCTCGACTGTATGCTCGGCGCATAATGAGCAGCGCAACAGCGTCATACCCGCAGGCGTCGCCGGTGGTCGCGCAAGATTGACGTAGAGGCCATTCAACAACAACGCCTGCCACATGGCGGCACCTTTTTCGAGGTCGGGCATGATGACCGCGATGATCGCGCTTTGCGCCTCGGGTGTACCAAGCTGGAAACCCAGATCGCGCAGGCCTTTGTGCAGCGTCTTTGAATTTTCCCACAAATGCGCGCGCTTATTGCCATTGTGCATCAGCTTGCGGATACTGGTCGCCGAGCACGCAACGACGGCTGGCGGCAGCGATGCCGTAAAGACATAGGGGCGGCACACCAGCCGCATGATTTCGAACTTGGGATGGTTCGATACACAGAAACCGCCGACGGTGCCCACTGATTTGGAGAAGGTGCCAATCACGAAATCGACATCGTCAAGAACGCCCTGCTCCTCAGCTACGCCACGACCGTTTTCGCCGATAAAGCCCATTGAGTGCGCCTCATCGACCAGGATCATAGCGCCTGCTTCTTTGGAAATACGGATCATTTCCTTGAGCGGCGCGACGTCGCCCAGCATCGAATAGACGCCTTCCAGCACCACCAGTTTGCCGGCATCGGCGGGCAGGCGCTTCAGACGCTTTTCAAGCGCCTCGACATCATTATGGCGGAAAGCGACGATTTCTGCGTCGCCCATTTTGCAGCCATCATAAATCGAAGCATGGCTGTCGATATCTAGAATGATATAATCGCCCTTGCCCGCAATCGTGCTGATAATCCCCAGATTGGCCTGATAGCCGGTGGAGAAGACCATAGCATATTTCATGTCGTAAAATTCTTTAAGCGCGTCTTCGCATTCTTTATGGCCCTGGAATGTGCCATTGAGCACGCGGCTTCCCGTGGTGCCCGCGCCAAATTCGTCGAGCGCCGTTTTGCCTGCCGCAATCACATCGTCGTCAAACGTCATGCCCATATAATTGTAGGTGCCGAGCAAAATCGTTTCCTTGCCGTTTACAACCGCAACGGTAGGCGATTTAACCTCTTCCATGACCAGCGAAAACGGGTCCATAACGCCAGTGGACAGCAGACCTTCGCGTTGGGCGATAAGCGCGTCGAATTTGGAGAACAGATCGGTCATCGCGGGCTTAGTCCGTCAACTTCGTTACGGCATCGACCAGCTGGCCAACATTCTCGATCTCGGCCTGCAAGTTCATCGTGATCACAATGTCAAATGCGTCTTCGACCTCGGCCACGAAATCCATAACCGTCAGGCTGTCCCATTCAAGATCGCCAGCAAAAGTGGTGGCATCGGTAACTTCCACACCTTTTTTGTTGAATGGCTCGATCAGGCCATTCAGCCCTTCAAACATTGCACTGCGTTCGGTCATGTTGATTCCTTCTAATTTCCAGCGCTATGGCAACCGAATAAGGCCGCATAAGGGCAAAATCTTGCTACAACCAGCCCTGTGTCCGATACCAGCGCGCCGTGTCTTTCAAACCCTGCCGGGTTTCAATATGCGGCGTCCATAACGCTGGTGAAGGGGCCGCCATGCGGTCGATGGTCCAGTCGCGATGCGCGAGGTAATTCGCCCGGTCAGGCGTCAACTTTGCTTTATGACCACGCAACAGCCGGTCTGCGTGCCCGGCAAGTTTCAGCAAAAAGCGCGGCACATGCAATGCTGTCACGCGCCGTCCCACCGCCCAACCAATCGCACGAGCGAAGCCTTCATGGCTCCAGCCGTTCTCGGCACCGTCGTCCGCTTCGAATGTCCGCGCGGTGGCGTCATCGTGGGCGGGCAGCACCGCGACCAGCAGGCGTGCCAGATCATCGACATAAATCCATGAGCCCCGACCACGCGGCGGTAACAGTGCCCAGCCCTTATGTGCCAGACGAAACATGTCGAACATCTCGGTATCGCCCGGCCCATAAACGCCGGGCGGGCGAATAATGGTCCAGTCGAGCAGACTGGTTCCAACGATTTTTTCGGCGCGCGCCTTGCTGGCACCGTACAGAGAAAGCTCGGGATACTTGGCCGCGAGCGAAGAGACATGGACGAAACGCTTTATGCCAGCCTCTTTTGCCGCAGCGATCATGCTGGCGGTGCCCGCCACGTTGCCTGCCTCGAAACCGGCGGCATCGGGCACGTTGACCACCCCAGCGATATGGAGCACAGCGTCAGCGCCGTCGCATAATGTTTCAAGGCTTTTGGCGTTGTCCAAGCTGCCATGCACCCATGTAACGCCCGCGCGTTGGGGTTGATCCCGCCGGGTTAAAGCATGCACCCGCCATCCGCCCTCGATCAGCCGATCAAGCGTCATCTTACCAACAAAGCCGGTTGCGCCGGTCAGTGCCACGACACCTGGCTTCGCCTTCACAATAATACCAGTTGGTCACGATGGACGAGTACGGAGCGCGGGACAGTTCCCAGAATCGCCTCCAGTTCCGCGGTGCGGTGTCCGCAAATCCGCGCGGCATCAACCGCATCATATTCCGAAAGTCCGCGCGCAACTGCAACGCCGTCATCCGCGCTGATGTCGATTACATCGCCGCGTTTGAATTCACCTTCGACGCTGAGCGCGCCGGCCGGAAGCAGACTGCTGCCCGCCTTCATTGCGCGAACCGCGCCGTCATCCACCCGGATGCGGCCCTTGACTGTAAGTCGGCCACCGAGCCAGCTTTTGCGAGCGGACCCACCTTGGCGCGGAACGAAGTATGTCGATGCGTCGCCATTTTCCAGCGCCGTTAAAGGGTGCTTTTTCAACCCCGAAGTAATGGTAATTCCGATGCCGGCGCGCGTGGCGATATCGGCGGCATCAAGCTTCGATGCCATCCCGCCAGACCCCATGCCGGACGACGACCCCTCGGCGACCATGATGCGAACGCGCCCGTCGATTTTTTCAACGACGGGCAGCAGCATTGCGCCCTGTAAGTGGGGTGCGCGGTCGTACAGGCCGTCGACATCGGAGAGCAGGACGACACCGCTCGCTCCCGCCGCTTGGGCAACACGCGCCGCCAGTCGGTCGTTATCGCCAAAGCGGATTTCCTCGGTCGCAACGCTATCATTTTCGTTGACCACCGGCACCGCGCCAGCGCCCAGCAAGCGGTCCAACGTCGCCGCAATATTCAAATACCGCCGACGATCTTCCAGATCATCCAGCGTCACCAACATTTGCGCCGCCTCCAGGCTTTGGGTGGCCAGCAGCTCGGCCCAGATGCCCGAGAGGATAATCTGCCCCACTGAAGCCGCTGCTTGCGCGTCTGCCAGACTGGCCCTGCCGCCTTTGTCAAACCCCAACCGCCGCGCGCCCAGCGCAATCGCGCCAGAGGTGACAATGATGATCCGCTGCCCCGCCTGATGCCGTTTGCTGATGTCGTCAACTAAGGTTTTGAGCCAATCGCGCCGGACGCCGCCATCGGGCTGGACCAGCAACGACGATCCGACCTTGACGACTAGCAAAGGGCAGGACGTTGCAGAGAAGGCAGCAGGGTTCAGATCGGCGACCATGTCCCGTCTTCCGCTATCCCGGTGTTCTGAGTCGA